>JAAEOP010000644.1 GCA_024223125.1 Chloroflexota bacterium
ATGGCTGAACTGATAAATGTTGCCTGCCAATCCTCTACGCGCAATTTCAGTTGGGATGAGTGGCAGTTGTATTTCCCTGGGGAGGCGTATCGCTGTACGTGCGGGCAGCGGCCGGCGGGCAAAGACGCGCCGGCGGCCACGGCCGGGTGTCAACCTGATTCGTAGCCCTGTAGGGTGATTTTGTAAATCGCCCCTTCCATAAACAGGATCACCAAAGCCTTGTCACATCATACAAAGCAAATGCGCGGTCTTTACTGACCAATGGCATTTTTTCAATCTTGGATTGAACGATTAACAAACGATCAAACGGATCACGATGATGAAATGGAAGTTTGGCAACTTGGGCCACATGAGGGAATCCAATCGGCAAAGTCTGGATGCCATTTAGTTTCATCTGTTGCGGGTATCTAACAACAATCTCATGGCATGTACGGTTCAAAATCTTCAAGAGGGTCATCAAAATCATCTGCCATGACAATCATGCCTTTGGCGCTGCCGAATTTGGGTTGGTGTTTGATTTTGGGGACGGGAACAAGTTGCACGATTGATTCTTTATCCCGACGAATAAACACATCTTCGCCTTTTAATGCCGCCTCAATCAAATCCAACAAGTGAGAATCTGCTTCATTTAGTTCAACCTGATACATATCAATCACCTTATGGGTCCAGTTACTTTCTTCACAGTATAGCATATTCATAATCCATCCAACATTATCTTGAACTATTTTGTTAGCGGAGTGGGAGCAGTTTTTACTGGGGGTGGCGTATCATTGTACGTGTGGGCAACGGCCGCGGCCAGGTGTCAGCCGTAGACCGACCGGCGATGAATCGCCAGTCTACGAAACAGTGCCCCATCAATGGGGCTTTTCCGCCGTATCAAGTTCGATTTCATCGGACGCTGTTTTGTAGCCGGTGAGATTTATCTCCCGGCGGATGTGGCGATTAATATCTTAACGTAATGACATTGACCTGCAATCCGCAGCTACCGGGAACGGCCGCGTGTTTGTAACCCAGGCGAACGGCGTTGGCTGGGGGCTGGGCGGGGTGGGTGTTTGGCGGACGGCCGTTTTCCCGGTGCAGACCGTTCGGCCGGGCGGGCAGCCATGGCCGGACGGCGGGTGTGTACGGGGTGTGGCGCGGGGGAGGTTACTTTTGGTTTTACTGTTCGGGGGGTGGACGGCCGTAAACGCTGTACATCAAAAATATATTCCCCAGCTACCGAAAAGGCGCCGATAAACAAAATGCGCGTCAGCCACACCAGCGCAGCCACAAAAAATGGCACCCAGCGCAAAAGCTGTTCCCGGCTTAACACCTCATTGCCAAACTCATGCGCCAGCAGCGTTAACGAGATGGCCCACCAGGTCATCACCGCATTCATCGTGGCTCCAATTAACCAGGCGCCCATTAAGTACCAGACGGCCGTTGGTTCCTTTTGTCCTTTTTCAGGGGTAAACAAGCGCGTCAAACCGGCAAAATCAATGGCGCAAAAAGCGATGGCCAAAATTGCAGCCCATTTCAAACCGGCAAAACTCACATCCCCCAACAAATTATGCAACGCATACCGCGTCGTATCAAAATTAAACAGTTCAAACGCCACCAGCGCCACCAGCAGAATAATACCCGCAACCAACTTGCGAGACACATTCAACCGGGAAAGCGCCCGTGCATATTTATCATCCATTTCTTCAGGCGAACTGGGTTCACCCTGATAAACTACGCCCTTATTCCGCATCATTCTAACTCCTGCAAGTTTTCTCCCCTAACAACTTGCCACATGCCACACAATCTGATCTTGGCCCACTTCTAAATCTTCTATCCCTTCTTCTGTTGTTGTCTTATTTTGGAAAAAAGAGAGGAGGCGCCGGTAAGAGTCGCAAGCCTACCGGCGCCAAAAAGGGGGAGGAAGAGGGTATGTTGAGAAGAGGGAAGAGGGTTTGTATGTCTGCTAAATATATTAGCACGGATGTTCTAGGATGTCAAGGAAAATATCGGTTTGGATGTGCGGAAGTTTTGTTGACACTAGAGCGAAATTCGCACGCCCTCGTGCGAACGGGCACGAGGGCGTACCCTGCTCCTCAATAAGAATTCCGCACACACCAGTGGGGTTTTGCTTCACATAAAAATAAGATTATGTTAAAATGAATCGTCAAATCAGATAGGTGGGGCAAACAACTAAACCTGTCAAACGAAAACAATGATTACCAAATTTGATTTTCTGGCACAACATCCCTTATTTGAAGGTTTGGAAGACGACGAACTGGAAGAACTGGCTACCCTGGCTGAAGAGTTTGAATATCAGGATGGGACCGTTGTTGCTTACCAACGGGATGTGGCTGATTGTCTCTTTATTGTGAAGAGCGGCCGACTATACGCCCAAGCAGTAGAACGAGGCGTTGTCACCAGTTCTGACGATTTCCTACCTGGAGATTACCTGGGATTGGATTGGTTATTTACACCCAGCATCCATCCGGCCACTGTACAAGCTACTTCACGGGATGACCGCCCGATACGCCTGATCATCTTCAAAGGCCGCCGTTTCTTACATTACCTCAGCAATAATCATGCGGCTATAGATAGCCTCTCACCCATCTACGATGATACCGATACCCTCATCGCCGGTTTCCCGGAAGAGGTTCACAAACAAGCTCTAAAGATTAAAGCCAAACGTGACCGACGCAGTAACACCATGAACATCTTGCCTGATGAGTTGATTGAATTCATCTCCCGGCGCAGCAGTTGGTACTTATTTGTTCGTCTTTTGCTACCTTTAATTGGGCTGCTCATCTTGCCACTTATCCCCTTTGCTTTCTTATCAAACCTGGCGCCTGATACTTTTTTGTATAATTTTCGGGCCGCTTGCCCTGGATTGTTAGCTCTGTTTTTCTTGTTTTGGACTATCTTTCGCTTTTTTGATTGGCGCAATGATTACTTCATTGTGACCAACCGGCGGGTTATCCACCGCGAGTTTAGCCTGCGTACTTTTCGGGTAGATATTAAGGTAGCCCGCATTGACCAGATTCAAAGTGTGAGTGTTGATAAACCGTCGCTCATTGCCAATCTGTTTAATTTTGGTACGGCGCGTATTACAACTGCCTCCCAATTTGGTATTATTCTGTTTGACAATATTGATAAGCCACAGCGGGTAACAGATACCTTAGGCCAATTAACACAACAGGTCAGAACATTAGATTTTAGCCGGGAACAGACTTTGGTGCGCCGCTCTATTGAGGATTATTTTCAGTTTGATCAACCGTACCAGCTTATACCCGATGAAGATGAGATAGAAACAGAACCTGAACGAGAAGATAAACCAGGTTTTTGGCAGCGTTTTTACGGCCGTTACCAATGGCGCGTTGAAGAAGGTAACAGTATCACCTACCGCAAGCATTTCCTGGTAGCTATTGTGGCCCTTGTCTGGCCGCTGATTATTAGCGGCATCATCGCCCTGCTCTCCTTCCTCATTGTGCGTCTGGATCTCCTCAGCAGCCGCATTTTGTTCCCTATCATGGGCATTCTCTACTTCTTCGTTCTCTTTTGGATTGTGTGGCGTATTGAAGATTGGCGCAACGACGTATACATGCTCACCGACCGGCTTATCATTGATATTGACCGAATGCCCTTTGGTTTTGGCGAAAGCAGTAAACGAGCTGCCCTGGCAAATATCCAAAACGTCAAAGCCTTCACCCCCGGTCTCATTCACACCATCTTCAATTATGGCTATGTAGAAGTAGAAACGGCCGGGGTAGACAGCAACATCGAGTTTGAAGACGTTCCCTTCCCGGCCGTTGTGCAAAGTGACATTTTCTACCAGATTGAAGAGTTCAAACGACGTCAGCGCGAAATGGAAGAAGCTCGCCGCCATAAATCATTTGCCGTATTGCTGGATGTGTACAAACAAGAAGAAGAACAGGGACGCCTCCCCCGTCGCACCCCATATCCAATCAATGAAGAGGATTGAGGCTAATTGTCAGCGTATAACGAAGCTTCGCCTCAAACCGATGAGATCGTGATCGTAATTAAAAAATTGTGCTAACAAATGTTCACTTCCCCTGAAGACTTTTGAAGTTTTGTTACCAAATGCGATTGCATACTCGACTGCAAAACTTCACAAGTCTGTTGGCGGCTGAGACGACCTAAATCAATGACTCAGCTACGCACAGCCATTTTTGCCATTCGGCGTCATTATCCTCAAATGACCACCAGATGCTGAGAACGGCCTGCGACATACTCCATGCTTGCAGCCGCTGCCGATCCAGCGATAACATTTCGGCCAAAATATCCAACCGTCGTGCCTGAACTCGTTTCAAATGTGGCCTGGTGTAGATGTCGGGGACGGGGTTACGCAGCAAAGCGCCCACTTCATAGGCTGGTTCGCCTACTACGCCTTTGGGGTCAATTGCCAGCCAGGGTTGCCGTTCGGCCGTCAAGATATTGAAATGGTGCAAATCGCCATGCAGCAAAACGGGGGTGGCGCTGGAGGCTAGAAGATCGTCATAGAGGACAACGGCCGTATCCACCAATCTCTGCGGAAACACACCGGAAAACTCATCACAGTAGTCACGCATCTCATGCAGACCCTGACCCCAATCAGCCACGGAGGGAAAACTGTGTTGGGGCGGAACCATCTGCCATAATTGGCGCATAATATTGGCGGCGATGCGTGTTACTTCATCATCATCTTCGGCCGTGTCACTGAGAAGTGTTCCCGGACGCAACCTCTCTAGCAGCAAAACCCCTTCGTCGGCATCGGCGTCTAACAAGCGAACCATACCTCGGCCGTTATACAGACGCAGGGCTTCAATTTCCGTCCCCAATTCATTGCGGGGTATGCCCACTTTCAACACAATTTCTGTACCATCGGCCTGGATAGCCGGGGCAGCATAATTGTAGGAAAGGTTGGGAAAGTGGTTTTGCACGGTGAGCGACCATCGTTTTTCAATTTTGGAGAGGATGGTGGGGAGATGAATTAGCCATGTACGGCCGTCCTCCCCCCATGTGTCTATAACTGTCTTTGTAAATGATTTTGGGTAGGGTTGCATGGTATTCCAGGCGCCTTATTTTTCTAGCATAAATGTATTCACGGCTGTCACAATATGCTCCAAATCTGCTTCTGTCAGGGCCGGATGGATGGGCAGGGACAAGACTTCCTGAGCTGCTTTTTCTGTTTCCGGCAAGCGGACATTGTATCCCAATTCATTGACGTAGTAGGTTTGTTGGTGGATGGGAACGGGATAATACACGACCGTGCCCACTCCTTGTGTGTGCAGCCAATTTTGTAGAGCTTCTCGACGGCCGTCTGGAACTCGCACCGTATATTGATGAAAAACATGCTCATACCCATTTGGCACAGTTGGTATGATGACGCCTTGCAAATGTTTATTGAAATAGGCTGCATGTTGCTGCCTGGCCTGGTTAAAGGCAGGCAGCTTTTGCAATTGAGCTAACCCCACGGCCGCGTGAATATCTGTCATGCGGAAGTTAAAGCCCAACTCATCATGATAATAACGGCGGCTCATGCCATGCTGTCGAATGATCCGGCAGTGTGCGGCAAATTCAGGATCATTTGTGGTGATCATCCCCCCTTCACCAGAGGTCATATTTTTAGTAGGGTACAGGGAAAATGTGCCTGTGCCCATCCCCCCAGCCGGCCGTCCTTTATAGCTGGCTCCATGCGCCTGACAGGCATCCTCAATAACAACCAGGTTATGCCGAGCGGCAAATTCCATAATAGGATCCATATCACAGCTTAATCCATAGAGGTGAACGGGCATAATAGCTTTACTGTTTTTGGTCATGACTGCTGCCAGCAAATCTGGGTTCATATTAAACGTATAGGGATCAATATCTACGAATATCGGCCGTGCCCCCGTATACAAAACGGTGTTAGCCGAGGCGATAAAAGTAAACGCCGCGGTAATAACTTCATCCCCCGGCCCAATGTCGTGCGCCAGCAGCGCTGTGTGCAAAGCGGTTGTGCCTGAACTGGTGGCCACTGCTTCTTGAACGCCACACAGGTCGGCAAACGCTTCTTCAAACGCTTTGACCTGCGGTCCCTGCGCCAACATCCCTGAATCCAATACAGCTAACACGGCTTCTTTTTCTTCATCACCAATTAATGGTTTGGCAATATGTAACATTGGTTTCCCGACCTTAAAAATGTAGGACAAAATGCTGTTTTGTCAGAACAAACCGCAGGTTTATCCAAGACCGGCGTCTTGTCCTACAGATTTTCAATCTGCTCCCGATTCAAATCTGTTATAGTCAATTTGTCGGCCGCAGGCAGAACATTTAGCCGCGGCCATACCATTCTCCAATAATCGCTGCCCACAAGGACAGACATACCCCTGCAAACGAGCCGGATTTCCCCACACCAGCCCATAATCCGGTACATCATGCGTCACCACACTACCCGCGCCAATCATGGCCCAACGGCCGATTGTCACCCCACACACAATCGTCACATTGGCCCCAATAGAGGCTCCCATTTTTATCAGGGTTGGCGTCACTGTCCAATCAACGGCCGCTTTCAAAGAACCATCTGGATTCACAGCGCGAGGGTACAAATCGTTGGTAAAGCAGACATGCGGCCCCACAAAAACACCATCTTCCAATGTAACGCCCTGAAAAACCGAGGTGTAGTTTTGTATTTTGACCCGGCTGCCAATGGTTACGGCCGCATCAATATAAACACCTTTGCCAATAATGCACACTGCGCCAATTTTGGCTCGCTCCCGTATCTGTGCCTGATGCCAGACTGATGTGCCTGTTCCCAGGTCGGCCGTTTCAGACACATCGGCCGTTGGATGAATTTTCACTTGCATGGAGACTAATCCTTCGCTGTAAGTAGTGGATAGTGGACAATACAAACTACCATCCACTGACAACAGCTAATCAACCATTTTCAGGATAAAACTTATGCTTAAACTAACTTAATTTCCTCTGTAAGTTGAGGTCTATAGGATTTTAGTACCGTAGTCCTGTTCCTATTTAGTTGACTAGCATATTATCTAAATGATAAGGATTTATTGGTGACAAATGAATGAAGTACATATTGGGGTGATTGGCGTCGGCCGCATGGGACGTAATCATTGCCGTGTTTTTTCCCTCTTACCAAAAGTAGAGCTTACCGGTGTTCATGATTTGAACAGTAACGTTGGGGCTGCTGTTGCTCACCAATATCATGCTCCCCATTATGATTCTGTGGCCGCTTTACTGCCCCATGTAGATGCGGTTAGTATTGCCACCAACACCCAATCACATTTCGATCTGGCGGTACAATGTTTGGCGGCCGGCAAACATATATTCATTGAAAAACCCATTGCCGAAACAGTGGCACAGGCCGAGCAATTAACACAATTAGCCAAACGCAGCAAGCAGATTATACAAGTGGGGCATATTGAGCGATTTAACCCTACCTACATTGAGTTAAAACGAGTCATGGACACGATGACGGTACTGGCAATAAATATCCGCCGTCTCAGTCCTTTTGCTGGCAGCAATACAGATGTGGATGTGATTTTAGATTTGATGGTGCATGATTTAGACCTGGTACTGGATATTGCCGGTCAAACACCCACCTCGATGATTGCTCATGGCTTAACAGCGTATAATGGAGCTATTGATCATGCCACCGTGAATTTGTGTTTTGACGATGGCCCTTTAGTCACCGTGACCGCCTCCCGCCTGACCGAGCAAAAAATTCGCCAGATTGAAGTCACTTCGCTGCAAGCTTATACAGAGGCAAATCTGATGGATAAAAGTTTATCTATCCATCGCAGTACGATTGGGGAGTATATGAACCACGATTTGCAGGGACATCAATACCGGCAAGAAAGCATTGTGGAACGTATTCATGTGCCCATGGCGGAACCGTTGCAGTTGGAGATGCAACATTTTGTAGATTCTGTTTTGAACGGGAAGCAGCCGCAGGTAACGGCCGTAGACGGCCTAGAAGCGCTGCAACTGGTTGTTCAGGTACAGGATGATATTAAAAAGAATTTGTTGTGTGTCAACAAAAAGGGACAGGTTGAGGGAAAAGAATTGTTTGCCCATCAGCTTGATTTAACCCCAACGCGAGGATAAGCATTATGTCTGTAGATCTTTCCATCATTGTTCCTTGTTATAACGAAGTAGAAAATATACCCAAACTACAAGCGGAATTTTTGCCGGTCATTGATACGCTTATCGGTTTAGAAATTCCTTTTCCGATAACCATTCAGACGATTGAAGTCATCTTTGTAGATGATGGTAGTGCGGATGGGACGGGGACAGCCTTACAAGCGGCCGTTGGCAATTTACACACGCCCAACGTGAGCTTTCGCGTTGTCCAACATAAGGTTAATCGGGGATTGGGGGCAGCTATTCGCACCGGATTTGCCACTGCCAGAGGCCAGGTACTGGTGACAACCGATTGTGATGGCACCTACCGATTTTCCGAAATTCCCTTGTTGCTGGATTTCCTCACCGAAGAGATAGATATGGTGACAGCCTCCCCCTATCATCCCCAGGGGGATATAGATGGCGTACCCGGTTATCGGCTATTATTGAGCCGGGGAGCTTCGGTCATTTATCGCTTCTTGTCTGATCATCATATCCACACATATACGGCGCTGTTCCGGGCTTACCGACGAGAAGTAGTGAAAACTGTACCTTTTGAGTCCAGTGGTTTTTTGGCCGGTACAGAGCTGTTGGTCAATGCAATTCGGATGGGGTATCGGGTAGCTGAATACCCAACCGTTTTATACACACGCGATTTTGGTGAATCGAAGGCCAAACTGGCGCAGACAATGCGGGCGCACCTGGGATTTCAGGCACACTCGCTTACGTCATGGTATCCATACGGCACACTCATTCGCGGCCGTGCAAAGACGGTGTATCTGGTTGAAAATGGTCAGAAACGGCCGTTCACCTCTCCCGAAGCCTTCCTTTCCCATGGCTACCATTGGGAACAAGTTGTGCGTTATAAAGATGCCGTTGTGCAGACAATCCCAACTGGTGTACCGATGGGTTTTCGTGACGGCGCCTGTTTGCAGAGTTTAAGCGGCAATGTATATGTGGTGGAAAAGGGCAAGATACGGCCGTTTGTCTCTGCGGTCGTTTTTGAGCAGCTTGGTTTTAATTGGGAAAACGTACTCCCCATTGACAGCGCCACGTTGAACCAGCTTAAGAGTGGTCCGGCTATGACCCAGACTGACCGCTATCCACAAGGAACATTGTTAAAATCAGATACTTCCCTCACTGTGTATCGGTTAGAAGATGGACAGAAACGGCCATTTCTAAGCCAACAAACATTTCTTTCTTGGAACTACCGTTGGAACCAGATTATTACCATTGTCGCAGAGGAGTTGTCCGCTTTTCCTACCGGTCAACCGATTGCCGCCCAAGAACCGTTCAACTTCCAATTTGATGAAGAAGTCACTGTGCAAGTTTTGCCTCAAGGAGCCTGAAAGGCGATCTTTTATGTGGGGCGAATTTGCAATTCGCCCACGATTTGGAAAATCGCGTTGCTCCCGAAGTTAGCCTATGAAAATTGTTTCCATTGTAGGGGCACGCCCCGAGTTCATTCAAGCCCTGCCGGTTAGTCTGGCTCTGCGGGCCGTTGGGCATGAAGAAATCTGGGTGCATACCGGCCAACATTACGATTACCAAATGTCGCAGGCGTTCTTTGACGATTTGGGCATTCCGGCGCCAGATTACAATTTGGAAGTAGGATCAGATAGTCATGCCCGGCAAACGGCCGCCATGCTCACCCGTCTAGAAGATGTCTACCTGGCCGAAAAACCTGATCTGGTCATTGTGCGGGGAGATACCAATTCTACGCTGGCGGCTGGGTTAGCGGCCGTCAAACTGCATCTGCCGGTAGCCCACATTGAAGCGGGCGAACGCAGCTACAACCGCCGGATGCCGGAAGAGATTAACCGGGTTGTAGTAGACAGCTTGAGCAGCATCCATTTTTGTGCCAGCCACACGGCCGTACAGCGATTAGCCGCCGAAGGGATTGCCGACAGCGTTCATTGGGCGGGAGATGTGATGTTGGACGCTATGCAACAAAATCGCCCTATCGCCCGCCGCAAATCAAACATATTACAACAACTAGAAGTGACGCCAAGACAATATGCTCTGGTAACAGCTCACCGGGCAGCCAACATTGACGATCCGACCCGGCTGCGCCAACTGCTGGCCGCATTAAATCAGGTTGACGAGACGATCATCTTTCCCGCGCATCCCCGCACGCGCCAGGCCATTACCCAACTGAATATACCTTTGCGGCCGCACGTTCGCATTATCAAGCCAGCGGGGTATTTTGACATGATGGTATTGGAAGAAAACGCCCGCCTGATTGCGACCGATTCGGGTGGCGTACAGCGGGAAGCATATTTTCTGGGTGTCCCCTGCCTGACACTGCGTGAGGAGACGGAGTGGGTGGAAACGGTACAGGCCGGTTGGAATAAATTAGTGGGGGTTAACCCAGAAGCAGTATTAGCTGCCTGGTATAATTTTTTACCGCCAGCCGAACATTTGCCTATTTTTGGCGACGGCCGTGCCGGAGAACGTATTGCCCAGATATTAACAAATCACACTCTACCAACCACTATTTACAGAGGAGCAACAGATTGAATGTAGGCATTGTAGGCGGCGGCATTATGGGCATCAGTCTGGGGTATTTTTTAACCAAAGCCGGCGCTACCGTAACGATTTTTGAAGCATCGCCTGAATTGGGTGGATTAGCGGGGCCGCTGCTGTTGGAGGATGGTACGGCCGTAGATCGCTTTTACCATGCTATCCTTTCCAGCGACAGTCATTTAGGGGAACTGTGTACCGAATTGGACATTGCTGACCAACTGCGTTTTAACGAAACTAAAATGGGTTTTTATTACCAAAACGATATTTACTCGATGAACAATATCATCGAGTTTTTGCGCTTTCCACCGTTGGGCTGGGTAGACCGTTTTCGCCTGGGGGTAACGGTGCTGGCAGCACAGTTGGTACGTGATTGGCATAAGTTGGAAAGCGTTAGTGTGCAGGAGTGGCTGGTTCGATATGGCGGCCTAAATGTGTATAAAAACATCTGGCGGCCGATGCTGCGAGCTAAGTTTGACGGCGGCTTTGACGATGTACCCGCTACCTGGGTTTGGTCACGGTTAGTACGTATGAAATCTACCCGCGACGGAGCCAACCAGAAGGAAGAAGCGGGACATCTGATTGGCGGTTATAGTACCCTGCTAAAAGCAATGGCCCGTAAAATTGAAGCGGCCGGGGGGCAGATTTATTTGCACACGGCCGTAGATGAGATTGTGGTGCGTGACGGCCGTGCCTGTGGTATTCAGGTCAAGGGTGAAATGCGGCCGTTTGATGTGGTGGTGGGTACAGTGCAATCTCCCTTGTTCAGCCATCTCATTCCGGGCGCAGATGACGTGTACCGGGCCGCTTTGGCAGAGCAAGAATATTTGGGTATTGTCTGTCCGCTGTTGGTCTTGACACGGCCGTTGACCGATTATTGGACACTTAACATCACCGACGACACTATCCCTTTCACTGGCGTCATCGAAACGACAACCTATATTGATCCCCAATATGTGGGTGGCTATCATCTGGTCTACCTGCCCAAGTACACTGCGCCGGGCAGCCCCTGGCAGCAAAAGTCAGACGCAGAAATTGAAACAATCTGGCTGGAAAATTTGCAACGAATGCTGCCCAACTTTGATCCGCAGACAATCCGCTATTTTCAGGTGAATCGTACGCGCTATGTGGAACCTTTGCATGGACTGAACGAGATGGACAAAATTCCAGCCACGCAAACGCCCATCCACAACCTTTATCTGGCCACGACGGCCCAGATTTACCCGGCGCTGACAAATGGAGAATCGGTCAGCCGTCATGCGCGGCAGGTAGCTGACCAAATTTCTGCGGCCGTGCCCACCAACAAATGTTCAGGTGTAGTGAATGAAAAACAAACCTATAGCCAGCCTTTCTCTTGATTTGGATAACCAATGGTCGTACATGAAAACGCATGGAGACACGGGCTGGGAATCATACCCCTCTTACCTGGATGTTGTCGTGCCTCGTGTGTTGGATTTTTTGGCGGAACGGGATTTGACAATTACCTTTTTTATTGTGGGGCAAGATGCGGCGTTGGCTAAAAACAAGGCGGCGCTGGCTTCGTTACCGGCCGCCGGGCACGAAATTGGCAACCACTCTTTTTTACATGAGCAATGGCTACATTTGTATAGCGAACAGCAGATTATGGATGATCTGGCGCAGGCGGAGGAGGCGATTACAGAGGTGACGGGACAGCGCCCTATCGGTTTTCGTGGCCCCGGCTTTAGCTGCTCAGAAGCAGTATTGAGCGTTTTGGCGCAGCGAGGTTATTTGTACGATGCCAGTACATTTCCAACTTTTATTGGCCCCTTGGCCCGCGCTTACTATTTCATGACAGCCACATTGAACCAGGAAGAGAAGGAGGAGCGGGCGTTGTTGTTTGGCACGATGAAGGATGCGTTACGGCCGTTGAAACCATACCAATGGGCCATCTCGCCACAGAATGGGGAGCAACGTTTGCTAGAAATTCCAGTCACAACCATGCCCATCTTCAAAATTCCCATTCACGCCAGCTACATTCTCTATCTCAGTAAATATTCCAGCAAGTTAGCGTTGATCTATTTCAAGGCCGCTTTGAATTTGTGCCATCTTACCGGCGTCCAGGTATCCTTGCTCTTACACCCACTCGATTTTCTAGGCAGTGATGATGTAGATGAATTAGCCTTCTTCCCCGGAATGGATATTCTGAGAGACAAAAAGTTAGCAGTGATGAGTGAAATATTGCGTCTGCTGACCCAAAAATTTAGAGTTGTAACAATGCAGCGCCATGCTCATGAACTCCTAAAATTAGCAAACCAGCGCGTGGTTGAACCGAATTTTGGCGCTGAACAATTGACACATTCAAAATAATTATGCGTGAGAAACTACACAGGTTTATTCCGGCTCATTTTAATGATCCAGTTGGATTATTTATGAGGATACTACGGACACATGACACGGCCGCTTACTTCGCTGTATTCTTGGCCCTCCTGGGCGTTTTATGTACCCCCTTGGATATACTTTTGAAGCGTTTTGAGGAGAAACGTTACCAGGCTGCTGGCCCACCGAAAATGCCGCTGATTGTAGTGGTTGGCGCTCCGCGCAGCGGCACAACCCTAGCCGAACAAATATTGATCAACAATTTGCCGGTTACTTATTTTAATAATCTCACGTCTCTCTTTCCCAGATCGCCGATAACGGCTAACCGTATTTGGGGGCGGTTTTTTCGTCGTCCGAAACAGGTTGAATACCAGAGTTATTACGGGAGAAGTACGGGTTTTGCGGGGCCAAATGATGCCTTGTATTTATGGGATCGGTGGTTGGGTGATGACCGCCGCCAGATACCTACGGAGCTTGATAAAGAAGCGGCCGCGGCAATGGTACGCTTCTTTGGAGCTTATGAGGTCGCATTTGGACAATCCATTGTAGCTAAAAATAACAATTTGAATGTGTGTGCCTCGATTGTTGGGGAACATCTTGAAAATGCACATTTCATTTGCCTGACACGCGACCCGCTGTATCTGGCACAATCGCTGCTGTTGGCGCGAATGGACATACATGGAGATATGCAAATTCCATATGGTGTGTCTGAAGCGGAAGACCAGGACGCCATTAGCTATGTGGAAAATGTTTGCCGCCAGGTATTGTTTCATGAACAGAAAATTCGGGAGCAGCAGGCCCTGATTGGTCCAGACCGATTTTGGATTGTGTCCTATGAAGAACTTTGTGCAGACCCGCAATTATTGGCCCAGCGAGTCGCGGCCGAGGTTCTTGATCTGGCGGTTGATGCGGCAGATATCGAAAGAAATGTGCGGCCGTTTCAGGTGCATAATCGAGTCAGGGTAGCGCCAGCGTTGTTTGCTGATCTGGAGGCGACATTAGCTGAACTACGGGAGAGTGGGGAATGAAACGGCCGAATCGGAGTTTGGTGGTACGGCTGATCGTAAGTGTATTGGCTTTGGGGGTTGTTTTTTATCTGATTGATATTCGTTCCTTTGGGCCAATATTGGCTGAGATTGATATTGTCTATTACCTGGGAGGAATACTGCTTTATGTTGTGGCGATAATGATTCTGGCGCTGCGGCTGCGAGTGATTTTAGCGGCCGCTGGGGTGCGGATGGGATTGTTTTCATTGGTTGAGATCAATATGGTAGGGCAATTTTTCTCACTTTTTCTGCCAACGGCCGTAGGTGGGGATGTAGCCCGTATGTATGAACTTTCTCATCAATCCAGCCACCAGGCAACCTCGACCTCAATCTCTATCTCGGCTGTGTTACTGGATCGCATTATTGGTTTATTTACGCTGGCGCTTTTGTCTGTCGTTGGTTTGGTTGTCGGAGCGCAATTTATCCCGGGGACGGCTGTCAAATGGGCCGCATTCAGTTTGCTGTTTGGGCTGATCTTTGCCTGGTGGCTGTTGCTCAATCGTCGTTTAATGGCTCACTTTCAATGGATATTCCAATTACCGTTGTTAAATCGCAGCGAAGAAACAGTAAAGCAACTATACAATTTGCTATATTACCTCAATCGGCAGCCAAAACTCATTGTGAGCTGCCTGATCATTTCGCTTGTTGTGCAATCTATGGAAATCTTGTCTGTAGTCATGATGGCTCAGGCGCTCGATATTCATATTGCAGTTTTCACTTACTTTATCTTTGTTCCTTTGATTTGGTTGGTAACAATGATGCCTTTATCCTTAAATGGTATTGGGTTCCGTGAAGGCGCATACATATTTTTCTTTGGTCAGGCTGGGGTTTTGCCTGCCCTGGCTGTGTTGTTATCTTTACTTGTGTTTTCTGCCCGTGTTCTGGTGGGTTTGTTAGGTGGTCTGCTCTTTCTGAAAAACTCTCTTATCGCTTACCGTCAAAATCGAAGTAAACCTTGGGCTTCGGTTGAACAACCGGGTATGGATACGTGAACGTAGATAATATCTCAACAAAACGTCTGTCCATAGCCGCTGTAAAAAACAGCGCCGGGATACAGATTGTCATTTTATGCGTCTTCATTTTGCTGTTTTATTATGGGCTGTGGGATGCTTTTTTTGCTGGGAAGGATGATTTTACCTGGGCTGGCCTGATGCGCCACCGCGACTCTATTTTGGCTGCTTTATCAGGGCTAAACGCCAATGTGCGTTTTCTGAACTGGGGGCTTATCTGGCTTAAGGCGCGGTTTTTTTACTTGAATGCGTCTGCTTATTTTTGGTTGAGTTTGCTACAACACGCGGCGGTAACAATTACTGTTTACTGGCTGGTGAACTTTTGGGCACAGCGACGTCGTCTTGCATTTTTGTCGGCATTATTGTTTGCTACCTTATTTTCTCATTACGAGGTAATTACCTCCACATCTGCTTCGGGATATTCCTGGTGGACACTGGTATACCTGCTAGGGCTGGGGGCATTTGGTCTGTATTTGCAGCGTAGAAAACTGGGTTGGTATCTGTTAACTGTAGCTATTTATCTGGCGTTGGCATTAGGATTTCCTTTTGCGATGACACTGCCATTACTGTTTATGGCATACCATCTGACGCTGGGTAAAGGCGAAAAACGTGTTCGGGATTTTCGCTGGCCGGAGATTAAGCTGTATTTGCCGATTGGGTTGATTTGGGTGGGGCAGATAGCTTTGAATTTGTCTTATATGGCGGCGGGCACATCAAAGGCGGTTTATTCGGAATCGCTGTATAAGCCTGGTTTGCATATGGTCACGAATCTAGTTTATGTGGTGTTCCATCTGGTACCGAATGTGCATGTAGCTCCAATCGGGAATTTTCTGACTGGTTTTGTAGGGGAAAATGGGGTGGAGTTGATCTGGCAGGGGTCATTGGTTGCGGGGGCTGCGGCCGTTGTCGGTTCACTCATTCTGTTATGGAAAGGATCAGTCCTGGTGCGGTTTGGGGTAGCCCTGGTGTATTTGCCTTATTTACCCTATACCCTTTGGCAGAATGAGTATGCTTCGGCTCCCCGTTATTTTTATTTACCGTCGGTGGGTTTTGCTTTGTTGTTGGCGCTTTTTCTACTTGGCGTACACGATTATTTGCGGCGAAAGCAGTTTGTAGGTTGGCGATTGGTTGTGCCGACGACCGTACTGCTGCTGTTGCTATCCAATTTCCTGTCTACACAAGTGTGGGTACAACGTCATGTGGCCAACGGCCGTTTCCGCCGCCCTATCGTCTTGCAACTGGCCGAAGAGTACCAAACACTTGTGTCAGGATCACACCTTTTTATTGAAGTGCCGGAAGAGAAATTTACAGACCTGGAAGCGGCTTGTGTGCTGGTTTTGGAACCGGATGTGCACTGTACGGCCGTAATCAGCGCCAATTTTTCTTTTGCTGAATTAACGGCCGATATATCTGATGAACCGGTCTATTGGCTACGAGCTACGGCCGATGGCCTGCAACAAATTTACCCTTAAACTACACGTTTTATGCAGCTCTGCAAATGAGTGATAAACTGGTAATGGACTTTCGGCCGTATGAATCGGCCGCCTCCCCCATTTATTTTATCTTTGATGAAATTTATGGAACGGCGATTAGTTTGTGACAGCGGCAGGGGTCATCATTACAAGTGTACGATTTGAATGAGTGATTGCAGGAGGAACAAAATGACACAAACAGTAAGTGAACAACAAATACAAGAGGCTGCGGGCCAAACATGGTGGATCTTTTTACTGCAAGGTATAGCCACTTTGATTATCGGATTTTTATTGCTGGCCAGTACAGCCCGTACTTTAGTTGTATTGATCGGTATCATGGGGATCTATTGGATTATCACCGGTATTTTTAATATTGTAGCCGCCCTGGCCGGGCACGTAACCGAGCATAAATGGTTGGTGGTTATTAGCGGCGTCATTTCCATCATTGCCGGTATCGTCGTTTTGGACCATATGATTTGGTCGGCCGTTATTGTGCCAACGCTGGCAGTCATTATTATGGGCATCGCCGCCCTCATCAATGGCATCGTGACCATTATTGCCGGACGCAGCAAAGGGGACCATCGTGAACGCTCCTGGGCCGGATTTTTCCTGGGATTACTCTATATTTTGTTTGGAATCTTGCTGTTGGCGAATCCGCTGCTGGGGGCTGTATCTCTTGTCCTCGTGATAGCCATTTGGGGAATTGTGGGCGGTATTGTCTTGATTGTGCTGGCCTTCCGGGTAAAAAAGTTGGCGCCGGCTTAGGTGAACAATGTCAATCACTCTTGAGTTTGGTTTGTTTGCAGGCGGTGTAGTTTTTGTTGGTTGGCTCTGATCATGTGGCTGATTTTGGAGTCTTCCAATTCTTGAGTCAATAGGCGAGCGGCTTGTAAGGTTTCTTTAGCGGCCGTAAACAACCCCTCATAAGCCGTGAGCGTCGCCTGATTATTCAACAAAACAGCCAGACCGCGCCGAAAGGTGAGTTGTTGAGTCTGGGCACGGCCGTCGCTAAAAAACCTCAAAACCTCTTAGCCCCAACCATATCTCCCTGCAAAAATCGCAGCGTGCCTACACTTTTCAGTAACATAACCATATTGGCTTCACGGCCGTTTTGTTGGGCGGCGGCCAACCCTTCCCGGTAATAACGTTCGGCAGCGACGGCCGTTTTACCTACCCCGGCCATCCCTTGCAAAACCATCGGGGCGGGGAATGGTCTCACCAGCCAAGCGGTCAGTTGGACCAATTCAGGTGCCCGCCCCACAAAGTACAGAATGCGGGAGATGGCTTGAAAAGGGGGTGTCGTCTCGGCCACTTGGGGAAAGGCAGCCAGGAGATCGCTGTCTGATTGTTGGCGCAGGGCGTTGAGTGGCAGATGGCCGCCCGCAGTGAGCAAATCGTCCGTTTGCCCGGCCGTCAGGCGCATGGCAGCCGCCGCTTGCAAAATATCTTGCTAATAACGGGGGTGACGAACACGGCCGCTGCGCCAATTCACCAATGTATTTTTGGGCAGTCCGGATCGTTTCGCCAACCGGCCCGGTGTCAGGCCAGTTTGGCGCATGAAGTAATCAAAACGTTCCGAGCTTCCCTTTGATGCAAATGCGGGATCATCTTTGTTTCGGGGCAGCGCTCAACGGACAGGGGTGTATGAGGTAACGGCCGCAGCTGAAATCGGTGAACTGGTCTGGGAGATTGAAACCGGCGGCCAGGTACATTCCTCCCCCACATTGGCGGATGGGGCGCTTTATTTTGGCAGCGATGATGGTCATATATACGCTGCGGAAGCAGAGACAGGCACGGCCGTAAGCGCTAATACAGTGTGGATATTTGCCAGGAGTTCGGCCGTTTTCATGGGCTTGAACAGGTAATAATCGGCGCCGGCAGCTAGACCATCTTGTTTGGCATTCAGGTGGGTTTTACCACTGAGCATAATGATGGGTAAGTGGGCCGTTTCCGGGTCGCGTCGTAATATTTGGCAAAGGGTAATGCCATCCATACGGGGCATCATCACATCCAGAATGATGACATCCGGTTCAATGTCAGGAATTTTTTCCAGGGCGTCACGGCCGTCTACGGCCTCAACCACAGCAAATCCCTGAAGTTCCAGCAGCATGGTCAACATTTCTCGAATGTAGGCTTCATCGTCTACGACTAAAATCAGTGGCTTCACGGTACAACTCCTTGCTACGAATCAATACAGCTAAATGAATGTGGGTACGTCTGTAAGTGTGATTAGTATAAAGGGTACAGCCGTAAAATTCAGCGGCAAAAAGGTACTATCACAACCCCATTCCCTGTGGTAAAATCTTCAAAATTTATAGTGGCTGGTTGCTGGTTGCTGGTACAAGCCACTAACTGCCAGCCACCAACCACAATCCAAAAGGAGTACCACATGGTCCCAACCATTCGTATTGAAAACATCGCCGCTTACGTCGGCCAACAAGTTACCATTCAAGGCTGGCTGTATAACAGCACTCGCAAAGGCAAGCTCATGTTCCTGCGCCTGCGCGACGGCTCTGGCATGACCCAGGGCGTGGCCTTCCGCCCTGAGATTGGCGACGACCTTTTTGAACTGCTCAAACGACTGGGGCAGGAAAGTTCGCTCATTATTACGGGTACGGTGCGGGAAAACGGCCGTGCCCCCGGCTTACCCAAAGGATACGAGATCGGTGTAGAGCAGGTGGAGGTGATCCAGGATACAGTGGATTATCCCATTACGCCCAAAGAGCATGGGGTGGAATTTTTGATGGACAACCGTCATTTGTGGCTGCGTTCCAGCCAACAGTGGGCCATCATGCGGGTGCGAACGACCATCAAACGGGCCATTATTGATTTTCTCGATAACGAAGGCTTTCTGAATATTGACACGCCCATTGTGACCCCTTCGGCCGCCGAAGGAACCAGCACCTTGTTTGAGATAGAGTATTTTGAGGAACAAGCATACCTGGCCCAAACAGGTCAGCTTTACAATGAAGCCAACATTGGCGCTTTTGGCCGGGTGTACTGCTTTGGCCCCACCTTTCGCGCCGAAAAGTCCAAAACACGCCGCCATCTGACCGAGTTCTGGATGGTGGAGCCAGAGATGGCTTTCTTTGACCTGGATGATTTGATGGACTTTGAGGAACGCTTTGTCGAGTACATTGTGCAAACGGTGTTGGCAAAACGACGGCCGGAACTGGAACTATTAGAGCGAGATTTAACCGCTCTGGAAAATATCAAAGCGCCGTTCCCACGCATTCATTACGATGAGGCAGTTGAACGTATCCACGCTCTCCGCGAAGCAGCAGACGACCCGGAATTAAAGGAAATGCTGGCGATTGAGTGGGGAGATGATTTTGGCTCGCCACATGAGACGGAGTTGACAAAGCAGTTTGACAAACCTGTATTTGTGTATGGCTACCCGACGCAGATAAAAGCGTTTTATATGGAGCCGTGGCCCGACCGGCCGGAAGTGTGCAAAAGTGTAGACCTGCTGGCTCCCGAAGGGTATGGGGAAATTATCGGCGGCAGTGAGCGGATGAGCAACCCGGAAATGTTGCTGGCGGCGATTGATCGGCATGAACTACCCCAAGAGCATTACAGTTGGTATATTGATTTGCGGAGGTTTGGCAGTGTGCCTCATAGCGGTTTTGGCCTGGGTCTGGAACGAACAGTAGCCTGGATTTGTGGTACAGATCATATCCGCCAGACCAGCCCGTACCCACGCACGTTGAACCGGATGAATCCGTAAATTGGAGATTGGGAGATTTAGAGATTGGGCGCTACATCTTAATCTCCAATCTCTAAATCTCTAATCTCAAGTCCCCAAACAATGCAGCCGAAGAAGAATAGACGCACCCTCTGGCAAATGATTTTGCTGGGGGGTGTTGTCATTGGGATGGTAGCGTTGGCATTGTTGTTTGTGGATATATCGGCCGTTATCCACGAACTGCGCCAGGCTAAATTCATATATTTGGGGGCCAGCTCACTGTTTTTGTTGTTGGGCCTGGCCTGTTTTGCAGCCCGCTGGCGTTTTTTGCTGCAAGGCAAACCAGGCTTCAGGCACACTTTTCATGCCAGTAACATTGGCCACGCCGGAAACATGATTATTCCGGGGCGAGCGGGGGAACCGATTCGTATTGTGATCATGGGGCAAGAGGGGAATATTTCTTATACGGAGTCGGTATCTAGTTTTATGGTGGAGCGCTTGTTTGAGCAGATGATGCGGCTGTTGGCGTTGAGTACGGCCGTGGCTGTAGGCAGCGGCATTGAGATGACGCCGGACACAGTGGTGGTGGGAGTGTTGTTTTTGGCGTTGATGTTTACAACCATGTTTTGGCTAGTGAAGAATCGGGAGATAACGCTGCGGTGGGGCACGGCCGTGTTGTCTAAACTACCCCGCATCATCCCAGAAAGAGCCAACAATTGGTTAAGCGATTTGTTGAATAATTTGCAATATATTACTTCCTTTCGACACACGGCACAGGCCATTGGTTGGTCGCTGCTAAGTTGGGTTTGCTTCTGGTTGTTTTTTTATTTGACGCTGTTGGCGTTGGGAGACCGAATTGCCCCTCAAGACCGTCTGGCAATTTCGCTGGGCGCTCTGGCGCTGTCACCCCCCTCATCAGCTACCCAGCCGGGTTTATTTCATGGCTCGGTGACAGTTCCGTTAGCGGCCGTTGGCTTTGATGAAGTCATTTTGTTAGCCTACGCCATCCTCCTGCATATTGTAGAAATGTTTTGGATAATCTTGCTGGCAATTTGGGGACTGCTAAGGACGGGGGTTTCGTTGTCTGTTATCCGTGATCGGTAATCCGTATTCCGTAATCCGTAATCCGTGTCCCGTATTCGGTTTACGGATAATAGTTTGCGGACACCCACACCCAAAGATGTCGCTTTACAGGATCGTTGGCGGTGTGGGCAACATTGGTGTGCCAGAAGTTGTGGGTGGGTAGATTGGTGACGGCCGTTTCTACACGATAGACGGTGTAATGTGTTATGAGGCCGGGGTAGGAGGGGGACGGCCGTTCATGGCAGCGCTTTCCCTCAGATTGACTTATGGACAGGATATTTTGTTCAGAAATATTGACCTCTTCCCAGAGGCAGCGGCGGGCGGCTTGTAGAATGTCTTCACCTGGTTTGATTTTTTCGCTAGGGGGCAGGCGACGTTGGCGGGTACGGCCGTCGGCCAGTTCTTGGGCGGCTTCAATTAACATTTGCGCCCCCTGGTACACGATCACTTCTACAACATTGACCCGACGGCGCATAGGGTCGCCATTTAGGATTGTTTCGCCAGCGGCGATTTCTTGCCATAGGTCTGCGGCCGTTTTACTGTTTGCCTGACCCCATACGGCCGTGTCTATACCCTTCTCTTGCAACCATTTTTCTAGCGCTTCTAGGTTTTCAAACATTGTTCGTGGTATGCTCCACTGTGCATGAAAATTGAGAGATTAGGAGATTGAATCTCCTAATCTCTATTGTCAAAGGAGACAATGGTGAGCCAAATCTTAGTCAGCGGTAAACCTGCTTTACATCGTTGCGTAATTCTACAAAAATGGGGTGCAGACAGATAATAATTTCAGCTAGACGCTGCCCGATTTCTGCCTGGTATGTGGGAGTTAAAGGGGCTTCGGGAACGACTTCATAAATCTTTGTCCAACCTTTGTCCCACATTTCCGCTTCAATAGAATTGCCCAGCGTCTCTTTAATTTCAAACAGGCAGCGGCGAAAACCGATCAGCAGATAGCGATTCAGGTTTTTATCTTTTGCTTCGCAGTGGAAGCCCAATTCCCACCCTTTACGCCAGCTAACTCGTGACAATTCATAATGCAGACGGGGTTCGCCAAAATGGAATTGGATTAGCCAGCGCCACGGCCGTCGTACCTGAATTTTCTGTAATTGGTCTGGCAGATTGGGGACAACTACATCCGGCATCGTCGCCATGAATTGACGTTGAGACAATGTTTCCATAGCCTCATTTTCCCCACCTCATAGAAATCGGCAAATCTTCTTAAGGTATTTGTGCTAAAATGAAGCGCATGAACAAGAATATTATTCGGACACAAATTCAGGCGAATCAACAATTTTCGAGTGGGTTAGGCGTTGAAAAATTGATATTGTTCGGTTCTGTTGCCCGTGGAGAAGCTACACAAATCAGCGATATTGATTTTCTTGTCCATTTCCAGAAACCATCATCTTTTGACCAATATATGAATTTGAAGATTTATTTGGCTGTCAAATAGATTTAGTAACAACTGATGCGTTAAGAGAACGCATCAAATTAAATATTGAACAGGATGCTGTCTATGTCATCGCGTGATTACCGTTTGTTTCTTCAGGATATACAAACAAGTTGTCAAAAAATCATCAACTATACGTTGAATATATCTCGCAAAGATTTTGTTACAAACGATCTGGTTTATGATGGCACATTACGTAATATCGAGATAATTGGGGAAGCTACCAAACACGTTCCAGATAGTATCCGCGATCAATTTTCGAATGTTGAGTGGCGCAAGATTTCCGGCATGCGTGACGCGGTATCCTATTGTAGTTAGTAGGTTTAACTTTCACGCAATTTATGCACTAGATGGGTATGACGTTGAGTAGAATGAAGGCTGTGTAATTGACCTAAAAGTAACGGCTGACAAAGCACCCGAAATCCTGCACAATAAGGGAAACCTGGACTATTAAAATGAGCGACCAATCTAAACAAGCCCAACAACAAGCCCGCCTTTCCGCCCTATATGAAGTCAGTTCTCAATTGGGTAAGAGTCTGGACCTGGACGAAGTGCTAAACCAGGTGATGGACGCCATCATCCAACTTACCGGGGCCGAACGCGGCTTCCTCATGTTGTACAACGAGGAGAACGGCCAGCTTACTCCCCGCGCCGCCCGCAATGTAGATCAGAAAACGATTGAAGGGGAGGCCATGAATATCAGCCGCACCGTTGTGGAACGGGCAATTGCTTCCGGTCAGGGTGTGCTTACCAATAATGCTCAGGAAGATGAGCGTTTTTCTGGGCAGCAAAGTGTGGTCGGGTATCAGCTTCGTTCCATCATGTGCGCCCCTTTGCAGGCTCGTGGCTTTACAATGGGGGCGGTGTATGTAGATAACCGTCTTTTTGCGGGGGTGTTTGAAGAAGCCGATCTGGATTTGATGGTGACGTTTGCTAATCAGGCGGCCGTAGCCATCCAAAATGCCCGCCTCTTTACCCAAACGGATGATGCCCTGGCCCGGCGCGTGGAAGAGCTGTCTCTGTTTCAACGGATTGACCAGCAGCTTAACAAATCATTGGAATTGAGCCGCGTATTGAGTTTGGCTCTCAATTGGGCCATTGCCCTGACCAATGCAGATGGCGGTTCGATTGGCCTGTTTGAGTATCCTGAAGAAGAGCCACCCTTTTTACGCTTGATGGTGTTTCGGGGCGCGGAAGAGGTGGATGAAGTGCGAAATGTGTCTTTAGACCATCCTATCGTGCGCCAGGTATTGGCCCAAAACCGCTCCATTTTAACCCCCCTTGTCAGTGAGGAAGAATCTATTGATGGTACACCGGCCAATGTGCAGTTGGCTGTTCCCATTGAGCAAGCGGGCAATATATCGGGGCTGATTACGCTGGAAACGCAGCAGATGAATGACATTAACCAGGAGGATATTGCTTTTGTGGAACGATTGGCGGATCGCGCGGCCGTGGCCATTAACAACGCCAAACTCTATGAGCAAATTCATGCCGCCAATGATGCCAAGAGTGAGTTTGTCAGTCTGGTGGCGCATGAACTACGTGTACCCATGACCTCTATTAAAGGGTATGCCGACCTGATTGTGAGTGGGGTTGCCGGGCCATTGAATGAACAGCAAATGCAATTTCTGGAAGTGATCCGCCGAAATTTGCGGCGGATGAGTACACTCATCACTGATTTGTCTGATATTAACCGGATTGAAAGCGGCCGTATGACCTTCGATCTACAACCTTTCGATATTCGGGAAACGGTGGCCGATGTGACCGGCAGTCTGCGTGAGCGGATAGACGCCCGTGAGCAAATATTAGACATTGATATTGCTGATGATGTGCCCGATGTATACGCTGATCCCAACCGGATTGCTCAGGTGATGACTAATCTGGTGAGCAATGCCAACAAATATACACTGGATGGCGGCCACATATTTGTACGAGTCATGTGTGATACAAATCTGGTCAGGATAGCGGTGCAGGATACGGGCATTGGCATTTCGGAAGAGAATCAGGAAAAGTTGTTTACCCAGTTTTTCCGAGCCGAGGATCATGCAGTGCGCGAACAACCAGGCTGGGGATTAGGTCTCTCTATTGTGCGGAAAATGGTAGAAGCGCAGAGGGGGCAGATTACTTTTGAAAGCGAATTAGGCCAGGGCAGTACATTTACTTTTACGCTGCCATTGGCCGCAGACACAGCATAGCGCAGGAGGCGCAAAAGCATATGGACGAAGAATTTCCAGGTCTGAAATTATTATTAAGTTATGAAGTTCAGCCTAAAACCATTCAAGATTATCGTCAGTTTGTTTTGCAGCAATATATTCCTGAGATGCAGAATATGGGTTTTCAGATTAGTGAAGCGTGGCATACGGCATATGGCGACGCGCCTAACCGGCTCATTGGGTTTGTGTGCCGGGATCGGGAAACGTTGGATGATTTGCTGCTAGGTGAAGTGTGGTTAGATTTGAATGATCGGTTGGAACGGTATGTGACGGAGTTTAGTTATAAAGTGGTGCCGTATCGCGGAATTTTTCAAATTTAATGGAAATCGTTAAGACCTGCGAGGTTTTTACCAGACGTAAATCAAGCAGTTAACGTGTCAAAATCTCGTAGGTCTCCAAGTAATATTTAATGAAGACGCACAAGCTGTTATTGTATGAATTTGCCAGCAAACGAATGCGGAATAAGCTGCTGTTGTTGTGGCTTGTTTTGCTGGCCCTGGCTTTGTTTGATCTGCTGATAACACCGGTTTTGGGCAGCTTGTGGTTTGTATTATGGTTGGCTATTCTCCTGCTGATGTTGGTGTGGGTATATTATGCGTTTTTGATGCGACGGGCAGCTTTTATTGTGACGCCAAACTATTTACTGCTGCAAGTTCCGTTTAAGTCGGTGAAGATTAGTTACGGCCGTGTCTCTTCCATCACCTCCAGCCATATGGCCCAACATTACAATTTGAAACAGTTAAAAGGGCAGGATCGTTTTTTAGTGAAGCCGCTGTATGAATATGTTTGCGGCTTTATTGAACTCAATAGTTTGCCCAAAGCGCTGCGGAAAGAGCGACGGCTGTGGTTCTCTCCCTATTTGTTTAGTCCCCGGCTATCAGGAATGCTGTTAGTAGTAGATAATTGGATGCAGTTGAGCCGGGATGTAGAAGTAGCCCGCCAACATTGGCGGGAAAAGCGGGGACTGGCCCAAAAAGAAGATAAACGTTCATTGGCTGCTCGTATCCTCGATTATTGATCTCCCCATAGTTGAACAATCGTATAAATAGCGTCTTGTTTCGTTTAACGGCCGTCAGGCATAACACCCACTTTTCTGGAATACTGTTCCTGTACCGGAAAATATGCCCATTGGGCAAAGGAATGTGTGACATGAATAAAGGGTGGTTTTTCTCAAATTTAATTCTGGCGGCCGTAATGATGACGGCTTGTAATTTGTTGAATGATGTGGCAGACGGTCGGGCAACCCAATCCGGCCAAATCATATTAGAAGCGGAAATGAGCCACGATGTTACGGCCGTTGTGGACGAAACCCTGATAACGCAAGCAGACGCTATTTTTCTGGGACAGGTAGATTGGGTGAGCGCTACCATCTGGCAGCAGGACGGTGAGCAGAATGTGCCTACCCACCAGATTGCGGTGACTGTTTTGCAGCCGTTGGTAGATGAAGCTAACCTGGGCAGCGGCGGCATCTTGACATTACCCGGCCGCAGTCCGCTAGACGGAAATATCCCCTCTACTGGAGCTATGAAACCGGCCGAACGGGCTAACCACAATCTGCAAGTAGGAGGTGAGATGATCTTCTTTGTACAGCAAACTCACTTGACCCATGGAAACAACTCTCAATTGGCGCTGGCGCTGTTTAGTCCGCTCATGCAATCTATCGTTGGGGCAGATCAGTTGGGTGATTTAATTTTGCAGGTGGAACGAGAACGGCCGTTGCTCGTACAACCCCAATCTACGGCAAGTGAGTTGGGAGCGTACTAAATAGCTGTTCCTACCTCCAATTTGTTTAAGTCCCCGGCACTCCCCAAGCGCCGGGGACTTTGTGCATAAAAACATTAACCAATCCCCCAAAGATGTTATAATGGCAACAGTCTGGCAAATAAATGCAAACCTCGGTTGGAGAAGAAAATGCTTGAATCCGTCCATATTCAAAACTTCCGTCTCTTCAAAGAGTTCCACATAGATAATCTAGCCCACGTTGCTGATGATCGTCGGTTTATTGGTATCGTTCGGGATGTTGATACCGATGTAATTTCAAGTTGGCAAAGTGCAAAAGATCGTATCGAGAGGACGAATTTAGGCTATCAAGTACCATCCAACCCTCAGATTGGTGGTGTCATCATTGAAGCACCTAATGAAAACTTACCTCGTATCGGTGTCTGGTTAATGCCTGATAATCAAGTAATAGGTGAATTAGAAGATTTTGTTCGATTATGCATTCCTTCTGATAATCCCTTGATTCCATTCGCTGACAAAATCCTCGACGAAATTGAAAACGAACAACTACATAGATATAAAGAGAAACGAAGTAAAGCCTTTGTTTATACGTGGTTAGCCTGGCAAAGAGAACCCGATATTGACATGCGTAAAAATTTCAAGCAAGGCACTTTGTCTGCTGAGACTGCTATCGCTCAAGATTTTGTGAGTTGGCTCAACCAGCTATTCAACCCCCAATCGTAAACCGCCCATGGATTTATTCACACACGGCCGTGCCGCCCAAATAGAACAAGAATCACCGCTTGCCAACCGGATGCGGCCGCGTACCCTGGCAGAGTTTGTGGGGCAGGAGCATATCATGGGGCAGGGTCGGCTGCTACGTCGGGCTATTCAAGCTGATCAATTGTCCTCGCTCATTTTTTATGGGCCGCCGGGCACAGGCAAAACCACCCTGGCCATGGTCATTGCCAACAGCACCCGCAGTCATTTCATCACCATCAATGCCGTCTTGTCCGGGGTAAAGCAGATTCGGGAAGCTATTGCCACCGCCCAGGAGCGACGCAATTTATACGGGCAGCGTACCACCTTGTTTGTAGACGAAGTACATCGCTGGAATAAAGCCCAGCAAGACGCCCTGCTACCTCATGTGGAAAATGGCACGATTATTCTCATCGGAGCCACCACAGAAAACCCATTTTTTGAAGTGAATAAAGCGTTGGTCAGCCGCAGCCGCATTTTTCAGTTGAAACCATTAACAACAGCAGATTTGTACGCCATTGCCCAACAAGCGCTGGAAGATGAGGAACTGGGTTACGGTCGTCTCCAATTACAAATTGAACCAGAGGCGCTGGACCATCTGGTACATGTAGCCAATGGGGATGCGCGGGGAGTATTGAATGCCCTGGAACTGGCTGTAGAAACAACGGTGGCGGATGCAGACGGCCGTATCCATATCACCCTCCCCATCGCCGAAGAATCTATCCAACAACGAGCTGTTTTGTACGACAAAGAAGGAGATGTGCATTACGACACCATCTCCGCTTTCATCAAAAGTTTGCGTGGTTCCGACCCAGACGCCGCCCTTTATTGGATGGCAAAAATGGTATATGCTGGCGAAGATCCCCGCTTTATTTTCCGCCGCATGGCTATTTTGGCCGGTGAAGATGTGGGCATGGCCGACCCCAACGCAATGCAAGTGGTAATAAGCTGCTGGCAAGCATTTGAGCGTATCGGGATGCCGGAAGGACGATTTCATCTGGCGCTGGCAGCCAATTATTTAGCCACCTGCCCCAAGTCTAATTCAGCCTTCGCATTTTTTGACGCTCTGGAAGCGGTAGAAAAAGAACAAGAAGCAGATGTGCCCAATCATCTTAAAGACGGCAACCGGGATTCAGAGGGGTTTGGGCATGGCAAAGGGTATCTTTATCCTCACGCATACCGCGATCATTGGGTAGCCCAGCAATATTTACCAGACGCACTGCAAGGCAAGCTGTTTTACCAGCCATCCGATCAGGGGTACGAAAAAGAGATTCGGGATCAGGTGGCGCGGCGACGAGAAGAGCAGTTGGCGGCGATGTTGGAGATTGAGGATTGGAGATTAGAAACTGGAGAGGTATACACAACCAGTCCTGAGAATCGGGCCAAAGATGCCTGGTTGCAGCGAACGATTAGCAGCAGCGGCCGCAATTTAGGTCGTCAAAGAGATAGATTATTTGAACTGGCAGTTGTGCAACGGCATCATCTACTGTTGGATGTGAATGCCGGATCGGGACTGCTAACGTGGGAGGCGGTGCGCCATGCGCCAGAAGGGGGCGTCTGGGCCTTGACGGCCGACGCCCAATCAGGCAATGCTCTCCGCCAGATGGCCGAACATTTAACGGAAATAGAACGACCGTCCATCCTCATCGGCCAACTGTCAGAACTAGACTATTTGCTAGAACTGCGCGGCGAAACCAACCTCCAATTCGACCGTATCCTCGTCCGCAATCCATTCACGGAACACGGATTACGCAACACGGATTACAATGTTGTCAGTCTGTTGAAAGATCGGCTGTCCCCCAACGGCCGTCTTTGTCTTATCCAAACTATTCCCCGGCACGGACAGCGATTGTACCGACTGGTAGATTGGTCGGGGGTGTCGCCAACGTTGGCAGCTAAAGTACAGACGGCCGAAGAAGCCATTTACAACGATGAAACAGACCCGCTGGTGAATTGGGAAGAAAGCAATTTAGTAGACATATTGGAAACGGCCGATTTTCAGACGCAGCTTATCCAGGAACGAGAAAACAGCACACGACAGTTAACAGACGCACATTTAGATCGTTGGTTTGGGGATGCTGTTTTGGCAGATGGGCGGTTGGGTTACGGCCGTCGTTTGCGTGACGCCGGACTGACCCAGACAGAAGAAACACAAATTGCCGCCTTATACCGGCGGCAATTGCTAAACCAAACCGTGAACTGGGAAACGGCCGTGGCTTATATCATAGCAATACAATAGTTAGTAATCATTCACTCCCCCAAGGTGCCCGGCACTTATAAACGAGTGTGCTACTCCAGTAGACTTGGTAATGAAGTGCCGGGCACCTGAATGGTTACAATAGTTATTATCGGCGGCTCATGTTCATCGGCGCTTTCAGAACAACATACAGCAAAATTGGAACTGTCAAAACTCCGGCAAAATAAACCCCTAGTAACAATACAACCAGCAAATTCATTGAAAGATACATCAGTTACACCCTCCACTATATTGATTCCGATACAGATTCAAAAACCGATGCCCCTATTGTAAATATGCTTATCGGGAAACGTCTGAAACATGGATAACAGTTAAGCCGTTTTACAGGTTAAATATGGGTGAAGGTTCAGTGAAGGTTTATTGTATCCGGGCAGTCCCTCTGGAGACATCCGATCTTTTTCACACATACAGTTGGTCTGCCAGAAGTCAGAAACATCAGATGTCGGAACGCCTACGGTTTTGTTTTATTATTTCAGGGCGATTGGTTTGTTTCCTGATATAATGTCTCTGATTTTTATCGGGTAAGGTGAAATTTCTATTCACTTTATGGGAGTCCCGAATAATTATAGAAGGTGTACAAAATGAAGCAACCAGATTTTAGAAAAGAAGCAGAAGCTCTTTTTGATGAAATGGTGCAGGTTCGTAGGGATTTTCACCAGTATCCAGAAATGGGGTTTGAAGAAGTACGCACGTCCGGTATTGTAGCCCAAACGCTGCAAGATTTAGGATTTGAAGTGCAGCGTGGCATCGGGCAGACAGGTGTTGTCGGCTTGTTGGATGGCCCTAAACAAGGCCCCACCGTCATGCTACGGTTTGATATGGATGCCCTGCCCATTCAAGAGAACAATAATTTACCATACGCCTCTCGCAATCCAGGGGTTATGCACGCTTGTGGGCATGATGGTCACACGTCAATGGGTCTGGCTATGGCCAAGATCATGGCCCAGTATCAGGCGAAGATTCAGGGGACTTTGAAGTTTGTTTTCCAACCGGGTGAAGAAGGGTTAGGGGGCGCTTTTGCCATGATTGCCGATGGGGTGCTGGAAAGCCCACGCCCGGATGTAGCCTTTGCCATGCACGTGTGGACGCCAGAGAAGTATGGCAATGTGCGAGTGGTAGACGGCCCCTGTATGTCCTCTTCCAGTGTATTTACACTGACGGTACAAGGCAAAGGGGGGCATGGTGCGGCGCCACATCTGGCGGTAGACCCGGTGCTGGCGGCTGCGCATATTGTGGCTGCTCTGCAAAGTATCGTTAGCCGAAATGTGAATCCGCAAGATAGTGTGGTGGTTTCTATTGGGGAATTTAACGCCGGTACAACCTTTAATGTGATCCCAGACAAGGCGATATTGAAGGGAACGGTTCGCAGTTATAACAACGAATTACACCGCATGATTTACCGTCGTCTTTTGGAAATGGCAACGAGCATGGCCGAAGCTTTCAGTTGTAAAGTCTCAATAGAAACCATTGCTATTGTACAAGCGGTGGTGAATGCGCCAGAGCCGACGGCCGTTGTCCGGCAAGCGGCCGCCAAACTGATGGGCGCTGATAAAATTATCAATAAACGCACCATGGCCTCTGAAGATATGGGTTTCTTTTTAGATGAAATCCCCGGTTGCTACTTCTTCATTGGGGCCGGTAATAAAGAGAAAGAGTTTAGTATGCCCCATCATCATCCCCAATTTAATTTTGATGAACGGGCTATGATTGACGGCGTTGCCATCATGGCCGAAGCCGCAGCCCAATACGTGCTGCCAAACGATACTAAAGATGTCTAATCTCCAATCACTAATTTCCAATCTTAAAATTGTATGCTTGGCCGGTGGCGTTGGCGGGGCCAAGCTGGCCGATGGGCTGGCCCAAATTGTGCCCCCGGAAAATTTGACGATTGTAGTGAATACAGGAGATGATTTTCAACATTTGGGACTGACAGTGTGCCCAGACCTGGACACGGTGATGTATCGGTTGGCAGGGGTGGCTAACCCAGAAACGGGTTGGGGACGGGCCAGCGAAAGTTGGCGTACCATGGAAGTGGTGACGGCTTTAGGCGGACCAGATTGGTTCCGTTTAGGCGACCTGGATTTGGGTACGCATCTGACACGGTTGCATTTGTTACAGGCAGGAGAATCGTTAACGGCCGTGACCCAACACCTATGCCAACAGTTCAACATCTGGGCGGCCATCTTACCGATGAGTGACCAACCGGCGCCCACAATGATTGAAAGCCATGATAAGATTTATCCGTTTCAAACCTGGTTTGTACAGGAGCGTTGGCAGCCGCCAGTGAAAAACATTATTCTGCCAGACAATGTGAAGGCTTCTCATGCAGTAGGAGAAACGTTGGAAAGCGCCGATGTTGTCCTGTTAGCTCCCTCTAACCCTTTTGTGAGTATTGACCCGATTCTGAATGTGTATCCTATTCGGGAAATGATGATGGATTTACCGCGGATGGTAGCGGCCGTAAGCCCAATTATAAACGGCCGTGCCGTAAAAGGCCCCGCCGCAAAAATGATGTCAGAAATGGGGTTAGCTGTATCGGCGGCGGCCGTGGCCGCCTATTATGGCAACCTGATTGATCTGTTTATTTATGACCAACAAGATGAAGTGGCTTGGGATTATGAAGGGGTAACAGCCGTACCGCTGGATACGATGATGACGGATCGAAACAGCCGACGACGACTGGCAGCAGAACTATTGGCAGAAATAGAGAAATTGCTGGGGTAACGCCGCTCTTAGGAAAATAGATGATGTGTTTGACGGCCGTATTTTATGAGAAAAACGGCCGTTTTTTGTTCCATAAGCAAACTGTAAACTCAGGTGACTAAAGAGTTAATGCAAGCTGTCAACAGGTTTACTATACTATAGGTATCAAGAAAAACATTTTGCCCGTAGCCTGCACGATAAGAAACCGTGGCTACAACGCCCCAAAACATTATGAATCAGGCCTATTCACAAGAATTACGAGTAGATACAAGCCGTATCCTCATCCCTGTTATTACCTTTGTCACGACAGTGATGAGCTTTATATTCACGCTCCACTCCGCTGAATTCCTTGAGATTTGGTATTATTGGTTGATTGTTATTCTGGGGCCATTGAGTAGTTTGGTAGCCTGGAAACTCTTCCAAAAAGAACAAGAATTCCAGGGAGCGGCCGTTTTTCTCTCTGCCCAATATATTGTTCTGTCTGTTATCCTTTTCCAAGAGTGGCAGGTGGGCAGCGCTCTGCCGTATCTTTTTGGCATTATGATTGTAGCCAGCACCATGTTTTACCGGGTAGAAACGGGCTTTATTGCCTGGGCTGTGTCTGTTCTTATTAGTGTGGCGGTCGTTTTTTATCATGATGGCATATCCTGGCCTTCCTTTCTAACAATATTACCGGCTATTCTGATCAATTTTGGTTTGGCTGGTGTTGCCTTTCTTTCGGCAATGGAATGGCAATATGCAGTAGAAACTGTCAGCGATTTGCATGTAAATGTACGGCGCCGCCGTGATGATCTTTATCAAGTCCAAAAAGAGGTGAAATGGGCCAATGCTCAATTGGAATCTTCCAACCATGATTTGGACATTGCCCGCCAGCAAGCGCTGGATGAACGGGATATACGTACCCGCTTTATGAATCATGTCAGCCACGAATTGCGGACTCCCTTGAATGCAATTGTAAACTTTGCCCATATTCTTCGCCTGGGCAGCCGCGGGCCTGTCGTAATGGAGCAGATAGATTATTTGCAGCGGATTGAACAATCGGGCTGGCATTTGCTTTCCGTATTGAACGATTTGCTGGATATGGCCCAGATTCAGGCGGGTGAATTTAAGCTGCATAGGGAAGTGACAAATCTTCACGATATTTGTGAAGAAGCGATGAGTAGCACACGCGGTTTGTTATTAGATGGTGAAGTGGACCTGGTGCGTGATTACCCTAAGGAATGGCCATTGGTATATGTAGACAAAATGCGGATTAAACAAGCTTTGATTAATTTGCTGGGTAATGGGGTGAAGTATACTGAAGAAGGATTTATTACGATGCGGGTACGGCCGTCCACCGATTTTGTGACCATTACCATAGAAGATACAGGGATTGGTATTCCTGCAGACCATTATCAAAGTATTTTCAAAGAGTTTCATCAAGTGAATGAATCTCATGCCCGTAGACGAACCGGTACTGGGTTGGGGTTGCCCATTACCCGTCATCTGGTACAACGCCACGGTGGAGATATTTCTATGGAAAGCGAGGTTGGTCGGGGCAGCCACTTTACAATTACCCTGCCGGTGGTCACGGCCGATCAGGTTGTTCAAGATGATAGTGGCATCATGCATTTGAAGCCGCCCAACGCGGCCGATATAGTCACAGTCTGAATCGGCCGATTAATGTGCATTGTCGCTTTGCGACCGTTTTGATACACTCAAACATAACGGTACTTTGAATAGATGCACCCAAACAAAAGAACCCTGTTTTTATTACTATGCTAACAATAGAAAACGCCTACATTATTCTGGTTGAAGATGACCCCAACGCCCAACTAATTACGCTTGATTTATTACGATTAGGGGGTGCAAATCGTTGTTATGCCCGCAAAAATGTAGATGCGGCCGTTTCCTTTGCCGAGAGATTGCCACAGGTAGACCTCTTTTTAGTAGACATAAACATGCCCGGCAAAAGTGGCTATGAATTCCTGACCGAAGTCCGAGAGCACGAATCGTTACAAGAGGCTCGCATCGCTGCTGTCAGCGCCGGCACATTAGAAGCTGAAATTCAACAGGCGCGTGAGTTAGGGTTTGATGGATTCATCAGCAAACCTCTAAAACCTAATGAATTTGTCAATCAGGTAAAGTGTATCCTGGCAGGCGAAACGGTTTGGGATATTCGTTAGACTAAGTGAGTAAGTGAGTGTTAAGCAGTGAAAGTGAACGGTTTCCAAAGAATTCAGATTAACCAGATCAGGCACATTCTAATCTCCCTGGTATTTCTTTTGCTGCTCACAGCCTGTTTTGGTGGCGGCGGAGAAGAAGCTGTCCCCGAAGAACAGCCTGCAGATCAACCACCCCAGGCTATTTTGACCTGTAGTGACATGTGTGCCGGACAAGGCCAATGCGGGTCTGCGCCAGACGGCCGTATTTTAATTTTAGGTCGTACCGAAGGGCCAGAAACACGTAACCACAACCAACTTTTCCCCATAGACACCCCTGTCACCATTCTCAACCGTACCGAACAAAAACTACGTATCCCCGCAGATGGACAGGAATCCAATCAAGTTTTTGCCGAAATCATTGTAAACGGGAGTGAACAACAAGGGTGGGTGGCTGAATGGTGTGTCGCCCCCACACCATAAAGTGTGTAGCTCCCACACAGTAAATGGAGGATAAAACCATGCGTATTCAAAAGAAAAAGGACGAAGAATCAGCCCAGAGAAAAGGGTTAACCGGCCGTACCATAATCATGGTAATCTGGTTCGGAATTTCCTTTGCAGTGGCTTATTTCCTGACAACTTATTTGTTCAACAATGACATTGTCACCTACAACACGTTTTATACTGATTTGCGTCTTCCCACCAGTATCCCAGAATGGGGCGTTCAACTCATCTTCATGTTTGTTATTGTTTTAATAATGCAGTTTATTCTCTATCTGGGCTTCTTTTTTGGCAGCCCAGAAGGCCGCCGCCGCACCGGTGATCCCACCATGTACTCACGAAACAAGGATCCATTTGATGACGGCCGTTACTAATCTGTCCCTCCATGCTCTTTGAGGATCAATTGGTACTTATTCGTGGCGGGGGCGACCTGGCTACCGGAGTTGTCTATCGGCTGCATCAGGCGGGATTTCCCATCATTGTTACAGAACTCCCACGGCCGTTAGTCGTGCGGCGTCAGGTGGCGGTGGCAACGGCCGTCTTGCAAAACCACATTCAAATCGAAGCTTTATACGCCCAACTTGTCCACTCCCCCCAAGAAGCATTGGCACTGGCTTACCAGGGGCAGATTCCGGTACTGGTGTCCCCCGCTATTCCCCATTTTCCAACGTCAATTTCTGTTTTAGTAGACGGCCGTATGGCCAAACGCAACCTCGACACCCACATCAACCAGGCCCCTCATGTCGTCGCTCTGGGGCCAGGTTTTGAAGCCGGTGTAGATTGCCATGCCGTCATCGAAACGATGCGCGGGCACACTTTAGGTCGTGTCATCTGGCAAGGGGCGGCCATCCCCAACACGGGAACGCCTGGCATCGTAGCCGGGAAAGGGGCTGAACGTGTACTGCGTGCGCCGGCTAACGGCCGTGTAACTTGGCTATTAGAGATTGGCGATTTTGCCAATGAGGGACAACTTATTGGGGCTGTTATCGGCCAGCCGATAACAGCCCCATTTGCCGGGCTGCTGCGCGGGCTGATTGCCCCCCAAACCGAAGTCCACACCGGTCTCAAAATTGGTGACCTGGATGCCCGCACCGACCACAGCGCCTGCTTTACCATTTCCGACAAAGCCCTGGCCATTGGCGGCGGCGTCTTGGAAGCTGTTCTAAATTATCTCAACTGTCAGTAGCCGCGATTATCCCTACCGCACAGGCGTAAACGCGGTAAGAAACCGCGGCTACAGTCAAAAATATGTAAGGATGATTTTGCTCAAAATGAGCCATATCCACATTTTCCACAAAAGAGGAGAGTTTCATCAATGAAATCAAAATTAGGCTGGTTCATCGGAATTATTATCTTACTGCTGGCGCTCATATACCTGGGCGGGAGCTACTACTTTTCCACGATTTTACTTGACTTGCCAACCCAAACTCTAGCAGACGGACAAGCCCGCATGATGGAATCCAATCTGCTTGATCCTGCCCTGCCGCCGCCAGAAGCAGTCACAATTGACGCCGGAGATGTTACCCTAACTGGTAACTTTTATGAGAATGAGAAAGATGGAGATTGTGCAGTCTTGCTCCTGCATGGGTATACTGGAACCCATCACGGAGTTATGCAATACACCCCTCTCTTCTGGGATCGTGGCTGCGATTTGCTGGCTTATAACGCCCGCGGCCACGGCGATAGCACGGCCGCGTATCACACCTACGGCTACCATGAAAAAGCTGATGGTCAGGCGGCTTACAACTGGCTGCTAGATCGATCTGAACTGGAACCGTCGCAGGTAGGGTTAACCGGTGTTTCTTATGGCGCGGCGACAGTGTTGCAAATGCTGCCGCTCACCCCAGACGCAGCTTTTGTATTGTCAGATTCCCCCTACCAGGATTTACGCACCATCGTCGCCCATCAGGGCGAAGATCAGTTTGGTTCCTGGGTCAATATTTTTGTACCCAGCGCATTTTTTATCGCCGAACTACGGGCTGATTTTGACGCCGATGAGGTCTCACCCCACAATGCTGTCGCCGGAACCACAACGCCTGTCTTGATCATGCACTCAGCCACAGATGAATTTACGCCTCCCACAAACTCCGAAGCGATATACGCTAACAGTAATCCGGCCACAACTCAACTGGTCATCAATGAATGGGGCGCGCCTCATGCCCGTGACATCCTTGAAGATTACGATGCTTACAAGCAAATTGTGGATGAATTTCTGGCGCTGAATGCACCGGGTTTTGGTTTGAATGACGGCCGTTAATTTGTAAAGATCGAGCGTAAATTGAATTTTTTGAGATTGGAGATTGGAGGATGAGAGATTCATCCAATCTCCAATCTCCAATCTCCCTTGAACAACCTACCTGATTTTCCCTCTCTAACCGAGGCCTTCAACATCACCCACCTACCCGAACTTATTGCCCTTGTCGGCGGCGGTGGCAAAACCAGTTTGTTGTTTGCATTGGCGGCCGCTTTACCAGGACGGGTTGTCATCACCACCACCACACGCATTTTTTCCGCCCAAATGAAGCTGGCTCAAGCCATCTGTTATGCCGATGATTTGGCAGACTTAACAGAGAAGTTGGATGAGGTCGGGCGTGTCCTCATTGTCGGTCAGGTGCAGGGTGAAAAAGCGTTGGGTGTGCCCCCAGCATTGCCAGCCCAATTGTTAGCCCGGTCAGATGTGGATTTTGTCCTTGTAGAAGCGGACGGCTCCCGAATGCGTCCCATCAAAGCCCCGGCCGATCATGAACCGGTCATCCCCTCAGAAACCACTCTCGTTATCCCCGTCGTAGGCATAGATGCCCTGGACGGCCCACTGGAAGAAGTAGCCCATCGGCCAGAACGAGTGAGTGCGGTGATCAGTGAACACTGTTCAGTGTTCAGTGGGCGCTTAAATGCGAAGGAGGTGGCGTTTTTATTGACACATTTGCAGGGGGGGATGAAAGGAGTGCCAGATGGGGCGCGGGTGATTCCACTCATCAACAAAGTGGAAAGTGAGCGGCAGCTTCAATCTGCTCGTCAGATTGCCCGTTCCATCCTCCGCAATCCGCATCCTGCATTCCGTATTCCACAGGTTGTCATTGGCGCTGTTAACACAGATCTGCCCATTCGAGAAGTGCAGCGCCAGGTTACGGCCGTCATTCTGGCTGCCGGTGAAGGGAAACGGATGGGACAAACCAAACAGCTTCTCCCATGGGGTGAGACAACGATACTGGGGCAGACAATCCGCAATCTAAAGCAAACGGCCGTCACCCATATCCTTGTCATCACCGGCCACGAAGCCGAAAAAATTGCCGCCATTGCCACCCAAGAATCTGTTCCCATCCGCCACAACCCAAACTATGCCAGCGGCGAAATGCTCTCTTCCCTACAAACGGCCGTCCGCCACCTCATCACCCCAGCCCCCCAGCCCCTCAGCCTCTCATCCCCTGCCGCAATACTCGTCATCTTGGCTGACCAACCCATGATCAAACCAGCTACGATTGACCAACTACTGATCGCTTTTTGGCGTAGAGAAGGGGAGTTGATTGCACCGGTGTATAACGGCCGTCGCGGAAATCCAGTTCTTATCGGCCATCGCTACTTCACCGAATTACTGGCCTTGCCTGTAGGGGAAGCTCCCCGTACCCTATTGCAGCGCCATGCCGCTGACCTGCTGCTGATTCCCGTCAATACTAATTCCGTTTTGCAAGATTTAGATAGTCCGGAACAATACGAACGATTGTACCGAGACTCTGTCAAATCAAATGATAATGCTACCAAACCGAGATGGAATAGATACGAGTGATTTCAGGATGGTGTATAATGCTGGCTGAGTCATTATCCACCATTTATTGTTCATTCTTTATTGACCTGGAGTTTGCCTATGAATGAAGGGCACATCCCCAATGCTGAAAAGTTAGTTAATCCCCGTCGCATTTTCACCCTGCTCATTCTTTACCGCTGGTTCAGTCTTATCCCTCCCTTTTTAACACTCTGGCAAACGGATCAAAAAACAATCTCTTTTCTCATGCTGCTTATTGCGGCCGTTGTCAATATTCTTATTTCCTTGTTTCCACGGCCGATCAACCACACGTTACGTACCCATCCCTGGCTGCTTGGATTTGATCTGTTGCTGACGGCCGTGTTAATAGCATTTAGTGGTGGCTGGCATTCACCTTATTATTTGTATGCGCTCAGTCCTCTTTTGGTGGCGGCGTATTTTTTCCAATTACGTGGCGCTTTGTTGGTTACAACTGCCTTTCTGCCTCTATATACAATTGGCGTTTTGGCATCTGCCCGGCTTGATGATGAACAGTTAGATTGGTTGGCAATGGTGACGGCCGTTGTCGGTTTCTACCTCATTAGCGGCACATTTGGTTACGCTTCCAATCTGGTTGCCCGACTGCGAACGGCTCGTGACGAATCGGCCGACGCCCACCGCGACCTGGAAGTGATTCACAACTTAACTGTTTCTCTGCAACGTGCGGCCGATGTTGAAGAAGTACAAGAGCGCGTTTTGGAAGCAGTCACCATGAATCTGGGCTTTCGACGGGCAGTCGTGGGATTGGTAGATCAAGATAAACAAATCATCACCGGCTGGCTGGGATGGGACCATGACGGGCAGATGCTGGCAACTGGCGGTCTACCCCATTTAGCCCAGATACCCTTGTCAGATGAAGGAGGAACCGTCGCCGGGGCTTTGATTGATCAGCGTGTGCGCCAAGTAAATGGTGAAGATGGGTCTGTCGAGGGCTGGATCATGACCCATTTTGGAATGACTGCCGGCCGTATTTTTCCCATGGTGTTACGTGAACATGCTGTTGGCGTGTTGTTGGTGGACGCGGCCGAATTCCAGGAAGATCCGGCCCGGCTGCGCTCCCTGCAATCCATTGCCAGCCAGGCAGCGGTAGCCATTGGCACGACCATGATGTGTATTGATCGCGCCCAACGCCTGGCCGTTCAAGATGAACGTTTACGTATTGCCCAGGACATACATGATGTTGTCTCCCAATCCCTGTTTGGCATTGTGTACACGCTGGACGGCTCTCTAAAACTGCTGCCAGATCAGCCAGAGGAAGTGATGCCAGAGCTGGAACGAGCGTTGCGTGTAGCTGAGGAGACACATAACGAGGTGCGCCAATCTATTCTCAATATCTGGCCTTCGGAAATGACGGCCGAGCGTTTTAATGACGGATTACGCAAATATGCAGTTGATATTTGCCAGGCTGATAGCTTGCAATTGTCGCTGGTGGTTGATGGTGATTTTGATCGTTTGCCAGCCCAAGCTAGACGAGGACTGTACCGCATTGCCCAGGAAGCGTTGGCTAATACAGCGCATCATGCCGCTGCCAGCCAAAGTGATCTGCATCTGGAAGTAAGCCATGACTGTGCTGCATTGACCATACAGGATGACGGCCGTGGGTTTGACCCAGAGACAGTGTTCAGAAGGGAATATGATCGTGAGCATTTTGGGCTGCGAGGTATGCAAGAACGAGCCAACACCCTGGGCGGCACTTTGCACATTCGCAGCCAACCAGGGCAGGGCACGACCATACAAGTCAAAATTCTACTTACCAAAAACTGAACACTGAAAACTGACCCTATGACTACCATCCGCATTCTCATCTGTGACGACCACGAAGTTGTCCGTAAAGGACTCGCTCTCGTCCTCCGCCAGGAACCCGATTTTGAAATAGTCGGCGAAGCTCAAGATGGCCAAGAGACATTAAAAAAAGTTCGAGATCTGACGCCAGACCTCGTCCTTCTCGACTGGAAAATGCCTGGTATGGACGGCATCACGACTGCTAGAACCATCCGCCAGCAAGAGCCGGGAGTGCGTGTTCTGGTGCTGTCTGGCGCGCCAGTTGAAGATGCCGTTCTCGACAGTCTGAATGCTGGCATAGACGGTTTTGTTCATAAAGCCATCAGTCCCGCAAATTTAACCCTTGCCATTCGAGTTGTTGCTGGCGGTCAGCCCTATCTGGCTCCGGAAGTAACCCAGGCATTGCTGCAACGGGCACAAGTGGGCGGCGAGATGCAAACTGTGTCCCTTACTCCCCGTGAGATGGACGTCTTGCGCTTAATGGCTACACCGGCAACTTACAATCAGATTGGGGAGCAGTTATCTATTAGCGAAGAAACAGTTCGTACCCACGCCAAAAATATCCTGACCAAACTTGACCAGCCTAACCGTACCCAGGCCGTCATCGCCGGGTTACGCGCCCACCTTATCTCCCTTGATTGATTAAAAACCTTACTATAGTTTTGTAATCATTCAGGTGCCCGGCACTTCATTACCAAGTCTACTGGAGTAGCACACTCGTTTATAAGTGCCGGGCACCTTGGGGGAGTGAATGATTACCAAATCTAGTGTGATGTGGGCAAAATCAACCTTAATCGTGTCGAAATAGTAATGTTCGATACCGGTGGTAGTCTCATGCGTGTTCAGGAATTTACGCTGACCGCCCACTTTGGCTAATGGCGCCGTTTCCAGCCAGACAAAATCAATCGTCTCCCAGTAAACCATAAGTGTTAACTTAAGCGAAGACCTCGCAGGTTTTAACGCAAAACCTCAGAGGGGCGTAGATCATTTTGGAAACCTGCGAGGTCTTAAGTTAACGACAATGCCCAGTAAACAATCACAGCCAAATCTGAATATCTGTCGGAAAGGCCGCGTGCTGGGGAACCGCCTAAAACAATCATCTTGATTTGCTCATACTGTCGTCCTCGCTAATATTCGTCCCAATGGCTCAACATGGGGCACATGTTGGGAAATAATACGCTGGCTAACTCGTCAGCTATGCCCGTGCAGGTCATTTCTTCTTGCCGTATGATTTCATCGGGTTCGTCTGAACCGATGAGCAGGCGAGCAATGGCAGGGCCGCCTTGAATGGTGTGTTGCTCTGCTGAATTGGTTGTGATTTGGATACGGCCGTTCTCAAAACCAAACGTCGCTTCCTGATCGCCAGCATCCAATGTGAGATACCCTGTCCAGTTTGCTAAGTGGGATTGTTGCAGGCGGGTTTGTAGCAACGGCCGTAACTTCCCCAACACACCCATCAAATTAACCAATCGCACCTGCCAGCCATTATGGTAAAAATATCGATCTTCAACGAGGCACGCACCCCGACGAATCTGTTGCAGGAATGGATGGTGATAGGGCAAAGTAAAGAAAGCGAGCGATTCATACGCCTCTTTGTTAAAGAGATCAGACAAAACTGCAAACCCTGTTTGTACCTCTCCAACTGCTTCTAAACATTGCAATGCTTTTTTGTCCTCTGTCGGTTTTACACGAACATATCCGGCCAATTTGCCCGCGTCATCAAACCAGCCATAAGCGCCCATATCTCCATTTTCTAACATGCGGTAGGTGGGGCGAACGGCCGTGCCACTATACCTTTTGTAAGCCTCATTGTACAAAGCAATGATGTCGTCCATATGCGCCGGACCAAGCGGCTCGTAAACTGGTTGGATGTCAAAGCCAGGTATCTCTTCTGGTTTCAAGCGATAAGTAACGTAGTTCCAGGCGCGGACATAACCAAATTTTGCATAATGACGGCCGCGTAAAATGCTCAAGTCATACCCATTTTCGTCCATCGCCTGGAATGATTTGAGAGCGGCCGTTCGCATCAGACCTTGTTTTCGGTATGGTTCTTGCGTGACAACCGCGCCGATGCCAGCCACCTTTAGTTGCACTGTTCCCAACCGCATCGGGTAGCCCCACACTCCCCAATGATGTACCAACTGATCCACATTCCAAATCAGCTGGGTTACATTCCAATCATAATGACAATTGCCAATATACTGCTGGCTGATCTCTGCTACATATTGCCCATTGGCATAGGTATCAGACACAATTTGGGCAATCGCCATTAGATGTTTATCGGGATTCGCCGAACCAATCAGTAATGAAGCCGGGTCTACAACTCTGTTTGTTTTCATAATTTTCAATAAAAGGCCAAAAATCCCGGAGCGAATATTTCCGGTACATTCCTCGGCGGGGTCTGTCCCACATACGGAACTGCCGGACTGGCGTTTGTCTCATTAAACCAATAATCTGGCCTGCTCTCATAGCTCCCCACCATGATGTCGAGATCACCATCCATATCCAGATCGCCAAGTGATGGAATGGTGCTGTGTAAATTTTCATCCAACACCAACCCGCTATCGGTGAAGAACCCATGCCCATCATTAATAAGGATTTGATCGTACATCCATCCATTAGCGATGAATATATCTAAATAGCCATCTCCATTGAGATCCCCTTGTATCGGATGAGCCATGTGTGTCAATTCTAAGCTCTGACCGCTATCCTCAAATGTACCATCACCATTATTAAAAAGTACAATCGGGGGGTGTTGCTGGTCACGCTCCCCATTGGTAGTAAAAGCATCGAGATCGCCATCTTCATCAAAATCGCCCAGTAATACCTTACGTTCCGCGATGTTTGCGTCCTGCATTTGCCATAATTCAGTAAATTCGCCTGTGCCATCATTGAGAAAGGTTTGATAGATTTTCTGGTTTTCATGATCTTTTAGAAAAATATCAATGGATCCATCTGTGTTCAAATCTCCCCATCCAATCGTGCCTCGCATCAGTTCTGTCCTATCTACAAAATTCCCCTTCCCATCATTCAAATAAATCATGTTTTTACCGGGGTAGTAGTAGACATGAATATCTACATCTCCATCATTTTCAATATCAATTAGATTGACTTCATTGCCGCTCAGTTCTTGATCGCCAAGGTCTTGCATCGAATCGGTAAAGTTGCCTGACCCATCGTTGAAATAAATTTTTGTAGGTTTGGGATTGCCATTAAAGGTGGCACAAACAATGACAGCATCCAAATCTCCATCTCCATCAAGGTCATCTAATCCCACTCCATGCCCCTGTGTGGTCAACTCTTGGGGTGTTTGTTCAAAATTACCCAGCCCATCATTAAGCCACACCCGAGATTTGTTAAAGCGCATATTGGCAAAAACCGCATCTAGGTCACCGTCACCGTCCAGGTCGCCAAGTCCAATGTTGTATGTCGCTAAAGCGTGAAATTCTTGAGCCTTTTGGAGGATAATTCCCTCTTCTTTGACTTCAAGCGTTGGTGTTGAGGTGGGCGACGGCTCTGGAATTTGAGTGGAGGCTGTCGTTGGTTCGGGTATTTGAGTAGAGAATTTGGTCGGCTCAGAGGTTGGTTCAAACACGGCCGTTTCCATTGCCCCTCCTTCATTTTCCACCACAGCCTCCCGGTCGGCGGCATTTCCACACGCCGCCAACATTATCACAGCCAAACAGACCAATACAATTTTCTTTCGGTTCATCGTTTTCTACCTCAACTCTTCAAGATACCAAGATACCTAATAAATGCACATCTCTAATACGAGGCGTTTACTCAAATTGATGATAAAACCAACGTAACTATTCAGCTTCCAGAGGTGCGACGCACTTGCAAAGAGCAGCGGTATTGACATTACTCTGGGAAAAGTGCGTCGCACCTGTACAGTTACAAACCAACACCCTATTCAATTTATGACAACAGACGTAAAAAGTGCCCAGTATGGCTGTCCGACACGGCCGTTACCTCCATTGGCGTCCCTTGTGCCACAATCATTCCCCCCGCATCCCCTCCTTCCGGGCCAAGATCGATGATCCAATCGGCCGTTTTGATCACATCCAGGTTATGTTCAATCACAATCACCGTATTGCCCGCCGCCACCAGACGGTGCAACAATTGCAGCAGCTTTTGGATGTCGGCAAAGTGCAGGCCAGTCATCGGCTCATCCAGAATGTAGAGAATGTTGCCGCTGGCGCGGCGTCCCAATTCTTTGGCTAACTTGATACGCTGTGCTTCGCCGCCGCTCAAAATGAGAGCGCTTTGGCCTAACTTAATATATCCCAACCCTACCTCAACCAACGTTTGCAGCAAACGGCGAATCTTGGGCTGATCATCGAAAAACAGCAGCGCTTCCTGCACATCCATAGCCAACACATCAGCGACACTTTTGTCTTTGATCTGGATAGCAAGCGTTTGGGGGGTGAAACGACGACGGAAATTTGACATCAATCGCTTTGAGATTGTGCAGGCGGGCGCCTTTGAGCGTCAGCCAACCGCTGGCCAGACGAGGCGTTGTGCCAGATGACGCCATCACCTGTAACTCCCCGAACAGAAACCGTCCTGTCAAAGAATCAGGCTGCGCCATCACTTGCTCCGGTGTGCCAGCCGCCACCAATTTACCCAGCAATTCCAAATTTGAACAGATGTTGCGTCCCCCACACGGCCACGTTTGGGGCGAGATGACCGGAATTACGGTTTTACGCGGGGCAAAGGTTTTGCCCGGTCATCCCGCTCCTACCCTAAATCGTATAATTGGCGCTAGTC
>JAAEOP010000645.1 GCA_024223125.1 Chloroflexota bacterium
GGCCGACCGTCTGGAAACGTCCATTTTGCAGCTTGGTCCCGAAAATGTAGCCGCCTTCCTTGCCGAACCAATCAGCGGCGCCGGGTTGGGCGCCATTGTGCCGCCCGATGATTATTGGCCGCGCATTCGCCAAATTTGTGACCGGTATGGGGTGTTGCTGATTGTGGATGAGGTATTAGTAGGCATGGGGCGGACGGGGAAATGGTGGGGCATTGACCATTGGCCTGTACAGCCCGATATTTTGGTTGCTTCTAAAGGAGCGGCCGGAGGTTATTTCCCATTTGGCTTTATTGCCGCAAAACATGCGGATGTGGAACAAATCCGGCAAACGTTGGGAGATTGGAATCATGGGGGCACATTTAGCCATCATGCTGTGGGTTGTGCGGCCGCGTTAGCCACCCTATGCATCATTCAGCAGGAAGAGCTGATAGCCAATGCCGCCTACATGGGCAACTTGCTGGGGCAGCAGTTACACGCCGCTTTAGCTGACCAACCGCATGTGGGCGATATCCGGGGACGAGGTTTGTTTTGGGGCGTTGAATTAGTTGCAGATAAAGAGAGTAAACAGCCGTTTCCGGCCCAAAATCATCTAGCCTGGAACATTCACAAACGAGCCTTCGATCTGGGTCTCATCTGCTACTATTCACAAGGTTGCGCCGACGGTACAAATGGAGATGTAGTCATGCTGGGACCGCCGCTGATTGTA
>JAAEOP010000646.1 GCA_024223125.1 Chloroflexota bacterium
ATCGCGATCTGTCGGGACTGGCTTATTTATGGGAATTCTCAGAGGCAGATAGAAAGACGATCCGGGACATGGATTGGTCTAAAAAGCAAATAGACCTTTATATTGCTTATGTGAAAGCGACCCGGCTGCTGGTGGACTGTTTACCGCTGGCGATGGTCAGCGACCGGGCCGGCATTGAGGATCAGTTGTTGTTACCTGCCGCCTAGTTCGTACTGTTCGTTTTAGCGGGCGTTCAACTTCTAGTCGGCGCTACAAACAGTTTGTTGGAGAAGATATGACCCCATTGAAACCGACCGGTGTCACCGCCGATAAAACCCAAAAACAACTCATCATCACCTGGAGCGACGGGCATGAAAGCCGCCTGCCTTATGCCGGGCTGCGGGTTAACTGTCCCTGTGTGGAATGTAAAGGGGGGCATACGCACATGGGTACAACGGCCGATTTGGAAACAATGCAAAACCTGCCAGACAGTGAAATGACGATTGAGACGGCCAGCCTCATCCACCAGCAATGTGTAGGAATCCAAAATAAGCACATCTTTAGCCTGACGGGAGAGATTAAGGAATGAGGATTAAATAATCCCATGAACTTTAATTTGTCATTCCCACGAAGGCGGGAATCCACTCGACTAAAAAGATGGATACCTGCCTTCGCAGGTATGACAAGTTCGGGGTTTAATAAAATCCCCATTCCTAAGGGAACGCTTGTTTTTAACTTGGCAAGATTGGTTCACTCTTTCGAGAGTGAACCAATCTGGAAACTCAAAAGTTATTTACGGGCAAGCCCTAAGAATTTGACGAGCAATGATTGTTGTTCCTGAACGAACCACGAGTAAATCAATGCCCTCAAAAATTTGAGCGACGCGACGCATAGTAATGTCTTGAGTCGGTCTATTTGTTTGATGGGGGGTTTCATTTTATTTATGTGTAGATTGCTTAAAATCAACGATTACTACGTCCGGATTATCCTGGTTGTTAATGCAGGTGTGCCAACGCCAGACATAATCATCGTCCGCCAGTTCTGCCTGAATGTGCAGAGTGATTGTGTCTCCTTTGGTAATGGGCACGGGGTCTAAGAGCGGGAAAAAGCCACGGCCGTAAACATCTGCTACCTTTTCAGAGTGGGGGGCATTAGAAAAACCAATCCCATCCGCCAGTTCCGCATCAAACCAGATCAAGACGCCGTGCGCCATGCCATCCCGGTTGGCTTTTTGCACAATGGGGAGTGGCGTTACATCTGTTTTCTGAATAGACGTATAATCTAAAATTGCCCACACTTGCGCTTCCATGAGCAAATTATGTGGCCGAAAAACATCTGTGTCATCAATACTCCAACTATTCAACACTTGCCGTCTGGCGGCGTCCATTGTCAGACCATATGGCAAATCCCACGGTTTAATCAACTCATTGTAAACGCTGCCTGCTTCCACCAATGCTGCCGAAATTGTGTCCTGTCGGGGAATCATCACGCCGCCGGGGGCAAGATGCCGAGTGCGGGCATCAATAATTGAGGGGATATGCTGCCCATACAAAGGCAGTTGCCCGCGTAAGTCAGATACAATCACATCGGCAGGTTCTGGTAAGGTGATGTTGGTGGAGAGGTCGTGGAAAAATTGGATACGGTTGGCAAAACCGTTAGCCTGTGCCAGTTCGCGTGCCAGATGAATGGCATCGTTGGATTCGACCGCGTATACTTTTTTGGCTCCAAACTTGCAGGCCAGCAAGGCATGAATGCCGGTGGCCGCGCCAATGTCGAGTACGATTGAATCGGGCGTTATCGCTCTCTTCAAGGCATACGCATACGCATCCATACGTACCTTGTCGGCAATCATCTCGCCGTAGTCGCTTACTTCGTACATGGGGTAAAGTGGCAAAAAGAAAGCCACTGATTTGCAATCGGTGGCTGAGACACAAAGTACACTACCCTTACAACTTTTATAATCCTAACAACTGCTTTTTCTTGGCTTCAAACTCCTCATCGGTGAGGATGCCTTTTTCATGCAGTTCAGATAAACGTTCGAGTTGTTCGATATAATCGTCTTCTTTCTCTTCTTCAGCGTCAGCTTTTTCTACCTCATCGTATTCGGCGTCAGATAATTCATCTACCTGGATTTGCAGGTCTTCGATCGCGGCCTGTAGTTCTTCATCAGACAGGTCTTCGGCCGTTTTACCTGTATGTTCTTCTACTCGTTGCACGTCTTTTTTGCTCATCTTGTAAACGGCCGCAGTTCCCAGAGCAACCATGCCGCCCATCAATATGATCCGCCGTCTTCTACGACGTCTGCGTCTTCTACGGCGCATCCGCATTCTGCGAACCGCCATCATACGTTGCCTTCTTGCCATTCTACGCGCCATCATACCTCTGGGCATTGTTGTACCTCCAAAATGTTCTTAATTGATTTCTATTCTTCCAATTACCTAGTCGACATTATATTTTGAAATATACTCCATAACATACTCAGGTACAAAAACAACCCAATTCTCATTCCTGTCATCGGGGGGTAGTCCCATAGGCAATGGGGGACAAATAGAAGTAACCATTCACTCCCCCAAGGTGCCCGGTACTTATAAACGAGTGTGCTACTCCAGTAGACTTGGTAATGAAGTGCCGGGCACCTGAATGGTTACCAATAGAAGTAGGAAATGAGACAGTGTTTTTTGACGATAACTACCCATTCTTTGAAGAAGTGATTGTTCTGGAAGATTAGCTTTAGATTTCTGTTCCGGTACAATCGTACCCATGTTGTACTTAAACAAACTACGAACAATTCAAGAACAAAACAATTCCTGGTTGTGCATCGGGCTGGATCCCGATCCCCAAAAACTTCGTGTGGATTGGTTCAAATGGGATGAGCCAATCTTGCCGTTTAACAAAGCGATTATTGACGCCACGGCCGATCTGGTTTGTGCTTATAAACCCAATCTCGGTTTTTACCTGCAATGGGGCGCCGCCGGCATTATTGCTCTGGAACGCACCATCGCCTATATCCCCCAACATATTCCCGTCATATTAGATTGTAAAACGGGCGATATTGGGCATACACAGGCGGCCTGGGCGGCCGGACTTTTTGATGAGTGGGCAGTAGATGCCATCACTGTGAATCCCTATGTTGGTTCAGAGGCGATAATGCCCATGATTGGCGACCGGCCGGATAAAGCGGTCTATATTTTGGCGCGTACATCCAATCCTAGCGCTCAGGATTTTCAGGGCAATTTACGGCAAGGGAAGGGGTTATCGGCCGCAGTGCTACAAAAGAGCCAAACATGGAAAACGGCCGGACATAAAGGATACGTCGTTGGCGCCACCTATCCAGAGGAATTGGCCCAGGCACGGCAGCTTGCTCCCCAGGCCAATTTCCTCATTCCCGGCATTGGGGCGCAGGGTGGGAATTTGCAAACGGCCGTCACCCATGGCCCCGACACAACAGCCGGTCCCGTCATCAGTTCCAGCCGTTCAATTCTTTATGCCGGCGGCGGCCCCCCTTTTGCTGCGGCCGCCAGAGAAGCGGCGCAAACATTACGGAACCAGATCAACGAAATTCGCCGCCGTTCGTCATAAAAGAGATTGGGAGATTGAAGATTGAATCTCTAAAACACCCCTAACCAAACATAATGACGTTACCAACGATTGATGGACTGATATTTGACGAAACGGAAGCTCGCTTAAAGATTACCCTACCGGTGAAACGACAGTGGGTATACTTGAGCATCTATTCACTGCTGCTGTTATCGTGGCTGGTAATGTTTGTTTATGGCCTCATCTTTACATGGCGAATGGCTTTTTCTGGAGAGCGATTTGCTTTTGCCTTTACATTGCTACTGCTGATCTTTTTGTTTGTACTGTTCCGGCTGGGACGGCTCATTTGGCGACAGTGGCAGTTTCAGGTGGCGACGCGGGAAATTGTATTTGTAGATGCAGAGATGTTGATTGTGCGCCGGCCGGTTTCCATTTTAGGCATTACAAATGGGTATGGTTGGCAGCATATACGGCCGTTTTACTACGATGAAGAGCGCCACAGCCCCGCCTTTGAATATGGGCATTTGTATGTATTATTTGGGCAGGGACTATCACGGCCGCAGGCAAACGAGTTGATTGCGTATTTGAACGGCCGTTATTTTGCAGATGAGATTGGGTAAAAGCGGTGTTCACTGTTCAGTAAGCAGTTTTCAGTATGAAGACAACACTCTCTACAGTCCAGTTAAATAATCTGTCCGCGTATATGCCGTTGACGTTGGTGAATCGGGTGCTGGCTGATGGGTTGCCATTGCCTGGAGAACCCCGCTTGCAAGCAGCGGCCGCCTTGTTTTCAGACATCTCCGGCTTTACGGGCATGTCTGAAGAGTTAGCTTCTGATGGGCCGCGTGGGGCGGAGGAGCTGAACCGGGTTTTACTGACGACGTTTACAGCCATGATTGATGTCATTCATGCACTGGGCGGCTCGGTGAGCCATTTTTATGGGGACGCAATGTCCGTTTATTTTCCCGATGAAGACGGCCGTGCCGCCCAACGCGCCCTCGCCTGCGCCCAATTGATGCAGCGATTAATGCTGACCAGTTTTGACCGGGTTGTAACCAATCGTCCGTCAGACAAAGACCCCTTTTTCCAACTGACAATTAAAATTGGGGTAGGGTATGGAACCTGCCAGGAATTACTGGTGGGGGATGCAGCTTCTAATCTGGAATTTGTGTTGACAGGCACGGCCGTAGACGAAGCGGCCGCAGCCGAAAAAGGAGCAAAGTCAGGTCAGGTCATGGCCAGCCATGCCGTTTTGACCCAGGCCGGATTAGAAGCTGAAGCCGACTTTACCCTTTTCAATCCGTCACAATTTGAGACGCCAGTACAATGGCCTCCCTTGAACCTGGCAGAATATGATCCCATTGCCCAAACGCGGCTGGCAGATGTGGCTCCGGCCTTTATTCACCCCGCATTGGGGCGGCGGCTGCTGGCCGGCAGCGCCGATAGTCTGGCAGAACACCGTCCCGTTACCAGCCTGTTTGTGCAGTTCGCTTTTGTGGGAGATGATGATCCCTCGTCGGCCATTGAAACGGCCGTCATGGGTCGCCAACTGCACGATTATTATAATTGGGCCTGTGGCGTGGTGGCTCGATTTGGGCAGGAAAACGGCCGTGTCAACCGCGTCCTTACCGGCGACAAAGGTAACCAACTGCACATCATGTTTGGCGCGCCGGTCGCTCCCGATGCCCCAGAACAGGCCATTCGCTGCGCTCTGGTTTTGCAGCGTGAAAAGCCAGATTTTATTGCCGCCCAGAAGATTGGATTGGCGGCCGGCAAGGTATTTGCAGCTCCGGTAGGGTCGGCAATGCGGTGTGAATATACAGTGGTGGGAGATGTGGTTAATTTATCGGCGCGGCTGATGCAAATTTGCCCCGATGGCTTGATTTATACCAATCGAGCGGCCGCCGAACGGGCGCGGCAATGGTTATCGTTTGAACAACGACCGCCGGTGCAAGTGAAAGGGAAACAGATAGCTGTCACCCCGTTTGTACCCACCGGAGAACGCCTGACCACGACCCAACTGCGATCATATGTCGGCCGTTGGCAGCGGCCGTTGGTGGGGCGAGATGAGGAACGAACAGCGTTGATGGGGGTCATGAACCAGGCATTGGCCGGCCGGGGGCAGGCGCTGGCGTTGTCGGGGCCAACCGGAGTAGGCAAATCCCGTTTGATGGCCGTCGGGATAGAACATTGGCTGGCTTATGAAGGATTGGGACTGTTGGGTGTTTGTTATCAGCATACGGCCGATATGCCTTTTAGTCCCTGGCGAGCAGTGTGGCAAGCTTTTTTTGGGTTGGCGCCGGGAATGTCGCTGCGATCTCAAGTAACGGCCGTTATGAATCAAACGCTTGATCTACTTCCTGATTGTGGGGATGACTTGGGGTTGTGGGCGGCGGCGCTGAATTTACCCATTCCCCAGGCGGCTTCATTAGCCAATTTAACGGCCGAGGCGCGGCAGGCACGGTTATTTGCCCTGGTGCGTCGCTGCTTTGTAGCCCGGTCAGTCCGGCAGCCGCTGCTGATTTTATTGGAAGGGCTGCATTGGGCCGATCAAGCCAGCCTCACTTTGTTAGATGAGTTGTCCGGGCATTTGGCAGAAGTGGCAATGATTATTTGTATTGCCTACCGACCAGACACGGATTTGGCTCTGAGTTTGTTGGACAATCCAATTTGCACTCAAATTGAGATAGCGGAACTGTCTCCATTGGAAGCGCGGCAGCTTTTGTTAGATTTAGTGGGCGCTTCGGAACTGCCGCCGGCGGTGGAACAGCACTTGGGTTTACGGGATCGTGACGGCCGTGACAGTCCCGTAAACCCTCTATTTTTGGAAGAAGCGGTGCGGGTAATGGAGTCGGCGGGAGTGTTGCAGCATAACGGCCGTATGCGGGTCAATGAAACACTGCTGGGACAGGTGCAAGTTCCAGATACCATTCATGGGCTGTTGTTGGCTCGCCTGGACAAGCTGCCGGTGGTGGAGCGAGATTTGCTGCAAGTGGCCTCTGTCATTGGGCGACAGTTTGCAGCTGAACCATTGACAGTGTTGTCATCGGAGCCATCGCAGCGGTTGATTGTGGAAATGTTGGACGATTTGACGGAAGTGGAGATGACTCGGTTGGTTACGGCCGATCCGGACTGGATTTTCCTCTTCCAACATGCCATGACCCATGAAGTGGCCTATGAGAGTCTGCCCTTTGCCCGCCGCCAGATGCTTCATGCGCTCATTGCCGATTGGCTGCTGGAAGAGAGTGGCGAGAATATTCGTTCACTTCATGCGGTGCTGGCTTACCATTTCGGCCGTGCCGGCAATGACAAAAAGGGTTTGGAATACGCCTTAAAAGCAGCCCATGATGCCCGCGATATTTTTGCTAATCGGGAAGCGATTGATCTGTATACCCAGGCTGAAAATCATTTGTTAGCTATGGGCGAGGAAGATTTGTGGGAAACGGCCGTAGAACTCTATCTGGCGCGGGCCAATGTCAAAATGTCATCGGGAGACTTAAACGGCGCTTATGAAGACGCCAGACAAACAGTGGAGCAGGCCGCCCACCATAACGCCCACAATTATCTGGCAGAAGCTTACAACCTAATGGCGGAAATACGTTACCGGCAGGGTAGGTTGGAAGAAGTTCACATTTTCACCAACCGAGTATTGTTGGATTTAAGAGATCATGCAAACCCCGATCAATTGGCCCGGTCTTATATTTGGGCCGGTTGGGCGGCTGCTTCTCAACTGGATTATGTAACTGCGCTTGATTATTTGCATGATGGTGAGCGGATTTGCCAGGAAGTAGAAAATAATTACCTGTTAGCCCGTGTTTTAGAAGCGGTTAGTTTTGTGCGCTATTCACAGAAAGAACTGGAATTGTCTCTGAGAGCAATGCAGCAATGTGTCCAGTTGTCGCGTGAATTTAGCACGCCCATAAACCTGGGTACAGCCTTAAACAATGTTGGTTTTGTGCAGTTCACGTTAGGAAGATACGATGAGGCTGTTAGAACATATGATGAGGCTGTTTTGATTGGACGAGATAGTGGACGTAATTTGCTTGTGATGGCGCTGGCAAATAGGGCCGCAGCTCAGTCCCGACTAGGGGATTTTCCTAAAGCTTTGCAGGATTTTGAAGAAGTTGTTGGGCTACTAGACATCATGAACTATCCCAGTCTGAAGGTTGAAACGTATCTTTTCTGGACCTTTGAATATAGCAGTGTGTTGGGTGAATGGGACGCTGTTCAAGAGAAACTGGCACGGGTAGAAGAAATAATTTCACAGCAACCAGAAAGTTATTTTGAAGAAAATGCGCGTTTATTGATTGGCTGGGGACAATTGAGATTGCACCAGGATGAAGTTCAGCAAGCTATTGATTTTTTGGAACGGGCGCTTGAATTGATCCATGAAAAAGAGTTGCTGTGGTGGGAACCGATTGCGTATTACTTTTTAGGACTGGCTTTAATGGTTTTGAATCAACGGGAAAAAGCGCGTCTACAATTGCTTGCCGGTTTGCAATCTGCGTCTGATTTGGGATGCCCAGATTATAAACCGCTCCTATTGTTGGCGCTGGCTAAACTTGAGCCGCCGGGTAAAGAGCAGCGCAATATCTTGCAAAGATGTTTGTTGGCTGCAGAGTTACGTGCTCGTTATGCTGACCGGATGATTTGTTTTCGGGAAGCAGGAGCTATTCTCGCTTCATATGATGATCCATCTTCACAGCAATTAGGACGAAACTATCTGGCTCGTGTCGCCTGAAATCAAAAACCAAAAGTAAGTATACGGGGCATTCCTGTGTAGGCAGGAATCCACACATCTGGATACCTGCCTTCGCGGGTATGACAGTCGAGAGGTAGCTGTATAGTTACAATCAAAAAACCCTGACAAAAACCAGGGCTGTAAAGATAATTCTTTGTTGCGAATGGGTGAGGATTTAGCCGGTTCCAGGCAAAAAACCTTTGGTGGAACGGCCGCCCAGAGTACCGGCAAAAGTGTCAAATGTATCCTCGTTCAAATCGGCCAGCATTTGGCGTTCTTTGTCGGTGACATTGTAATTTTTCAGGGCTTCATCGGGGTTTTTGAATAAAAGTTGACGAAATGTTTCATCTTTTGCGGCGCGGTCTACAACCTGTTCTAATGCTTCTGACATAGGTGCCTCCTAAATTATTTAATAATTACCGGTACTGCTGGCATGTAAGGGTTTTAGTTCCATTGTCTCTTTAGTATGGAATTGTCACGGCCGTTTGTCAATCTGTTCCCTCAATTCATGTTCTTTAATACGATGGGGTCTGGCTGGGGGTTGCAAACGCCGCACCATACGGCTCCAGCGACGACAATGGCTTTGTACTCATTTTTTGTGGTGCGGTAAGTGTGGATAATGTATGGTTTTTCCTGGGTGTGCGTTTTGCAAATGGCGCGGCCGCAAAATTTGCAGTTCGCGTGCGACGGCCGTTCACAATGCCAACATTCCATAATCTCTACTCCGTAAAAAACAAATCTTTATTGGCAAACAAGTCGGCCGCCAACATATAGAGAATGGCTGCGTAAAGCAGCAAAATGGCCGGGGCCAACGCCTGTGCTGTGGTAAAGGTTCCGTTTGCCGTCGCTTCAGCAATTGCCTGAAAGGGCCAGAATAATAAACTAAACAAGCGGCCGATGATGTTACTATTGTTGTTGTTCAAGGTAGCAGAATAATTGGCTATCATTTCACCAGTCCCCAGCCAACCTTGATTGCTGGCAAAGCGGTTGAGGCTGGTGAGTATGTTGCGGACATTGTTGTTGGTAATGCCTTGAGCAAACAGCATAATGGCTAACACACCAAAAAGATAGACTCGTGACCAGCCAGAAGAGATAAGATCTGTGGCGTGTAAGGCTAACACGGCCGTAATAATCACCAATGAAGTCCATATCGGGGGAATCTCGATAAGACGGCTGAAAGTTAATTCTGGGCCGTTAAACAAGGCCAACAGCGCCAACCCCATTTGCAAGATAAAGGTAACAAGGAGGGTGCTGAGGAAGACGGCCGTCATATATTCCACCCGGCTCGGCAGCCGTACCAGCCAGGGATAATTTTCCGCCTGATTAGCCCGTGTGCTAATGGTTAAGGTCACCAGGAAAGCCATGCCGGCCCCAAAAACCCCAATGACCAAAATATAATAGGCTGCATCTGGCGTTTGCTGCCGAGGATTAAACAGTAGCAGCCAAAAAGCCAGGGTCAAAATCACATAAAGCAAACCGGCCAAAGAGCGAAAAAGCCGCTGCGTAAAATAGCGGGTCAGCGCCCAAATACGTTGCATCATCGAATTGCCTCGGCATAAATCTCAGCCAGCGTAATATGCTTTTGCTCCACCCGTATCACATCATAACCAGCCCTCAGCACCATCGCCAAAATATTCCGGCGTAGCCGCATCGCTCCGTGGCGTAAGATGATAGCTCGCCCTTCCACCTGAATATCCGGGTGTAAGGCAACCAATTCGGCCAGCAAAATCGAGCTGGTTATTTCCCGGCTGGTTTCGATTAAATTGTGGGGGCTGACGGTCAGAGCATCTACCATACTGCTTTGATAATGAATTTGGCCGTGATTCAAAATGACCAGATGGGTGCAAACCTGGGTGATTTCATTCAGTTGGTGGGAACTTAATACAATTGTTTTACCGGCGGCGTGCAAGGCTTGGATACGGCTTTGCATATCTGTTTGCCCGGTGGGGTCCAGCCCGTTCGATGGTTCATCTAGCAGTAATAGAGAAGGGTTGCCAATCAATACCTGGGCCAGACCAATACGTTGCCGCATCCCTTTGGAGCAGGTGCCGATTTTGTTGTTGGCCGCCTGTTGTAAATCTACCAAAGCCAGACTTTGGGCTACAACCGGGGAAATGTTTTGTCGAGGGATACCGCTTAAATTGGCAACTGTTTCCAGATATTGTTGAATACGTAAATGGTTGGGGAAAAGCAGGCGGTCACTTTTGTAACCGATGGTGGGCCAGTCGCCGTTTAACGGCCGTATCTGCCCCTTATCTGGCTGCAAAATTCCGGCAATCAACTTAAACAAAGTCGTTTTACCGGCTCCATTAGGCCCAAGCAACCCCACAACTTCGCCACGCGGTATGGTAAAAGAAACGTTGTCTATTGCCGTCAGGTTGTAGAAGTTTTTAGTGACATTCCTGATTTCTATCACGCGATAACCTTATCTTATAGTTGAATTTACAGCGACGACAAGTTTACCACAGCCAGCACAGGCGGCAATTTGCAGAAATAGGTTATCGTCGCTTTTTAAGGTTTATTAACAGGAGCAGCAGCAAGGTTAATCCAGTCAGAACGGTGATGGTAGCCAGGAAGGTTTTGCGGCCGGTGGGGTGATGGATGGTCACGCCTGCAGTGAGCGAAGCCGAAGTGGCCGTTTCTACTTCTGTTTCTTTAATCAGGTTATGCCAATCTGGAATTTCATCGAGCGGTGGTAGATTGTAGCAGCGCTGCCAAAGGGTGGTATAGACGGCTTCTTCGGCCGTCCAACGCGCTTCATCCCAACCCAATTCTTGACGACAAATTTCAGCAATGCGGGGCAGTTCTGTTTGTCCTCCTTGTGGCAGCAGCAGTCCCAATCGCACCCGGCGCAGCAGCAAATCATCCAGATGGATAACCCCCTCGGCACGAGCGGCCCACCGTATCTCTGCCCATAAAACTGGTGATTGGGCGATGGGTTCCAATTCGCCGGGCTGGGCAGCGGCAATAAGCGCCGGAGCGTCGCTCCCATATCGGCCCAGCAGACGGCGGCGGATGTTTGCAGCCAACCCATCTGCCCCTGGTAAGGAAGTGGGTGCGGGGTACAGAATGGGCGCTTTTTCATTGATGGGTGGCATCTGTGGTAGGTCGGATTGGATGGCTTGCAGGGCGTCTCGAGCGATAATGCGGAACGTTGTTAGCTTGCCCCCGGTGACAGTTAACAAACCCTTTTCCACCAATACTACATGGTCGCGGGATTCTTCAGATGGGTCTAATTTACCCGTGCCGATGACTGGTCGAATACCGGCAAAGGTAGCAATAATGTCCTCTACCTGAATGTTGAGCGAGGGGAATTCGGATGCTACGGCGGCCATTAAATAAGCCACTTCAGTCGCTGAAATGCACGGTTCGGCCTGTAGATCAGAATGATGGTCTACATCGGTAGTACCCACGATTGTGGTTCCTTCCCAGGGGAAGATCATAACTGGGCGCTGATCAATGGGATGGAGGAAGGTGACAACCTGGGCGACGGGCAGCCGCCAGTTGGAAAAGATGAGGTGGCTGCCGCGCAACGGCCGTATCTTGGCCTCCCCGCCTACCTGTGCCCGCAATTCATCGGCCCAGGTTCCAGTGGCATTGATAACCACTTTGGCCTGGACGGCCGTTGACTGACCTGTTTCCTGGTCTGCCAACATAACGCCACAAACACGGCCGTTATCATCCCGCAGCAGTTCTTGGGCAGCCGTGTAGTTGAGAGCCTGGATATGGCCGCGACCATGTGCCACCGCTTCCCGAATCAATCGTAAAACCAGACGGGCGTCATCCGTTTGCGCGTCACGGTATTGAAAGCCCCCCTTTAAGCCTTCAAATTCAATGTGGGGGGCAAACATCTGGAAATCGGCTGCGCTATAATATTTATGGCTCCATTGCAACGCCAGTAAATCGTAAATGGATAACCCGGCGCGATAAACCAGCCGCCCAATTTTGTCTCGTTTATAGGTAGCCAGTAGAAAACCAATCGGCTCTACCAAACCGGGGCCGTCGTTTAGCAGATGTTCCCGTTCATGAACGGATTCTCTTGTCAGGCCAATCTGCCCTTCTTTGAGGTAGCGCAGCCCGCCATGCACAAACTTGGAGGAGCGGCTGGACGTACCCCAGCCAAAATCTCGTTGATCAACCAGCAATGCTTTTAGCCCTAAATGAGACGCTTCGCGCAAAATGCCGGCGCCGGTAATGCCGCCGCCTACAATAAGTAAATCCCACTCCTGATCAAGTTGTGACCAAATTTCCGATCGCCAGTTTTGTTGCCACATAGTTCAAAAACCTCGTTTCTCATTTTCAGGGAGACTACAACAAATTTAAGTCAGGAACAGATTGACTTTCTCTCTGGGAAAATCTTTTTTTGGTAACCATTCAAGTGCCCGGCACTTCATTACCAAATCTACTGGAGTAGCACACTCGTTTATAAGTGCCGGGCACCTTGGGGGAGTGAATGATTACTTTTTTTGTGTAATGGTCAAAAGTTAGTCGTGATTTCCATATCGCGTAGTCTGATGCGAAGGCGCTTTCGCGTCTACAATTGATTCTTGACCATAAGTGTTAACTTAAGCGAAGACCTCGCAGGTTTTAACGCAAAACCTCAGAGGGGCGTAGATCATTTTGGAAACCTGCGAGGTCTTAAGTTAACGACAATGGATTCTTGACCAGTACAAAAAATCTATTATTGACTCCAATCTGCTGTAGTCATTGATGCAGAAAAAATTAATCCTGTCAGTCAGTCAGTTGAATCAATTTGCCCGGATTCATAATCCCTTGCGGATCGAAATGGTGCAGAAGGTCGCCGAGAGCAGTCAGGCCCAGTTCCCCTTTTTCGGCCGCTAGATAATGGGCATGATCAACACCGACGCCATGTTGGTGGCTGATGGTTCCCTGGTTGGCTACGATGGCCTTGCTGGCGGCCGTTTTCATGGCTTGCCAACGCTGCAAGGTGATTTCCGGCTTACTGCCCAGGCGAAACAGGTAGGTGGTGTAGACGCTGCCCCCTGTGGGGTACATATGGGAAAGATGGGTGAAGACGTGAATTGTTTCCTCAAATTGAGCCGCCGCCTGTTGCAGCGCTGTTTCAATGGCCTGGATCATGGGGGGGATATTGGCCCAGGGAGCGGCCGTTTCCAACGTATCTACCCCATACCCAATTTCCCAAAGGGCGTTGCGTAAGTATGGCGACCGAAAGCGCCCTTTGTGCCATTGTTTACCAAACTTCTGCCCGATGTGGATGCCGCCATGTTCGCCCGTTATTTCCAGGGCTGCTTTACGACTTGTTTTGACGATCGGTTCAGCGCCGGTAAAGCCGAGCAGGAGCAAACATTTCTCTTCTCCAATGTGGCGCAAGGTTAACAATTTTTCCATAGTATTGATGAGTTTTTCATGTCCGGCCAGGGCCAAAGTGGTGGTGGTTTCCACGGCCGTGCTCAAACGCATCATCGAAAGGGGCAATCGGGCCTGGGCAATGTGGCGCACGGCCGTTTGCCCAGAAGCAAAATCGGGGAAGAAGACAGCGTGGAAATTTTCTCGCTCTGGCAGAGGGGAGACGCGCATGGTGGCTGCGGTAATGATGCCCAACCGTCCCTCTGACCCCAGCGCCAACTGGCGTAAATCTGGCCCGGCGGCGGAGGCGGGGAAGGGGAGCATCTCTAACATCCCTATTGGAGATTGCAGTTGCCCACCGAGGAATAGGTTTTCGATACGGCCGTAGCCCAATGATTGCTGTCCGCTGGAACGGGTGGCAATCCAGCCCCCCAATGTAGACAATTCAAAAGATTGAGGGAAATGGCCCAGTGTAAAACCACGCGCTCGCAGTTGGGCTTCTAAATCAGGCCCTTGAATGCCGGCGCCAAACGTGGCCAGATGGCTAGTTTCATCGAAGTGACGCAGGCGGTTGAGCCGCTGTAAATTGACGGTGAGTACCGGCGCCTTCCCTGCTTCGGGATTGATATGCCCCACGACACTGGTTCCCCCGCCGTAAGGAATCAGCCGCAGATCGTGGGTATCGGCCAGACGGATCAGGTCGGTCACTTCATCATCACTGGTGGGCATGGCGACGCCATCGGGGAAGATAAGCTGCTGCCCGCTGCGGGTGGCGATCATATCGGGCAGGCTTTGGCCGCGAGCGTGGCGGGCACGAATTTCTGGTTCTGTCTGAATCAGTTTGTGTGCCGGTAAGCGGGATTTAGGAACCTGAGCCAATACATCAGTTAACTTTACATCTTGCGGCCGTGTACCCGGCCCGATCCATTCATTGAGTAAAGCAACCCCGTTTGGGGGCAGGGGATAACTGGTTGTATCGTCTCCCCAGCCATTCCATCGTCTCATAGTTTTTTCTCCGAAAATGGTGGCTGGTTATTAGTAGTTAGTACAAGCCACCAGCAACCAGCCACCTTAATGCACATTTTGCCACAACTGGATACTAAATTGCATGGCGACGCGGGTAACGGCTTCGGCTTGATTGGGGTCGTGGTTGGTAACGGCCGTTGTCAACTCTGCGTAATATGTGCGTGAGGCATTCCGCGCCCCTGGCTGCGAAAAATAAAGTTGGGCCAACTGTTCATAAAAATCACTGAAACCGTTCAAAATCAAAACATAAATCGGGTTGCCACAGGAGAGCGTCAGTTGACGGTGCAGTTGCCAATCAAAGCTGGCAAAAGCGGCCGGGTTATCGACCAGATGAACATGGGTGGATAAAAAGGTATGCAGTTCATCAGTGGCTTGGGTGACGGCCGCGTGCGTATAAGCTGGAGCCAGTTGCAGCCGTAATTCTAGCAGGTTGGTAACAAAACCTGGCGGCAGTTGGTGGCTGTGTTTGACTAACCCATTTAACACATTCAGCCCGCCATCACGCCAAATGTCTTTAACAATGGTGGCTTTGCCTTGCTGCACCGTCAACCAGCCGTCTCTGGATAATCTTTGAATTGCTTCACGCAAAGGGGGGCGGGTGATGCCCAACTGGTTGGCCAGAGTGCGTTCGCCGGGCAAGGCACTGCCAGGCGGAAATGTACCCTCCAGAATGGCATTGATGAGTGTGTGTTCGGCGTAGGAGTTCGGCCGTTGGGGGGCCGTCCAATTGTTCATTATTTACCCTTTTGGTAAGTGGTCTTACCAGTTGAGATTAGTATGACAAAGGACGGGCAAGTTGTCAACAGTTTTTGCCAAACGGGACGTTAGGCCAATCCTAGAAAATAATGATCCCGAATTGATGCCATTTCGGGAATTGGCTGGAGGCTTTTTCAAAACGGGTAGGATCATTTAATTTTTGAAAAAGCCTTAGTAATTCGGTTCGCCGTTTGGGCCGCTGCCGTGGACGATGGTTTGGGCTGGGATTTGATGTTTGACCCCCCTTGTAAACATAACGTCTCAACGGTACAATCAATCTTGTATTTATCGCATCCTTTTTGACCGGGATGATATAATCAGAATTATTGATGTGATTGATATTTTGCCACACGGCCGAGCATACCGGAGAAAATAAGATGTTAGACCAGGTTCAACTTATCAAAGAAAATGACCAGGCGAGATATGAACCAAAATAGCAAATACTATCCACTCTACCAATTTTTCCAACAAAGCAGTGAGGATGTGATCCTGCTGACGGTAGGGGATGTTAACAGTCTCCTAGATGGGAATTTGCCGACCAGCGCCCGTAGCCAACGAGCCTGGTGGAGCAACCGACGTACGGCCGTCGCCCAATCGGCTGCCTGGATTAATGCCGGCTACCGTGTGGATGAGTTGAACCTGGAAGTTGGGCAAATCACATTCCGCAAAGAAGGAACCATCCCTAACTATGTCGTTGAACGACAGGGTAATATCGTTATGTGGAACAGCGCCATGATCAAAGCGTTGCGTGAACATATGGGGATGACGCAGGCAGAGTTTTCTCAAGAACTAGGCATTCGTCAGCCGACTGTGAGCGAGTGGGAGACGGAGGTCTATAAGCCTAAACGATCCACGTCTAAGTTCTTGATGCTGGTGGCAGAGAAAGCGGGCTTTCAGTACGAATGAGTTTGCTGAATTGAGTTACGGAGGATGAATTCGGATTGGCTGGCTAGCCGGGTACAGGCGTCTCCGCAAAAGAGGGCGCTGCTGATTGGGGATCGGCAGTGGCGGTATGCGGAGTTAGACCAGATGGTGAATGGTATGTGCCATCGTCTGGTGGCGGCAGGGGTGCAGCCGGGGCAGATGGTGGGGGCGCTGTTGCCCAACGGCCGTATCTACATAACCCTCATTCATGCCCTGGTGCGAATGGGGGCAGTATTGGTTCCGCTAAACACCCGCCTGACCTCAACAGAACTGACCTGGCAAATTGAACATGTAAACTGCAAACTGATACTAACTTCACCTGAAACAGCGGATCAATTGTCAACGGTCAATTGTCAACAGTCAACGGTCAATGAAGATTGGTTGCAGAGGCAAGATGCTTTCACGCTGCCTCAGCCGTCTTTTGCGCTTGAAAATTTGCAGGCGGTTGTGTTTACTTCTGGCACATCTGGTAAACCGAAAGCTGTGCCGTTGACGTTTAACAATCATTTTTACAGCGCCATGGGGTCTGCGTACAGGTTGGGAACACGGCCGTCCGATCTGTGGTTAAGCTGTTTGCCTTTGTACCATGTAGGGGGGCTGGCAGTGATTTTTAGAAGTTGTTTGTATGGCACGGCCGTAGACCTGCATCCCAAATTTGATCTCGACGCCATCAATAATAGCCTGGGTAGTAAACCAATTACCCTCATCTCCTTAGTGCCCACCATGCTGCACCGTCTGCTGCAAACCCGTGACCATTGGCCGGCCACGTTGCGTCTCATCTTGTTGGGCGGCGCGGCCGCTTCCCCAGACCTGATCAAACAGGCCAATGCCTTACCCCGCCAATCTTTAATCCCCAATCCCCAATCCCCAATCTCTACGTCGCTAACTCCCATTGTTGCCACCACCTACGGCCTGACAGAAACTGCTTCCCAAACCGCTACCTTGCTACCTGCTGAAGTTATTGAAAAGCCGGGAAGTGTGGGACGGCCGTTACTCTTCACACAGGTTAAAATTGTAGATGACAACGGTAAAGAACTGTCTGCAGGCGAACGTGGGGAGATTGTTGTTTCCGGGCCAACGGTAATGGCCGGATATATTGCAAATGGCGAATTGCAGGTGGCAAGTCAGACATCCACAAGGAACACGGAACACGGATTACGGAACACGGATTACGAAATACGAAACACGATCAACACTGGCGACATCGGCTATCTGGATGAAGATGGCGATTTGTGGGTATTGCAGCGACGTGCGGATTTGATTGTATCGGGTGGGGAGAATGTGTATCCGGCCGAAGTGGAGGCGGCATTAAAGGGGCACAAGGCCGTAGCCAATGTTTGCGTGGTCGGTGTGCCGAATGCGGAATGGGGACAGACCGTGGCGGCGTTGGTCATGTTGGTTGAGGAAACGGCCGTGACACCCGCCGACCTCATCCAATACTGTCGGACACAATTGGCCGGTTACAAAATCCCGCGCCAGATTCAGTTTACAAAAACGTTGCCCCAAACAGCCTCCGGTAAAATTGCCCGTTCTCAGGTTGCAGAATGGTTCCATAGTGAAAAAAATCATTACAACCACCCATAATTTGAAGCAAATTTGGTAAAAGTGTAGACTTCAGTGCCGGACTAACAGCGGTCTTTCAACGGCCGATAAATGAATTACACAGCAGACATGATGGAAGGAGAAACGACTTGAGAAATTGGCGCGAACTGATTACACGCAACGGGTTTTTGGGGGCAATGGTGGCGTTGTTGACAGTGTTCACGGCCGCTACCGCTTATCTTGGTTCAGAAGCAGAAATCAGTGGGGATGACCTGGACAATAACACCCAGAACAATCTTGTTTTAGCCAGCGCTGCTTATTTGGATGGCAACATGATAGCCCTTAAAGATATGGCTTTGTATGAAGGGTATATTCTCAATGAAAAAGAAGATCCCGCCCTGGCTGGGCAATATTTGAATGGCGTATCGCCCGAACTCCTAGCCGAACTTGAAGAACCAGGCCCGCCATTTACAGAAGCGTACTTTGAAATTCGCTATGCGGAAGCGACTCGCTTGTTGGCCGAAGCTGAAGAGATGCAAGAACAGGGCGACCATGCCGACAAACAAGCCTTACGTTACCAATTGACGATGTTGATATTTGCCTTTGGATTGGCAATGATTGGCTGGGCCTCTCTGGCAGATTCAAAACCCGGTATTGTTCGTTTGTTTGTTTTCTTTGCTTTATTTGCGTTGATCAGCGGAATTACCTCTTTGATTTTTGCCCTTACAGCATGACATTTCTACAGGTAAATGGACAATCTTACTTTTACGAATGTAGTGGGGAAGGACGGCCGCTGCTTTTATTGCATGGCTTCACCGGCAGTTCTCAAAATTGGCGGCCGCTTGTACCCCAATTGGCGACACAGTTTCAGGTGGTGACGTTGGATTTGTTGGGACACGGCCGTACGGCTTCCCCTCCAGAAGAATCCCGTTACACCATAGACAACGCGGCCATCGATCTCATCGCCATTCTGGATACTCTACAAATTGAGCAGGTCCATTTATTAGGATATTCGATGGGGGGGCGGTTGGCGTTGTTTACGGCCGTTACCTACCCTAATCGCATTCATTCACTCGTCCTGGAAAGCGCCGCACCTGGTCTGGCGGAAGCGGCCGCTCGTCAGGAACGCAGCCAGCGAGACCGCGAACTGGCCGACTGGATTGAGATGAATGGCATCCAATCATTTGTTGAACGATGGCAGAATTTACCTCTTTGGGAGAGTCAGAAACAACTATCGGTTGAGGTCAGGCAAGCATTGCATACGCAGCGATTGCAAAACAATCCTATGGGATTAGCTAACAGCCTGCGCGGCATGGGCAGCGGCGCTCAACCATCTTTGTGGGAATATCTGCCAGAACTTACCATACCAGTTTTGTTGATAGCTGGAGAATTAGACACAAAATTTGTAAGCATCAATCAAAAAATGGCCGCTAACCTGGCCAATGCCCGTTTGGAGATTGTAGCTGGGGCAGGGCATACGGCGCATTTGGAACGGCCGTACCAGTTCCAATTAAGCATGGAAGGTCTTGATGATGACCGCTAACCGATTGCCGGTTACTCAACTTTCACACGATGACTGCCTGCTTCTGGCTGATGTTTTGCCAGATTCGCCAGAGACAGTCATCACTACCTCGCAATTGCGGCGGGGGTTGGCGAAGGCGTGGGTTGTGGGAGAAGCGGCGGGGTTTGAAACGGCCGTTGTTGAAGATACCGGCCAACCTGGTGAGCCAATTGTTTTTGGGGAAGATGTGACCCAGATTGCGGCCGTGCTGCCCCACATTCCCAATTGGGATTGTGCCAATGTGCCATTCCATTTGGCAGGCCAATTAGCGCCCTTGCTGGAAAGGAAAATGGGTTGCCCCCTGCGCCATCTGGCTGATGTGTACCACACCCTTAACCAACCTGTGCCGCAGTTATCTCATCCTCAGGTGCGGCTACTAACCCCGGAAGATATGCCCTTGCTGGCAGCGGCTTCGTTTGAACTGCAAGGCCCCCACCCGCAGCGCACCTTGCTGGAAATGAAAATCGCCGCAGCGGTGGTGAATGGACAGTTGGCAGCCATCGCCCAAAACTATGCTCGTTCATCCTTATATGGTGAAATTGGCGTCCATACCTTGCCTGATTTTCGTGAACGGGGGTTAGCGAGTGCGGCCGCGGCCCAAATTGCCTACTACATCCAGTCGTTAGGTTTAACGCCGGTATGGAGCTGCGGTGAACATAATGAAGCATCGCTGCGTGTGGCCCACAAGTTGGGGTTTAGGGAAGTTTCGCGGCGCACATATTTGATCTTGGATAGATAATATTATGGAAAACGAAAAGATCAATTGGCTTATCAGCCGTCGTTCTATACGACGATACCTTCCTGACCCAATGCCTGATGCAATCATCAATAACATCTTAACGGCCGCAACCTGGGCCCCCTCCGCCCACAACCGGCAACCGTGGCGCTTTGTGGTGATGAGCAGCTTACAGATCAAGCAGAAGCTGGCGGCCGCAATGGGAGCCAAATTACGCACCGATCTGGAAGCCGATCAGGTCCCTGAAACGATCATTGTTAAAAATGTCGGCCATTCTTATGAACGGATAACGAAAGCCCCTACCCTAATATTATTGTGTCTGACAATGGCCGATATGAACAACTACCCGGATGATTTTCGGCAGCATAACGAATATTTGATGGCTGTACAGAGCAGCGCCATGGCTGCCCAAAATTTGTTGCTGGCCGCTCATGCTCACGGATTGGGAGCTTGTTGGTTGTGCGCCCCGCTTTTTTGCCCTGACCTGGTACAGCAAACTTTGGACCTGCCGTTAGATTGGCGGCCGCATGGTTTAATCACGTTAGGTTATCCGGCCGAAACCAAAAGTAAAGAGCGGTATTCATTAGCAACTCGCGTGCTGTTTCGGTGAACTGCTACGTTTGCAAAGTTGGCCTCCGCCGACTGGGTTTTAGTTCTAGTCCACGAAGGTGGACTTCGCAACTGTTGATGCGAATTCATTCGATGTTGAAAACCACTTCTTTTTTTGCTATGATTAGGTTGATTTATCGGATTTATGTTATTTATCCAATAAATCCAATAAATAAGCGAGAAGATATGGTATTACACAAACTGGATTCTGAATTTTTGCAATATTTAATTGATCAACAGGTACAGCCAGGTCAGGGTTTGCCGCCTCTAAATCAAATTAGCGCTCAATTGGGGGTTAGTGTGGGCAAGTTACGCGAACAACTGGCGGTTGCTCGTAGTCTGGGATTGGTAACGGTACGGCCGCGTGTGGGCATACAGCGCGAGCCGTTTTCTTTTTCCATGGCCGTATCCAAAAGTGTATTGTTTAGTTTGGGCACAGGTGAGGCGGCGTTTGCCCAGTTTAGTCGTTTGCGTCAGGAATTGGAAGCCAGTTTTTGGCCTGAAGCTGTGGCGCAGTTAACGGCCGAGGACAAAGCAAATCTGCAAGATATCGTAAACCGGGCCTGGGAAAAGCTGCGTGGTGAACCGGTGCATGTGCCTAATGGAGAACACCGGCAGCTCCATTTAACCATTTTTAGTCGCCTGGATAACCCTTTCGTTACCGGGCTGTTGGAGGCTTATTGGGAAGCGTATGAGGCCAGTGAATTGACACGCTATGCCCGTTATGAGTATTGGCTGGATGTGTGGATATACCATGAGCGCATTGTGGCTGCGTTGCAAGATGATGATTTTGAAACAGGACGACAGTTGCTCATTGACCATTTTTCATTACTACCATCAGCCACACCGACACTTATTTGAGAGATTTTTGTATTAACTTTTTGGAGATTGAGAGATTAGGAGATTGAGAGATTAGGAGACTGGGAAACTATTAATCTCCAATCTCTAATCTCTAGTCTCCAATCCACATCCCCCAATCTCAAGGAAAAATTATGAGTTTAAAACATGAATTGAAAGCAGAGCAGGTAGCTCACCTGGATTTGACGGAGTTTTGTCAGGTGGTCAGCGGCACGGCCGTGCGCGATGCCCTGACTCAGATGCGCCGCCAGAAAGTGAATGTTTGTCTGGTTACGGTCGGCAATGATTTGAAAGGCGTCTTCACCGATAGAGATGTGATGGTCAGGGTGGCAACCCACTCGGAAACATTAGACCAACCCATTGACGAGGTGATGACGGCCGACCCGATTACAATTCGTCCTACCATGTCGGCTGCAGAAGCATTGTGGTTGATGGATGACAAAGGATTTCGTAATTTACCAGTGGTGGGGGATGACGGCCGACTCCTCGGCAGCATGACCCATCAGGCAGTCATTAACTATTTGGCGGCGCGTTACCCGGTTGAAGTATTAAATCGGCCGCCGCGCCCCGATCAGGTGTCGCGGAAGCAAGAGGGCGGCGATTGATTCCGTGATCCGTGAACCGTAATTCGTAAACGGAATATGGAACACGGCTTACGAAAAAGGGAGGTTCATATGAATGAGACAATGACACAAGAACAACAAGAAGAATTTGCAGAACTAGAATCGGTTGTTATCCGTTTTGCCGGTGACTCTGGTGATGGGATGCAGTTAACCGGAACCCAATTTACCAGCGCCTCGGCCGTTTTTGGCAATGACATCAGCACCATGCCCGATTACCCGGCCGAAATTCGCGCCCCGGCTGGTACATTGGCCGGTGTCAGCGGCTTCCAAATCAACATTTCTGAGCGGGATGTTTTGACGCCAGGAGACGCCCCCCAGGTGTTGGTGGCTATGAACCCGGCCGCCTTAAAAGCCAGCCTGTCGGAATTGGAAGAAGGGGGAACCATTATCGTTAACACGGATGCCTTCACCCGAAACAATCTGAAAAAAGCAGGGTATGAAGAAAATCCGCTGGAAAATGATTCCCTGAACCATTACCAGGTTATTCAGGTTCCATTAACCAGTTTGAACCGGGAAGCGTTGGCTGACATTGAAGGGTTGGGTAATAAAGAGAAAGACCGTTCCCAAAACTTTTTTGCTTTGGGCATTGCTTTTTGGATGTTTGACCGGCCATTGGAAACAACGCGAGACTGGTTGCAGAAGAAGTTTGCCAAACGGCCGAAAGTTATTGAAGCAAACAGTAAGGCGTTGCAAGCGGGCTATTTCTTTGGCGATACCACGCGCACATTTCAGCAGCGTTATCGGGTGCGTCCAGCCACGTTGCCATCGGGAACCTACCGTAAAATTACCGGCAATGAAGCCATGGCCATTGGTCTGGTAACGGCCGCGCAGAAAATGGGCAAACCACTCTTTTATGGAACCTATCCCATTACACCGGCCAGCGATATTTTGCACGCTCTAGCCCCCCTGCGTCATTTTGATGTGCGTAC
>JAAEOP010000647.1 GCA_024223125.1 Chloroflexota bacterium
AGCGATTGCAACACACACAGTTCATACCGCACCCGCCGAATGCGCCGTCGCCCGCGCTTATCCTGTTGGTAAATCCAGTTTTGCCATTGTTTGGGGACAACCCCCTCCAATGGGACTTCCTGATCTGTCGGATAAAACGGCACGTCTTCTTCCAAATAGACAGCCACAACCTTCAAGGCTTCAATAAGCGGCTGATATTGCTCATTATTGGAGCGAAATTCCACGACTTCCAGGATGGGTGGGAGCATCTGCCGATAATGATGCGTGTAAGAAGCATTCACCCGTGTTTGCACTATTTGGCGATAGGTTCCTGTCTTTTTGTATTCATCCACCAATGCCTTCAATCTTTCTTCACCAATCAGCGGATACAACACCTCAGAAATAATGCCTTTGGGGTTTTCCAGCATGGCTTCAGCCAAACGAAACAGCAATTGCTGCTTGCCATTGACGCGAATGAAATCGGCTAATATTTCTCGCTCCACCCTTTTTTTAGCACGCAACCGGATGTCATTGATGATTTGGATGAATAGATCCACCAATTGATCTGTGATTTCCCGCTGACGCACCCAGCAAAAAGCGGCCAACATCGTGAAATGTTGCGGCCATTGTCGCGGTTCTTTCAGGCGGCGTTGCAAATGGCTGATTGAGGAAACGGCTACCTGCTGGCGATATATTCGCAAATAGGCGAGGGGGATGTCAGCAAACAAATCTTCCGGCAAATGGATGCCTTGTAACATCTTCAGGCGTTGCGCCGTCCTTTTGACATGCTTGACTTTGGCATCGCCGCTATCTGTCTTGAGTTCATGCAGGGGGTATTTCTCAGTATCGGCGTCTACTTCAGGATCGTCAGTAGGTAACGAAACATCCAGGGTAATCAATTGATTCAACTTGGCTTTTTCTGTATCGGAAAGCCGTTCGAATGTGGTTGTAAAAAGTCGTTTGGCATAGTGATGAAGAGCGCTCCTGATAACCCTTTGTTGCAACCGTGTAGCAGATGGAGGCTCAATCTGCATCTGTTTCATCTGGCGACGGGCTAACTGTTCCAAATGAGCCGGTCGGTGTTCGTAAGGAATCACTTCCTCTACTAGCCAATCTCGCAATGCCCTTTGATCGGTAATCGTTGCCGGGCGAAAGCCAAACAAAGATCGTATTTCGCTGCGATGTTCTCTGGCTCGACCGCTGTCCCAACGATATTCGCCTATTTTGGCAGGGTCAATGTCCAATTGCTGGGCGATGTGAGTCACGATGTCTGTTGGTACCGTGATCAAACTTTCGGGAAAATGCCACTCGTACTGGAAATACTTGAGTAAAATGGCTTTGCCCAATTGATTATGAGCCGCATCCTTGCCTAGCCGGCCTAATTCTGGGGGAAGTAAGGTGAAATGTTCAACTAACTCATCGATATTCCATTGCTGTTTCATGAAATCTACTCCTTATGGGTTTGAGGTAAATAAACCCAAGAGTAGGCTTCTTTTTAGGCAAGGGGCAAATCAGTCTGCATTATTCCATTAATCCTGTTCTCATAAAGTGGGCGGCTATGACATAGTTGTTAATTACACCCCTAATAGATAGGGTAAGGGAAAATAAACGTTTCATTCTCATTTTGGAAGCCTCTATTAATCAAAGAAAAAGCGATACTGCGAAGGAAGTCCAGTTGCATAACTATGCCCCTCATCAACAAAATCTGGTAGAGGAACATAATC
>JAAEOP010000648.1 GCA_024223125.1 Chloroflexota bacterium
CAACGAACTTATGACAAAAATCCGGCGCATTGAACTACGAACGCGCCGTTTGGTGAATGATAGTTTTGCCGGCGAATACCATTCGGTATTTAAGGGGCGGGGGATGGAGTTTGACGAGGTACGGCCGTACCAACCCGGCGATGAAATTCGTACCATTGATTGGAATGTAACCGCCCGCACTGGCAGCCCCTATGTCAAAAGATATGTGGAAGAACGGGAACTGACGGTGATGCTGGTTGTAGACGCCTCCGCTTCAGAAAACTTTGGTTCGGTGAACAGGTTTAAGCGAGAATTAGCGGCCGAGTTAACGGCTGTGCTTGCCTTCGCGGCCACCACAAACAATGACAAAGTGGGGTTGCTCATCTTCACCGACCAGGTAGAACTGTACATACCGCCGCGCAAAGGGCGCAAGCACGTCTTGCGGATCATCCGTGAAATGCTGGCTTTTGAACCTCAAGGAAGTAGCACCGACATTAAATTGGCCCTGGACAGTGTCAACCGCCTATTGAAGCGGCGCAGTATCGTTTTTCTACTGTCAGACTTCATTGCTGAGCCGGACAACTACCGCAAAGAGTTAAGCATCACCAACCGGCGGCACGATCTCATCGCTGTAGATTTGAGCGACCCCATGGAAGAAGGCATTGCCAATGTGGGTTTGCTGGCTGTAGAAGACCCAGAATCAGGCGAGATTATGTGGCTGGATACAAGCAGCCAGAAGTGGCAGAAAGCCTTTAGCCAACGCCTTAGCCAGATGGAAAGCGGTAAAAATCAAATCTTCATCAACGCCAGCGTAGACCACATTAACATCGGCACGGACGAAGATTATACAGCCCCGTTAACCACCTTCTTTGAACAACGCGCCATGAGGATTCGGCATTAGCCACTGTTCAGTGATCGGTTTTCAGTCGTCAGGAGTAAAACGTGGTTAAACGTTAAAAAAGGCAAACAAATTGTGGGGCTACCGAGACCCTAAGGGTTTTACTCCTAAGAACACCATTGTATTGGGCACAAAAACCCTTAGGGTCTGAACGGATACGATGATTTAGTCGAGGTAGCGCCCTCCCATATTTTATTCCTTAACTATTTCTTCTCTCAACCAGCTTTTGAATCTCTGTTTCAAAACGGGTATCAGGTGTGAATTGCAGTTTGAGGCGGCGAATGACGGCCGTGCGCGCCCCCAGATACGCAGCCAACAATTCCCGCAGATGGCTGGCTGTGGCCTGTGTGCTGGGCATGAAGTAAGCTTTTAATAGGTCTACACGAGCCGGTTCTTCGGGAGGTAAAATGTTTAGTAAAAGCGGCAGCGAAAAGTGCTGTAGTTCCAGATAAATGGGAAACGGTTTGTCATTGTCGCCACGCATTATCAGCCGGAACACATCCCAAAACATGATCCAGAAGCGTTCGTCTAACTGTGTTAATTCTGCGGCCGTGATCAGAGGCCTTGTTGGCAATGTTTGCAGACAGGCAGCCTGATATTGTTCAGCCCAGCCATCTTTGTCTTTCAGGATACGAATATCCCGATCCCAGGGGTTGGGTTGTAAATCAGTCATGGTTTCATAACGGCAATCTATTTTGGTTCCGTTACTGTAAAGGGCGATGTGAAAATACGGCCGTACATGCCCGGCATCAAATGATTTTGCAGATACATACGGGTTAACAGACTGCACAAAACTGCGTCGTTTTTCCCAGGCGAGATCTCGTTGGAATGCATCAGTATAAACCAAAGCGACATCCATATCGGAGTAGGCGTCTTCGCGGCGACGGCCGTAAGACCCAGCCATAAAACAGACCACAATCTCTCTTTCCCCTAATACATGTTGCTGCAAACGTACAAGTACCCGATCTTGTTCAAACATAATATTTCCTCACAATTATTAAAAAAAGGGTGATGAGTTACCAATAAAACACAGTTTCCCATGTTATAATACCCTTGTCTTTGCTTAGTGTGAATGAATAAGGAGAAGGTTATGCACATTCAGGTAACTGATGTTTTATATGATGAAGAAACGAAGTTAACAATGGTCGAATTTTCTACACCGTTTGGCATAGGTGTAGGAGAATGGCGTTATGGTTCTCCAGAGCGATATTCCCATCATGATATTGAAATCGAAACTGCTTTTCGTCTAACCTGGGGCAAAGATATACAGCCGGCCAAAGATGAGCAGTTCGTTATTGATTATGATTTAGATCATCTGGTAACTTTACAAGGCAAATTAGAATCAGTGGAATCAGATGGTGTGGCCTATGTACGTATTGGCTCTAGTCTTGTTACCATCAAAACAGATATTGGCGAAGCCCTGCCTCTGGATACCTTTGTTCGTATCCATGCCGATAAAATCATCTTGTTTCCTTACGATACATAAAAGCGAATGAACGCTCAGGATTTACACAGCCATATTGTGCAAAATAATATTACGGCCGAGATTATTCATCTTGATGTGCCCACGCCAACAGTAGCGGCCGCAGCTGCGGCCGTAGGCGTTGATCCTCAACAAATTATCAAATCAGTCTTGTTTTTGGCAGATAAGAAACCGGTGCTGGCGCTGGCCAACGGTCTGGCCCGAATTGACCGCAAGGTGTTAGCTGACACTGTGGGGGTAGCGCGGCGGCGGACGAAGATTGCCAACCCGGAACAGGTATTGGCACACACAGGGTACGTAGCCGGATCGGTGCCTCCATTTGGGCATGTGCGGCCGTTGTGGACGATTGTAGATACGGCCGTGATCCAGCTAACCAATCCCCTCATTTACGGCGGCGGCGGCGAAACCAATGCCCTGCTCAAATTAACAGTAACGGAACTCCTGCGGGTAACGGGAGGCAAGGTAGCCTACCTTTCAGAACAAACTGACTATTAACCGTTGACCATTAAAACAAGCTTGCCGGCTACATCCCCATCGGCCAAACGTTGCAGTGCGGTCTGACCTTTATGTAAGGGATAAATGGTGTCTATGATAGGACGGAGACGGCCGTTAAACAACAACCTCATCACTGCTTCATAATCCGTACTTGTACCCATTGTGCTGCCGATAATTGTTAAATGCTTGCCAAATATGAGCCGGTTATCCAATTCAAACTTTGGCCCGCTGCTGTTGCCCACTGTCAGTAAACGTCCGCCTCGTTTTAGAGCACGCAGCGAGGTATGAAAGGTAGCGGCGCCCACATTATCTACCACCACATCCACCCCCATCCGATTCGTGGCTTTGAAAATCGCTTTACCCCAATTTTCTTCATGCCGGTTAATGGTAACGTCGGCGCCTAATTCACGGGCCAGTTGCAGCTTTTTGGCTGAGGAACCTACGACATAAATGCAGCCTGCCCCAGCCAATTTAGCAATCTGAATAGAAGCGGTATTAACGCCGCCGCCAGCGCCCACAATCAATACCGTTTCCCCCGCTTGCAAATTCCCTTGTGTAATAAGTGAATGCCAGGCGGTTACAAAAACGAGTGAGGCAGCGGCCGCATCCTCAAAGGCAACCTCATCGGGCATTTTTAATAAGTTACGGGTGGGCACGGCCGCGTACTCCGCAAAAAAACCATCCACATGCTCGCCGAAAAGAGCAAAACGGTTTGTCATATTGTCGCGTCCCAGCCGGGCGAAATAATCAGCCGGGTCCCACAAGGTGGGATTTACAGCTACCCGGTCGCCCACTTGTACGGTCGAAACATCCTTCCCCACTGAGGCTACAATACCGGCGCCATCGCTCCCCATAATATGCGGCATTTTCAAATTCAGACCAGGCCAACCGGCTAACACCCATAAGTCTAACCGATTTAGCGCCGCCGCCTTCACTTGCAACAATACCTCATCCGGCCCTATTTCTGGCTCAGGCACATCGGCAACCTGTACCTGGTTCAAATCTCCATGTTCATAAAAAACAACTGCTTTCATGTTCGTGTCCTCTCAAAAATGCTTAACTTAATGACATTGACTAGCCACCAACCACTAACCACCAAAAATTTTTCCAGATAATAGGCAGTTGATTAAAAGTAAGCAAAGTTTCCCTTGTCGCCAGCATCATGTTTTGGTAAGTTCTGTAAGTTAGATATGATTAATCTTGAAGGGGTTTTCCGTGAAGAGTGTAAAACATCATGTGCATGGCAAATTGATACTGGCCGATGGGGCTGCGGCCGTTACCCACAACACACTCATCCTACTAGACCCATATCCGGAAAAGAAAACGGCCGACTCCCTTTATCTCCGTTATGCGGTAGTGGTACAAGGGCCAGAAGATCACATTTTCCCCGCCTTTTTGTTGGATGATTGGGGGAACGAAAATCGCTCTCTCGATTTGTATGGCTGGATTGAAGATGAAGGTAACCAATACCCACGCTCAGAGGTGTTTGGTTTTAACAATGATGGCACAGAAACCCAATGTTTTTTACGCGCCTTAGAATTGTATTCCCGGTTGCCCTGTTATGCGTACCCAGAGCCAACTATGCCGTTATCTGACGGCGTTTTGTTGAGACATATTTTATTACCCGACCCAGTAGTCCCTACGATACATAAAAGCAAACGGCCGTCACATTTACAACGGCCGTTAGTCTCCGCCAAAGTAACCTGGTGGCAAATCAATCCGGGATTGTCGTTAGATCAGATAGTTATTGGGTTAGCATGATGTTACTACTGTCATTCCGAGATAATAGTTGAAATTCTTTCGGTAGGCTTAGTATAGGGTTATGAGAAGCCAGAATAAGGGCGTTTCCAGAAACAATAAGCGATTGTTTGCAATTATGTTGGCCGTTTGTATCGCTGTTCTGCTGTTTGTTTTGTTGATACCAGCAAACCAGATGGGCGCACGGCCGCTGCCCCAAACTACCCCCGCTGCTCTTTCTCCAATCTGGAGTCCGAGTATTCAACAATGGTCTACCCATATCCATATCCTGGCTAAAACACATGGCTTAGATCCCGATTTTATTGCCGCCGTCATCAAAGAAGAATCTAACGGTCAGGCCAATCTGGTCAGTCCGGCCGGGGCAGTGGGTTTGATGGGAGTGATGCCTTCCAGCCCCGGTTTGGAATGGCGGCCGGCGACCGACGATCTGAAAAACCCGGCCATCAACCTGCGCTGGGGCGTAGCCATTCTTGCCGATGTGGTGCGCCAATCTGGCGGCGACCTTTATTCTGCTTTAGCCGCTTATACCGGTGGTTGGGATCAGGTAGAAAGCCGTGTTCCCCGCGCTTATGCGGCCCAAGTGTTAGATAATTACGGCCGTGCCATCATCGTGCGTAATGGGCAATCCCCAGACATCGCTTCGCAGTGGACCATCGCCATCGAAAAAAGGTATGGCTATGTACCCAATGAATCGTTGCTTGTCTTGGGGCCCAGCCCCCTTTCTGGACTGCACCTATATGGCAAACATATTGTTTATGATTACGTAGACCAATCCGGCAAATCATATTACATCATCGGCTACGCCGTCCCTGTAGCTTTGGTTGCCCCTTTGCCCCCCAATTCCCAACCCGGATTATTGACCGGCGGCGTTGTCCTCACAACAATGGACTATTCAGATGTTCCCACTAAAACTGGCGGCAATAACCCGCACGTTTTGATGGCCTGCTTACCCGGCCTGGATCGTTTACGCGGTCAAACCAGCACCCGTTGGTTTGCACCATCCCAATGCCCAGATTGGGGACGCTAAAATTGACAGTTGACAATTTTCAATTGTCAACTCACAATTACACGCTTATGCCAACACCATTTATGCACTTACAGATTGCAGAACAAATACAACAGAAAACGACCCGAAACGGTCACGGCCGTTTGCACAATTGCCTGACGGCCGAATGGCCTGCTTTTTACCTGGGCAGCGTGGCTCCAGACATTAACGCCATCAGCGATATTCCCCGCGCCGATACTCATTTTTACACTTTGCCTCCCCTGCCCGACAATGACGCCATCCCCGAAATGCTGGCTGCCTACCCCCAACTGGCCCGCCCTTCTCAAATGAACCCTTCTCAGGCATTGTTTATAGCCGCATATTCCGCTCATCTGCTGCTCGATTTAATCTGGCTGCGGGAAGTGGTTGTCCCCTTTTTCGTGGAGGCCGATCATCTTGGTTCGCGGGAGCAGCGCCGCCTGACCCATTTTATTCTATTGACTTACCTGGACACATTGGCCTTAGACTCTTTGCCAGACACGGCCGTAACCACTCTCTCCCACGCCCAGCCACAAACCTGGCTCCCCTTTGCCCCTGATTCAGTTCTGATTGAATGGCGAGATCTATTGGTCGGCCAACTTCATCCCAACGCGCCTATACGTACCATCGAAATTTATGCCGGCCGTTTGCGAATGTCGACCGCTGAATTTCAAGCCGCCCTGAATGATGCCGCCTGGATGGAAGCTCACATATTCAACAAACTACCGGTAGCCGATATTCAGCAAATTATTAACTCGGCCGCACCGCGCAGTATTGAGTTAATTCAAAATTATTTGGTGAATGTACACGTCATTCCTGCCCAGGCAGGAATCCACACACCTGGATACCCACCTTTGCGGGTATGATAGTCAAGAAGCGTCTGTTATGACTACCCAAACCACTCCTACACCTATTCCCGTTGAACCCCGCCAAACTGTACAAGCAACATTTCCAGACGGCCGTGCTTTTGAAGCCCCGCAAGGTATGCCATTGGAAGCATTTATCAAAGCGGCCGAGTTGGACATCAGCAGCGGCCGTGTTGTGGCGGCTCTTATGAATGGTAAATTACGTGAACTCGCCGTCCCCTTGCAAAACAATGCCGATCTGGTTCCCGTCACTACTACCAATTCAGATGGTATGCGTATTTACCGCCGCTCTCTAAGTTTTTTAATGATTGCGGCCGCGGCTGAAATACTGCCCGATCTTTCCATAACTATTTTGCACTCTATGCCCTTTGGCGGTTACTATTGCGAATTCGATGATCATTTGGCGACTGAAGATAATCTGACCCAACTGAAAAAAAGAATGCGCGAATTGGTGGAAGCCGATCTATCCATCAACCAGATAAAAATGCCGCTGTCCGAAGCTCTACAGTTTTTCCGTGATGATGGGAATGAAGAAAAAGCCTCGCTGTTTGCCAAGCGGCGTAAAGATTATCTGACTTTGTATGAATTGAACGGTAAGCAGGATTATTTTCATGGGTTTATGGTTCCCCGAACCGGTTATTTGGAATTATTTGATCTGCGCCTGTACAGCAATGGTTTTATCATGCAATTTCCCCGCCGCCACCAGCCCGATCTGTTGCAGCCGTTTGAAGATGCACCGGTTCTGGCGCGTGTTTTTCAAGAATATGATCGGTGGTTGCAAATTATTGGCGTCCCTAAAGTAGCCACCTTAAATGATGCTTTAGACAGCGGCCGTATTCTGGAAGCTATTTTGTTAGCCGAAGCATTACACCAACGCCAGTTAGCCCTCATTGCTTTTGAAATTGCCCAGCGGCACACGGCCGTCAAACTGATCCTCATCTCCGGCCCCACTTCCGCCGGGAAAACCACTTTCAGTAAACGTCTGGCCATCCAACTAATGGCTCGCGGTATTCGGCCTGTTACCATTGGCATGGACAACTACTTCATCAATCGGGAAAACACCCCTCGTGACGAACATGGGGATTATGATTTTGAAGTGTTGGAAGCGGTAGATGTACCTTATTTCCAACAGCAGATGCGCCAACTTCTCAATGGCGAAGCTATTATTCAACCCTGCTATAACTTTCATACCGGGCAGCGCGAAGAAGGCGACCCGCTGGCTATTGGCCCAGATCATGTGCTGCTCATTGAAGGTATTCACGGGCTAAACCCGCGTCTTATAGAGGGCGTTCCCCCAGAAGCCGTCTACCGTGTTTTCATTTCTGCTTTTACACAACTAAATTTGGATAAACACAACCGTGTCCCTACAACCGACACTCGTTTGCTGCGCCGTATTGTGCGCGACGCCAACCGCCGTGGCTACACGGCCGCTGACACAATTGCCCGTTGGCCCAGTGTACGCCGTGGCGAAAAGCGACACATCTTCCCCCACCAACACAATGCCGATCTCTTTTTTAACTCTGCTCTTGTGTATGAATTGGCGGCTCTAAAACCATTTGCGGAACCGCTGCTGCTGCAAGTGGAACCAGATATGCCGCAGCGGGTAGAAGCGAACCGTCTGTTGGCATTTTTGCAATGGTTTGATCCCCTGCCACCACATATTCGTGATATTATTCCCGGCGATTCAATTTTACGCGAATTCATCGGCGGCTCGATTCTGAGTCAGTATGAACCGGAGGGGTATGTGTAGCAGTTTTCAGTAAACAGTGTTCACTGTTCAGAGAGCGACGCAGCTGAAAACTGGACACTGAACCCTTTGACCAAGAGGTGTAATACATGAACGATGATACAAGTTTAGCAAAGGAACGGCCGCACCCAGAAACAGAGTCGGCCGTCGCTTATTCTCGGCAGGCATGGGGGCAGTTTAGCCAACGAATCAAATCCATCACCCCATCCGCATTAGCCCGCATTTTGTTGGTGATGGGTGGGTTGAGCATATTGGTGTGGCTGGCTAAAGTCACTTGGCCAGCGTTGGCTCCTTTTGCTTTGGGCGCGGCCGTTGCCTATGTGCTTTTACCCGTCGTCAATTGGCTGGATCGGTTTTTACCGCGGGCTGTAGCTGTTTTGTTGACGTTGGCGGCCGTATTGCTTGTCATTGGGGTCATCATTGCCCAACTGGCTCCCATCATCAGCGAACAAATCAATATTATCTACCAGAACATACCAGATGAGGAAGAACTGGCAGCCATCGAAGCGGATTTGCTATCCCGGCTGGACACACTCCCTGGCCCGACCCGGATTGCGGCCGAAAATTATTTGCAAGGGCTTGTCAATTCAACCAACAACAATCTGGACGAATATGCTTCTAATATGGTGGATATTACAGTTTCGGCCGTTACAAGCCTGATTAACACAATTGGTTTTGTGCTGGGCTTCTTGGTTATCCCTGCCTGGCTGTTGGATGTGTTGCGCGACAATGACAGTGGAATTCAGGTCGCAGATAGGGCGCTGCCCGGCTGGCTGCGCCCTGATTTTTGGGCTATCGTGCGTATTATTGACCGGCCGTTTCGCGCTTTTTTACAGGGACAAGTCGTTCTGGCGATTGCGGCCGGCGTAGGTATCTTTTTAGGGGCTTCTGTATTAGAAGTCGTGCAAGATATAACGTACCGTTACAAATTGCTAGCCGTATTAATTGTGGTTTTTTTCCAGCTTATTCCCATCATCGGCCCCATTGTGTCCGGCATTATTCTGATTTTGTTGGCGTTGCTGCTGGGAACTCCCCAAGGAGCGCTGATTGTGCTGCTTTTACATATCGGGGTACAGATGTTGGTGAACACGTTTGTAGCCCCATCCGTTGAACGCCGATTTGTAAACATTCATCCGGCGCTGCTGGTGATGGTCATTGTGTTGTTGAGTGAGTTTGGCTTGATTTGGATTATGTTTGCGGCGCCGATCACGGCCGTTATTCGAGATTTATACCGCTATGTTTACGGCCGTGTCAGCGACCCACCTTTACCTGCCGGCGCTCTGCCCGGCGAACCAATGCGAATCTTACCGCATAGCACCCTGTTCTCCCCCTTCGTCCCCGCCCAAAAAGAAAGAGTTCCCCTTACATACCGGCGTATTCAAAATCATCGTCGTTCTCGTACCCAACAACAGGAGATATAACCCATGCCAGATGAAACTTTAACCACGCCAGCAACTTATACACAGTTAACCCAGGCTCGTGTCCCTTTAGAGGATGCGGCCGATGCCTTTTCAACACGAGACGCCAACGACCGTATTCCCATCATCCTGATTCCCCAACATCTGAACCGCATTCGCAACGAACTGATCTTAATAGCCATCGTTCTGTTGGGTGTTACTCTATTCGCTGCCTTTTTCATGAATAATGGGGCGTTAGCAGCAGGCGCTGGGCTGCTGGCTGTCTTGTTCCTCATTCTGGGTGTCTACCGATCCTTTATTGTCCGCGTACCAGAAGGGGTTAATGCACTATTGATGCGTGGCGGCCGTTACACTAAAACCATCGGCAGCGGCACACAGATTTTGCCTCCCTGGATTGTCATTTCCCATCTGGTGACAACCCGTGAAATTCCCTTTGATGTCCCCCTTGTCGAATCCCCAACCAAAAATAATGTACGCGCCAATGTAGATACGCTCATGACCTTCCGCATTACCGACCCCTACAAATTTGTGTACAACATTTCTGCCAATGATTTTGACCATGTATTCCAGGCCGCCTGCCAGGATGGTTTGCGCTCAACAGTACGCCGTATTACTTCAGAACAGGTACTAGATTTGAAGAAGGCAGATTTGGTGGATGTGGTGGAAATGCTGAGTACGGCCGTAGACAGTTACGGCGTCAGTGTGACCAACATCAATGTCACCTATGCCCAACCGCCGGCCGAATTTATGCAGTCACAAGAAGCCCGCCAACTGGCAATATTGCAGCAAAAAGAGCAAGAAGAACGACAGCGATTAGCCCAACACCGCCAGACAGATGCGGACGCACTGGCTCGCCAAAAAGTTATTGCCAACGTCGAACGGGAAAAGGAAAATCTACAACGAGATTATCAAACTGCGGAAGCGCAACATCATATTATTGAATTGGAAGCCAAAGCGGAAGCATTACGACTGGCAAAACTACAAGAGCGGTTGGAAAATTATCCCCAGGCGGCCGAATTCGACGTGGAAACCAACAAACTAGAAATTGCCCGCGCCCTGGCCGGCAACACCCGCGCCATGCTGCAAATTGGTCAAGCCGATGATATTGTACGCGCTTTTGTCATGCGCGATATTTTGCAGGATATTCCCCAAACGGCCGATAACGGAGAGTAACTGGCAAGAGACCGGCGAGGTTTTTTGGCCATCCTTGCAAAAACAGTAGACGCCTCGCAGGTCTAAATAATTTCAAAACTGTGGCTTAATTCCGCCACGCCGCGAACTGTTGCTGCCACAGAACAATATTTCTCTTCCGAAAGTTTTATCGCCCGTGCCACCTTTTTGGGATCAAGCTCATCCCCTTCTATCACATAATGTTGGTGAATCTCTATAAATTGATAGGGTGGCTCTGAGGCGTTCGTCCCTTCAACATTTACGTAAAGGTTGGTTAATTTTTGTCGCTGCCGCTTCAATATCATGACAACATCATAAGCAGAACAAGAAGCCAGACTTACCAATAGCAAATCTGACGGCTTCATCGCCTTCCATTCCTGCCACTCCTGGTTTTCATCATCAGGCCAGGAGCCAGTCATTAAAACGTGCCCAAATGAATCACGCCCCATAAACATTTGGCTGTTCTGTCCAGCCCATTTAACAGCTACATTACTCATCTCGTCATCTCCTTTTACCTGCAACTATCAGCCTTAACCGGAAGTGGCGCCCTAGTTTGGGGATCAAAACATTGGCAGAAGCTTGTATTCTGGTCGGCTGTTCTCCCTTCCCAAAACAGGTAAGTGATGCTGATTTTGGTACAGTTAGATTCACTCAGCATCGGCCGTGCCAATTCCAGCCCAATTCCATCACTGTCCTCTCCCCGCACCAGGAAGAAACGTACATGGCTGCCGGAATTACCTCCTAGTTGAATCTGCTCCCGCATGGCCAATGTAAAGGCAAATGTGGGAAAACAGATAATCATCAACCAGAAAATGACAAAAAGGAGATAAGCAAAGCGGCGCAGCCAGCGTTTCATTTTAGGATATCGTTTAGACCTGCGAGGTTTTTACCTAACAAGAGTGACAAAAATTTCGGTCAAAAACTTCGCAGGTCTCCATTTTAGCGGCTATTCATCGCTTTAATGTAAAGTTCAGTGGTATATTCTTTTACCATGCGCTGTGTGCTAAACAGGGGGGCGCTAGATCGGATTGTCTCCCGCATAATTTCTACCCAACCTCGCGGAATACCGTCTCGATCGCGGCCGTAATACAGTGGCACAATCTCATCTTCCAACAACTGGTAAATAGAATTGGCGTCAAAATCATCCTGAGCTTCATGGTTGTCAAATTCCCGTTCATCCCCAATAGTCCAGCCATTGGCGCCGTTATACCCTTCAACCCACCAGCCATCCAAAATACTCAAATTCGGCACCCCATTCAACGCCGCCTTCATACCACTTGTTCCACTGGCCTCGCGTGGGCGGCGGGGATTATTCAGCCACACATCCACTCCTTGTGTCAAATAGCGGGCCATGTGCATATTATAATCTTCAATAAACGCCACCCGGCCGCCAAGCTGATTATGTTTAGCCAAATTATAAATATGCTGAATCAACGACTTCCCAGGCTCATCGGCCGGATGTGCTTTACCGGCAAAAATAATTTGCACCGGCCGGTGGGAATCTAAAAGAATCTGTTGTAAACGTTCCAGGTCACGGAAAATAAGATTGGCTCGTTTGTACGTGGCAAAACGACGGGCAAAACCAATCGTCAAAGCTTCAGGATCAAGCAAAGTGCCCCCCGTTAATACCTGCGTGGGATCATTCGTTCCATCTATCCAACGCTGCCGCACCTGTTGGCGCAAATAGCTCATTAGCTTGCGCTTAAGGATCTGATGAATATCCCATAATTCCTTATCCGGCATATCTATCAAACGTCGCCAGACCACAGAACCATCATGTTCATCTCGCCATTTAGATTCCATGTATTTATCAAGAGCATTACTCAACTCACTGGAAATCCAGGTTGGCACATGAACGCCATTGGTAATAGACGTGATAGGCACATCGGCAACATTTTCACTCCCCCATACTTCTTGCCACATTTCGCGGGAGATACGGCCGTGTAACTGACTCACACCATTAGACAAACCAGACTGGCGTAACGCCAACACCGTCATATTAAATGCCGTTCCCCAAGATTCCTGATGTTCCCCCATGCTCAGAAAATGTTGACGGTCAATCCCCATCTTATCCCAGAAACCATTAAAATATTGCTCCACCATCTGGAAACCAAACGCATCATGGCCGGCCGGAACAGGGGTATGCGTCGTAAAAACCGTCTGCTGCTTAACACGTTCCGCTGCCTGTTCAAAAGACATGCCCTCAGAAACATACTCGTGTATCAATTCCAAAAGCAGAAAAGCAGAATGACCTTCATTCATATGCCAAGCATCAGGCTGAATACCCAGTTTGCGTAACATACGCACACCGCCAATGCCCAGCATAATTTCCTGGCGAATACGTGTTTCACTATCTCCAGAATAAAGTCTGGCCGACAATTCCCGATCCCAAGGTTCATTCTCATCCACATCCGTATCCAGCAAATACAGCGGATTTCGCCCCACACGAATATGCCAGATGCGGACAAACACCTCACGGCCGGCCAGATTAACACTAATCTTTTGTTCCTGGCCCGCGTCATCCAAAACCAGTGAAATCGGTGTGCTGCCTAAATCCATTTGTTGGTAAACAGCCTCTTGCCACCCGTGCGAAGGAATACGCTGCCGGAAATAACCTTGCGGGTACATAAAGCCCACACCCACAAAAGGTAAACCTAAATCACTGGCCTCTTTGGCATGATCACCAGATAAAATTCCTAAACCACCTGAATAAATAGGCAGCGAGTTGTGCAAACCAAATTCAAATGAAAAATAAGCAATTGTTTTATCCTTCAAATCTGGATAGGTGGTGTGAAACCAAGAATGTCCGTTCGCCATTTCGCGGTCATACAGCATCATTGCTTTTTTGTAGCGGCGAATAAACACCGTATCTTTTACCACTTCTTCAAGGCGAGCAGGGCTGATTTGTTGTAACATTTGCACCGGATTGTGCAATGTCCGCCGCCAAAGCGGGTAATCAAGTCTGCGAAAAAGTTCACGGGCATCAGGGGTCCAACTCCACCACAGGTTATAAGCCAGCTCAACCAGACGGTTTATTTTCTGGGGGAGTTTCTCTTCTAAAGGGATCATATTTTTATTCCTCAGTTCGTTATCTTTTTTAATTTTCACTCCAAAGTCAAGCGACAGTTGATACATCAACCATTTATCAAATCATATTATAGCATGATAAGCATTTAGCAATCAATCTTCTATTTTCGAGGCAAAAGGGATTTGTTGCGGAGCCGGTTGAAAGACGCGATCAATGACTAACGCTGTCATTTTTTTCACACACCAATCAAATTGCTCTTCACTCATCAATTGGCGATCAATATCAGGCGCCGGATTGGTACTGTTAATGACAAAAACAACACCATCTTTAATGACAAATTCAACCATATTCATGTCATAGCCATACAACTGCGTAATCCTGTGTGTATCTTGTGCTATCGCATTGCCAATTCCTTCTTCTTTTGAAAGGCTCCCTGGCAAGTAAACTCCATCTTGCTGAGAATAGCGCAATAACATGACCTGCTTTCTGCCAAATACAAAGGCATGTACATGGTCGTCCGAATCAATAATCTCTTGCAAAATCGTCGTACGGGTGTCACTTTCATCATACCGTTGAATCAGCTCGTCCACATTGTGAACACGGGAGGCAAACTGCCGCCCACCACTATGAATATCCTTGAAAATTGCCGGTACGCCTACATAGTCAATGATCGCCTCCCAATCCATAGGATATTCAAGATTGCGAAAAGTGTCTGGGGTGGCCTCAAATTCTATATATTTATTTGGGAGGATGGCTGTGCGCGGTGTTTTCAGGCCCAGTTTGTGAAGAACGGCCGTGCCTAAAAACTTACTATCCACATCCCACATAAAAGGATTATTGATAATATATGCTCCCTGAAGAGCCGCATGTTTCAAATATGCGCGATAATAAGGGACATTATGTGACATCCGATCTACAATGACATCATAAGCTACAGACGTATCCATGAGCGTCCCGGCCAGCTTTACCAATTCGGCCACGACTGGTTTATTGCTTTCATTGATAGCGGCCACAAAAGTCTCCGTCCAATTCCATTCTGCTCCCACGACAACGCCAACTCTTTTTGGAACTTCTCGACTCATTAATCTACCTCTTTGCTAGTGGCTGGTTGTTGGTGGCTGGTTGCCAAATACTAGCCACTATTTTTGCAGAAGATGATACAACATTTCACAAGGGATGCCGAACATTCAGACTTTGTATAATAGATCAATATATCGCTTGAGAATATCACTGACGAAGCCGCGCAAAGGCATGGTAGCTGCCAGTCCATAAACGGGGGCCATGCCTCCTTCGCTCTGGGGATGGGTTTTGACATGAGCGACGGCCGCAGTCAAATCTTCCAGAAACCGTTCGGCCACCCCCGGCTGGGTATGGCGTAAGGTCACACAAAAATGGACACAGGCAGGGTGATGCAGCCCGTTCAAACTCCAATGCCGCTGGGTCATAAAATCCATCACCCGATAAATGTCAAACGCATCGGCCGTAAACGCATGGACAAAAAGAGAATGCCCCAACAAACGTAATTCGGGTATAGCGGCGATGCCTTCTCGGATTCGGGCGGCCGTGTCCATAATCCGTTGTGTAGCTGCCAGATACCCCTCCTCTCCCAAAGAAACCATCGCTCCCCAACAAGCAGCGCTCAATGCCCCCGGCCGGCTGCCGGCGAAGGTGGGCGAAAAGTAAAGACCGCCCGGCCAATCTGTCACCGTAAAATATTGGTAGCGGCGCAGCTCGACGCCCCGATACAACACCACCGATGTTCCTTTGGCCGCGTAACCAAATTTGTGGGTATCGGCCGATATGGAGGTGACACCCGGCAGTTGAAAATCGAAAAAGGGCACATCATAACCTAACTTTTCCGCCCAGGGCAGCACAAATCCACCCAGGCAAGCATCGGTGTGGAAGCCAATGCCATGTTTGAGCGCCAGGGTAGACATCTCTTCAATGGGGTCAATAACGCCATGTGGAAAGGAGGGGGCTGACCCCACGATGACGATTGTGTTTTTATTGATAAGGTCGCGCACGGCCGTCCAGTCTGCGCGATAATTATGATCCAATGGAATACGCACCGGTTTGATGTTGAAATATTGAGCCGCTTTGTCAAAGGCGGCATGGGCTGTTACCGGCAGCAGCATTTCCGGATGTTTGATGCCTCTTTTATCTCTGGCCCAATCTCGGTATGTCTTCATTGCCAGCAAAATACTTTCTGTACCACCGGAGGAAACTGTGCCGCGAATTTCCTCGTCTACGTTATAACCCGGCCAAGTTTGACCAGCTCCCAACATTTGCGCCGTCATGGAGACGATTTCGGCCTCAAACTTGGCCGCGCTGGGCCACACATCGGCATGAAGCGGGTTGCTCTGAGAGTTGAGAGCGTAAATTTCGTTTAGAAAGTTGATATGGCCTTCGTTGCCATGATAGACGGCTCCAGACACGTAACCATCCTGCCAGCGGGTTTCTTCTAGCTTTTTGAGGGTTTGCATCTCTTTTAGGATGTCGTCGGGGTTACGGCCGTGTTCCGGCAGCGCCTTATAAGTCGTGAAATCATCTCGATATGGTTTCAACGATGTTTCCAACTCGGCCATCATCTCGTCATATTGGGCTTCAATACGGCGGTGCACGGCCGGTATCGCTTTTAAGCTCGTTTCCAATGTAGGCGCTAGTTTACTTAGAATTCCTTTTAATTTCATCTTAACCTCAATTATTTAATTGGTAACAGTAACGGTTACATTTTTTTATGGACTTTTCTAACAGGTCTGGTCTAAATTATAGGCTATTGTGCTCCCGGTGAGCTAAAAGCGGGACATGGGTGAATGGTATTACGCTTACGACCCGCCGGATATGGTCAATAACAGCGCCAGTTGGCAGTATGATCTGCTGGGGCGCGTTACCCAGGAAAGCCGCTCTGTGGCCGGTAACAGCTATACCTTTGGTTACGGTTACACCCAGGGAAATGTGCCCGTAATCATCGTCTACCCCGGCGGCGCTAGCGGAGAGACGGGCGAGAGTGTGACCAGTAATTACTACTGGCAAATCGGCCAACCCAAAACCCACATCGGCGACAGCAATTACGTTCGGGAAGCCCAATACAACCGCGCCGACGGACAGATGACCCGGCTGAACATGCCCACATCCTCTGTCTACACCATGGCAAAACACAGAAGTATTGGTATGATGCTAATGGCAATATGATTACCCGTAATGATGGTACGAATACCTGGGCACTGGATTGGACGGCCGAAAACCTGCTCAAAAGCGCCAGCAGCGCCAGCGGGGACTATGTGAACCTGGTATATGACGCCGACGGACAGATGGTCTTGCGACAAACTGGCGCCGAAATCACCGTCTATTTGGGTAAGTTATACCGGCATGAACTGACGGCCGATCGGGTGACGAAACATTATTTGTTTAACGGCCGTCCAAACTTTCAACAGATTTACCTATGTTTTCAACAATCCTCTAGCATACATAGATCCTGATGGGCACGATCCCGATTTCCCAATGATTGACGGTCTTTGTGGATCGCCCTCAGGATGTGCGGGAATGGAAAACCTGAATAATTGGAAAGCCATTTTGGGAGACATGAATCAATGGGACCAAGCTGCCTGGGATGAGTGGTATGCATTGGGAGAAGAATGGTACTATAAATATAAAGCAGACGATCAGCTTTTCTATGAGCATATGGGGGGTGGTACGCTCGAAGAAGTAGATACCAGATTTATTGCTGCTTGGGATTACTATGAATCACACGATAAATCAAATAGTGAATTATTTGTACCCTTAATAATAATGGCTATCCTTGGAGCAGCTGAGGATGATTCATCAGGTTTTGTTCCTGGTGGCACCCAAATTCATTGGGGAAAGCAAGGGAAGCACATTCCTGGACACAATAATTATATTCCGGGAAGAAGTATAATTACTCATAGTAAGTACCTGAGCAAAAG
>JAAEOP010000649.1 GCA_024223125.1 Chloroflexota bacterium
CATTGTCTCAATGCAATCACTGCACGATTTGGGGGATGAGGCCGCCGTAAACCGAATTTACGGGCTGGCCAAATCACTGCTGGTACCGGGAGGGTTGTTCCTTAACGCTGATTTGATTGTTCCACCCCAGCAGGATAAACCTGGAAATCCGGGACGCCGGAGCATTTCCCGACACCTGGAATTGCTGCAAGCTCAAGACTACAGGCAGGTTACCTGTACGCTGGCCCGCGGCGAGTTCGGCTGTTTTGTGGCTTTTGCACCGCATTTCTAACACGGCAGTTTCGAAATTTAAATCATCCAAAAACCTGTGGCCAACTCAAAGTGATGCGTAATGCGTAACTACGCAGTTTTATTACGTATCACGCATCACGTGTTACGAATTTTGGGATAATTACTTTTTCGAAGGCTCCTATCTTCAAAACTTACCTGCCTCCGGCACAGCGAAACCCAACGGTCGTGTACCCATAAGCCTCGGCCTGGCTGCGGCGGTTGGGGGTGCGGGCTTCATTTAGGGTGTCGGCAAAAGAGCCGCCGCGAACGCCCC
>JAAEOP010000650.1 GCA_024223125.1 Chloroflexota bacterium
CCTGTTTCATTTGCCAAAAACATCGTGGGGAGATTGAACTGCCCGGCGGCGCTATTTATGAAGATGCTCTCGTTTTCATCGGTCATGGCTTTAACCCAGACACTCAGGCCGACCATTATTTGGGACATGTTCTCATTGAACCGAAACGCCATGTCCCTGGCCTGGATGGATTAACTGACGAGGAAGCCCGCCAGATTGGTTTGTTGACAACCCGTCTCGGCCGTGCCTTAAAAGAAGTTACCCAAGCTGAACACATTTACCTGTTTGTGATGGGGCACCACGTTGATCATCTGCATCTTCATCTCTTTCCGCGCTACCCTGGTACGCCCCGCGAATATTGGGGTACTCGTGTAGATGAATGGCCTAACGCGCCCAAAGGGGATGCCCAGGCTATTCAGGATGTGTGCATGAAAATTCGGCATTATCTGGAGAAAACAGTATGAGTGAACAGGAAATTGGCCGTACTTTGCGTGCCAGCACAGAGGGGTTTGTAGTGGGCTGTCGGGTGGAGCAGTTAACGGCCGCATTTGGCGATCTGGTAAAAGCGCAGTTGAATGAGACAGAATTTGTTTATGGCCTCATCTATCGCATTGATGTGGATGATGACCCTCTGGTGCGGCGGCTGGTGCTGCTGGATGGGCTGGAAGCGGCAATGATTGAAGATCAACGTCAGAACCGGCTGATCCCCATTGAGATGAGTGTGTTGGCGGTGGGGTTTGGGAGTAACGGCCGTATCCAATACGGCCTCTCCCTCCGTCCTCCCCTCAGCCTGGACCCGGTTTACAACTGCGCTAATTTAGACGAAATCAAAGCGTTCACCAGTAAACTGGACTACTTACGCATGATCACCCGTGCCGACCCGTCTACAATTCCCATAGACCAACTGCTCATCACCCACATTCGCAATATGTGCCAACTGCGCGGCGAACATGGCTGGGCAACGGCCGCTATTCAAGAAGTCATCGAACTGCTGCGGCATGATTACCAGACCCTCATCCCTATTTTAGAAACCTTGAGCCGGACATTACCGGCATTGGAAAGAAATAATGAATTGTAAA
>JAAEOP010000651.1 GCA_024223125.1 Chloroflexota bacterium
ACCGGCACGGCCGCCGACTGGCAGCCGCTAGAATTCCCCACCCCCGGCGAAATCAGCCTGGAAGGGGAATGTACTGCGTCGCTCAATCCGGTTGAACTAGAAACATTGCTCCCGATTGGCGCAGTTCAAGGGGCAGCCGATAACTCGTCACGGATCAACGAGACTGTCTCCTTTCGGGGCATCGTCACCGGCTCTTACGAAGATCGTAATGCTAGAGGCATTATTTTTTACACTTTGTTTGTGCAGGATTTGCCCGGTTCTGAAGATGGCGACCCGGCAACGTCTGACGGGATAGCGATTTTTTTGGGGCGGGAACGGCCGTCGGCCCAAATTGGCGATCAAGTCAGAGTAAGCGGTCAGGTGACAGAGTTCTACGGCTTTACGGAAATTGATGATAACGGTCTGGAAATTCTGGTCGAAGAAAGCGACCGGCTCCTGCCCGACCCCATTCCCATCAACCCGCCGGCCGACAACGCCGATCAAGCCGCCTATTTTGAACCATTGGAAGCGATGCGGGTGACAATCGGTGGAGAAGCCCAGGTCATCGGCCCAACTTTTAGTGGATGCAGTTTTGCCGTTGTGGGGCCTGATGTGACGGCCGCACCCATTTTGCGACAAACGATAGAAGACCCGGTCGGCCAGATCATCCCCATTTTGCACAATAGTGATGTAGATTGTGCTGGTTTCCCGAATGTAAAAAGCGGCGATATGGTCACTGGATTGGTCGGCCCGCTCAGTTACAACTTTAACCAGTTTAAGCTGGTGCAACAGTTTCCAGAAGATTTAGACATAACGGCCGCCACCCTCACCCCCATCCCCATCCCATCCAAGCTCAACGACAACCAGATCAGCATCGCCACCTTCAACGTGGAAAACCATTTCGACAATATTGACGACACTGGCGACGACGCTGAACCTAAACCCTCGGCCGCAGAAATCAGCCTTAAGCAAAGTAAAATCGCCTACCAAATCCACAACGTATTGGGCTGCCCAACGCTGATTGGGATTCAGGAAGTGGAGAATGAAACGCTGCTGCTACAACTGACGGCCGAGTTAACCGAACCATGCAGCTTCACCTACGAAGTGTCCCACCAAGAAAGTGCAGACGGGCGCGGCATTGATGTAGCCTTACTCAGCAATCCAAACGATGCCGTTGTGCAAGACGCTGTCTTGCAACAAACCTGCACCCAAATACAAACCGGCATCAGCGACGACAACATAGATTGCCCGCCCGGACAAGACCCCCTCTTTTCCCGTCCACCGCTGCAAGTGGATTTGGAAATCGGCGGACGGCCGTTCACCATCTTCATCAACCATCTCAAAAGCAAGCGTGGCGGCGAGCGGGAAACAGCTCCCCGACGGCTGCTCCAGGCGCTGCATCTTAACGACCAGGTAACAGAGTTGCTGGCTGCCGATCCAGAAGCGGCCGTTGTCGTGTTGGGAGATTTCAACGATTATGAGCTATCACCTGCCATGTTGGAGATGACGGAAAACGGCCGTCTACACAACACCCTTTCCTCCATTCCCCTGCCCCAACGGTACAGTTTCATTTTCAGCGGCGCGGCCCAACTGTTGGACGGCATCCTCGTTTCACCGGCGCTGGTAGAGTCGGTCGCTTCAGTCGCCATCCACCACGTCAACGCAGATTACCCCGATAGTTTAACCGCGGACGCTGCCTCCCCCTACAAAGCCACCGACCATGATTTGCCCATCATCATTCTCAATCTGCAAACAGAGCCGGAAGCGACGGCCGTACCGACACTAACGGCCGTACCCAGCCCCACCTCAACCCCCATTCCACCATCCTCGCCATCCACTGAGCCATCTGGTTTTAACATGTTGTGGCTGCTGGGTTTAGGAGGATTACTGATTGGCGGCACGGCCGTTTACTTTCTCCGCCGCCGCTGATGATATTTCACGCCCCCTCTATTGAAAGCAAGTCATACAATTATTAAACTGGTACAGATTTACATTCGATAGAGATTGGGGATTAGCCCAATCTCTAATCTCTAATCTCAGTATCTTTATGGAAGCTCAAGACATACTCATTCTCGAACCAGACAAAGAATACGCCGAGCGACTGGTGACGACGCTCAACCGAGTTGGTTCCTTTACCATTTCCGTCGTGCCCACAGTCAAAGAAGCGTGCCTGCATCTGGTGCAAACCCCCAAAGACCTGGCTTTTATTCCCATCACCGAAGGCGCCAAAATTATCCGCTCCCTAAGAGCTATTCAACCTGATTTGCGCCTGGTGCTGGTGACGCCGACCACCGATATTGAAATTCCGGTCACTTACTCTGGCCGGGTACAAGGGGTTCTTATCCGGGATGCGGTAGAAGTGGAATTATCCGCCATTCTAGATGACTCGTTAGCCCAACCGATATTTGTACGGGAGACTGGCGAACTGAAGCCGGTCACTAAAAAGCGTTCGTTAGACACGGCCGTACTCGTTTCCACTTTCCACCAGGCCCAATTCGGTTCTCTTATCCAGACAGCGATTTTGGTGCGGGGTAATAAATTACTGGCTTATTGGGGTAGTTTGAATGAACGGGAAGCGGCCACCGTGGCTCTGCATATCGGCCGTGATTGGCCTGAAGACGGCCGGGCCACACGCCTGCAATTTGTCCATCTACCCGCCCGCGCCGGAGATTTGCTGCTGTACACCAGCCATGTCAGTGAGGATTATTTGTTGACATTGGTCGCTTTGCCAGAAACACCCATCGGCGAGTGTCGCCATCAGGCCAGCCAGTTACTTCCCCCACTGCGTGAGACCATCAGCGGTGAGAACCCCGTTAACCAGGCCTTGTTGGGAATTGCTAAAAGTAGAGTTAAGGAAAAAGGCCGTGTCTCTTATGCTCTCGTCTGGCGGCCGATTGAACCATTAGCCGACGCTCTACAAACACCCATCCGGCAAGCTGTGCTGCGGCTGGCAACTGCCAACGGCTGTGTCCTGACCCACATCCACATTCAAGCCCAACTCATCCATCTGGTCGTCACCTGTCCCCCAGAACACGACACGGCCTGGGCTGCCTACCTCTTCAAAAGCGGCTCCGAACAAATCATCCAACAAGAATACGGCGTGGTGGTCAGCTTATGGGAAACCGGCTACTATGCCACCGAATCTACCGCCCCACTCACAAAATCCGAACTCAACCTCTTTCTCAACCATACTCCTACCACATCTTTATAAGTAGACCTTATCGGAAATAAGGTAACCATTCACTCCCCCAAGGTGCCCGGCACTTATAAACGGGTGTGCTACTCCAGTAGACTTGGTAATGAAGTGCCGGGCACCTGAATGGTTAC
>JAAEOP010000652.1 GCA_024223125.1 Chloroflexota bacterium
GCCGGTGCGGAAATAAATCAAGCCAATGCTTCCCTCAATCTGACCCTCATCTGGCAAACAGAAGCGGTGTTCCCGGCCAACTATTCAGTTTTCCTGCATCTGTTGGGAGAGGATGGGGAAATTGTGGCCCAACAAGACAGCATCCCCTTACAAGGCATCCGTCCGACCACAAGCTGGCGTCCCGGCGAGGTATTGTCGGACGAGCAAACACTTCCCCTGTCACCCGATTTGCCCCCAGGCGATTACACGTTGTGGCTAGGATTGTATGACCCGGCTACCGGCCAACGGCTGCCTGTTTTTGTGGATGGGGTTACGGGGGAGGACGGCCGTTTGTTGCTAGACACCTTCGATCTTCCCTAACGGGTATTGGCTTCTGAATGGTACCAATCACTCAATAATGGCCGGCAGAGTGTCCTTTTCCCAGGCTACCATGTCTCGGTCATATTTTGCAGATTGGTATACCCTTCGCCGTTCATCTGGCCGCCTTCAACTGGGTTTGCATGTGGGTCAATAGGCGGAGGGTTTGTTGGGTTCTGGCCGACCACACGGCCGTAAATGGTTCCAACAGCGGCATCTCAACGATAGTGGCATGGTACGCTTTTTGCCAATCTGTTATGGTCGTTTCCAACCCATTCAGCAAAGCGGGAAAAAGATCATACTGTACGGCCGTGTGCATTAAATTACTTAACATCTGCTGACGATCCCCAAACCCACGCGGTAAATTTAGCTGGCGGGCTAGTCGTCCCACATTATCCCGGCTTACAAAAATGCCACTGTAGGCGGGCATCATAAAATAAGCCGCAATCTCTTTAAGTCCTGTTTTATCATCGGCCAAAAAATCGGGTGGAGTTGGTAATGTCCACGCTTCAGGAACTCGTTCAATTTCAGACAAAAGGTCTTGGTAATGATCATAGATGAGCGCTAGGGTCAGGTGGGCAACGGCCGTATAAAAAGCATCCTTTTGTGCCTGTACCGCCAACACAAAGGGGGAGAGCCAACGCAATAAATGGTGTTGTAGGAATTTTATTTGTTGGCGACGGTGGGAGACGACTGTGCCTCCATCTCCCTTTGCTAAAGCGTCTGTTTCCGCCAAACACAAAAAAGATAGAGCGGCTAACTCTTGTCTAATATGATCGGGGTTGTGGGCGGCCGTTTCCACCTGAAACCCAAACGCATGATAGCTGTACGCCACCGACTCTGTAATCCGGCCGCCTAACAAGCCGCTATCATCCAAAAAGATGGTTTCAAACGGAAACAGATTGAAGTCAAACAATTGGTAATGGACGGCCGCTGCCTCATCAAAATTAAACCGTTCTGGCAAATACCCGGCTAAGTCGGATACTGCCTGAACCAACGGCAAAGTTTCTTTCGTGAGACCTTGCGAAAGAAGTTGGCTTAACAGTTTATAGCTACGACGTCGAGCCAGTGCGGCTTGCTTGGGAGCCAAACCATCCGAAATGATTGGGGAGCGTTTCATTCTTAAAATAACAGGTTGACCAAAGCCAAAATTGTCAGGGTTGACAACCCGGCGGCAAGGATTAATATAATTTGTTTCAATTGCTGCACAATGGTATTCAAGTTGTTATCGAGTATTGGAATAGAGAGGTTCCATCTTTTTAAAAAGGTGGAACCTCTACACATATTAAATGTTACAAACTTGACCGTCGCCATCCAGCATTTTGAAGCTGGCATCTTTCCACGCTTCCATGCCGCCAGTGACGTTATAGAGATGTTTGTAACCTTCTCGCGCCAGGATGGACACGGCCGTACTCGACCGCTTACCCGTACCGCAAACCACAGCTACACTCTCATCCTGCGCCAAATTCAACCTGTCAATTTGGGCGGGGATGTCCAGCTGCGGTACTAAACTCGTGTAAGGCATCAAATGAGCATTCTCGATATGCCCCTCATCCCATTCATCCGCTCCACGCACATCCAACACTTGCAATCCATTCACAGAAAGACGATGACGCATTGTATGGACATCCATTTGGGGCACAGTAGACATCGCTTTGCCAGCATTCATCCACGCTTCCATGCTCCCTTCAAGAAAACCAACCACAAACGAATCCAGAGCAATAAAAGCCATCCTGAAAATCGCTTCTTGGGCTTCTTCGTCTTCATCTGTAACTAGAATAATGGCTGAATTATCGGGCACAACCCAGCCGACCCGTTGTTCAAACTCGCCGCTGGACAACTGCACATTGTAGGCGCCCGGAATGTGCCCGGAACCAAACAGGGCCGAGGCACGTGTATCTACCACAGCCACTCCTTGCTCCATCAGATCACTTGCTTTTTCAACAGTGAGCGGCGCTGCCTGAGGAGTTTGCATGGTTAACGGCCGCTTTCCCTGATTCGTAGCCACAATATTCAAAATATTGGCCGGCTTAACCGGCTGTTCTTCTTGCATATAGGCTGTAAATTTGTCCTTGTCTTTGAACTTAAGTGAATCGTTATACCGTCTTTCATACCCAACCGTAGTGACAACCTTGCCACTGGTAACGCGGCCTCAGGTAGATCCGGCTAGATGGCCGGGATACACCTCAACATGGTCGGGTAAACCTAAAAAGCGGGGGATAGACGTTTCAAAAATAACGGGCGCACCTTCGTCGCCAGCCTGAGCCAGATCGGGACGAGCCACATCACCAACTAAGACGAAATCGGCCGTCAGGATACACCACGGCTCTTCACCACGCGGAAAATCATAAATCAGCAAGTTAATTTGCTCCGGGCGATGGCCGGGCACATGCACAATTTCCAGGCCCACACCACCCATACGAATCATATCGCCATGTTTTACACGGGTGGCTTCATAACTGATCTCTGCTAATTCTGGCAAGACCATTTCGCCATCCGTGGCTTCTGCTAAACGACGCACACCCGATACATGATCAGCATGGCTATGTGAATCAATGATATAGCGAATTTTCGAGCCTTTATTTTTTGCCATGTCAATATAGGGTTGTACATCCCACAAAGGGTCAAACACGGCACATTCACCCGTGCGCTGACAGCCGATCATGTAGGCAGCACACCCTGTTTCTTCTCTGATAATTGTTTCAAACCACATTGTTACCTCCGGTTTTCAATGTTCACCGATTACGGCCGAAGGGATTATCCGGCAGTTTATATGCTTCTTTATTTGGTTTGAGGGGACGTTTGAGCCAATACGGCCGTCTGGTGCCATCCGGGCTGTAATCAACGGCACTGCGTGTCAGGGCTGTCCATTCGTGGTAAACGGCCATAGATTTTTCCGTGTCTACCCACACATCCCCATACTTTTCATCGGCGGCCGCTTTACGTACATTGATTGCTTTTTGCAGCCAGCAGTGCGCCCCGCTAACCGGGTCTGGATGCACGGCATGGGTCAGGTTTTGGTGAACGCCCACATCTTGCCACCAGACGCGGCTGGTATCGGGGTCAAATGTTTTCCAGGGACCGCCCCCTTTGAGAATATTTAGTTTATGTTCGGAGCCGTTTTCTTCTAAGTTGGCAACGGCCGTCATCCCCGGATTACCCCCCATATTTTCCTGCAAACGCCAGCGGCCTAAATGATGGCTCATAGCAATGACGCCCGGTTTAATACCTTCCGTCACCCACACCTTATCAATGAAATATCCTATTTCCGTTTCCACGCGAATTAGATCACTCGTTTTTACGTCCAATCGTTTGGCGTCGGAAGGGTGCATCCAAACCGGGTTTTTGTGGCTGATTTCGTACAACCATTTAGCATTGGCGCTGCGGGTGTGAATGAGGGTGGGCAAACGGAAATTGGGCAGCAGCAGCATACCGCCATTGTCAAAATCAATATTGTCAGGATGAACATGGCTCTTGAGTGTCCACGGAATCGTATATTCCCGTTCCGTCCATCCCCAATCATGCAAAGTGGGGCTGAAAAATTCAAACTTACGACTAGGCGTATTGACACCCACCTTAACCTCATCATCCACCATCACCCCCACCACTTTGCCATTTTCTAAAACACGCTGCTGTTCATCCACTTGCAACTTGCTATCCCTCGACTCTGATCGGGACATGCTTGCAACTTGCAACTCCTTTTCATAAGGCACATAATTTTCCTTAACTACCTCAAACGCCCCGTACTGCCGCATATATTCTAAGGGGGTTAAGTTTTCTTTAGCGGCCGCTTCTGGCAAACCAGGCACCCCATTCTCAAACTGCCAACGATAATATTCATCAACAGTGATGATTTCTCCTTCCCGATACGGGCTTTCAAACCATTGGCGGATGCCCAAACGGCCGTCCACGTCCATCCGCGCCGATAGTTCAATCCACCACTCATTTTCCTCCCACACCTCACCAGGATTGGCTTCATAAGTGAAGCGCACCGGCTTGCCAGCTCTTTCTAAAGCCACACGGCGTACTGGCTGCCGGAAAGAAATCCATTTTCCGGCATGGGTTTCCAGGCTGACAAGATCATGCCGTTCGCCAGCATGTCCCATCGGCAGCACATAATCGGCAAACCAGGCCGACTCATTCCAGGTGGGCGTTAGAGCCACATGGCATTTCATCTGCTCTTCGTTGAGCAATGATTTGAGCCACATAAAGCCATCAGGATTGATCCACATCGGGTTGTAGACGCGACTAAAATAGACATCAATTTCGCCCCGTCCTTCTTCCAAAAAATGGGGCAGGAGGAAGCTCATTTCGTAAAACGCAAACGGCCATTCGTGGGGGATGTGCAGATCGTTCCAGGTGTCTCCGGCGGGCGGGTTTTTGAATACGGTCGGTTTGAATTTATTCCAACTATTGGCCGATGTACCCCCCGGCGTACCCACGCTGCCGGTCAGAATATTTAAGAAGAAGAGGGTACGCGCCACTTGCCAGCCACCCAAATTTCCGATGCTGGCGCTGCGCCAGGTGTGGGTTGCCAGTTTGCCGTCACAGTTGGCTATGTAATCGGCCGTTTTCCGAATCCGTTCAATAGGTACTTGCGCTTCTGCGGCCGCGCGTTCAAAGGTAAATTCAGAATAGATATCTTTGAGAACACGGTCAAATAAGTCAAATGAGATTTCGGTTTTCGGATTTCGGATTTCGGAAAGTAGATCAGAATCCGCAATCCGTAATCGCAAATCCGCAATCGCTTGCAGTGTCGCTTCCCAATTGACCCATCGGCGCACAAACTCTTTATCGTATTTGTCGTTTTGGATGAGGTAATTGGCAATGGCCAGCAAGACAAATTGTTCACTGCCGGGCCAGGTAGGCAGCCACACATCGCTCTTGGAAGCGGTGTTACTCAGACGGGGATCGAAGGTGATGATTTTGGCTCCTTTCATCTTGCCTTCGATGATGCGTTGGGCGTGGGGGTTGAAGTAGTGGCCTGTTTCTAAATGGCTGGAAATGAGCAAAATAACGCGGGCGTGGCTGTGGTCGGGGCTGGGACGGTCAAAGGCGCCCCACATATAGTAACCCATACGCGCCCCAGCAGAGCAGATGTTAGTGTGACTGTTGTGCCCATCCACGCCCCAACCTTGAATGACGCGGTTGGTGTAACCATCTTCTCCAGGACGGCCGACATGGTACATAATGCCATCTTTGCGCTTCATCCGGCTGGCCCGCATCTTGGCCCCGATTTCAGTCAGGGCTTCTTCCCAGGTAATCCGTTTCCATTTGCCCTCGCCCCGTTTGCCCACTCGTTTCAAGGGGTAAAGGATGCGTTCGGGGTCGTAGATTTGGTTGTGGGTGGCGGGACCTTTGGCGCAATTACGGCCGCGACTGCCAGGATGCAGCGGATTGCCTTCAAATTTTTTAATTTCAAAGGTTTCTTTGTCTACGTAAGCCAACAGTCCGCAGCCGCTTTCACAGTTGAAGCAGGTGGTGGGGACGAGAGTGTAGTTGCGGGCTACTTTTTTAGGCCACGCTTTACCGTCCCATTCTGTCCAGTCGTCCCATAATTCGGGCGGGGGGTATTGGCTAAGACGGCCGTCTGCCTGCCGCACTTCAATCATTTTTACATTTTGGGGGTTGGCTACTTTGAACTGGGGCAACCCTTCACCGGCTACATTACTCATGCCGGGTGTTGTTGTAGATTCGTTACTGTTGACTTGAAGCATCGTTGTCAAAAAGTTCAAAATATTGCTTTTTTCACTCATATCGTTCTCTTCATTTTATTTAAGCCAATCACACAAAATAATGACACATTTATCATTCCGAATCCCCAGAGGGGCCTGCTATCTCAACAAGCTCGATGCAGGCTCTGAGTAAAGTCGAAGGGGTGAGGAATCTTGTCTTGATAAGCGTAAAGATTTCTCGCTCCACTCGAAATGACATGTTAACTATTCGGAATCTCTTGGGGAGCCATTACAAAAGCGTATTCATATAAATAGAGACCGGCAATGGCGCAGACACCCGCCAGCGCCAGCAGCAACGGTTGCACAGCAGACAGGGGTAGGGCAACCAGTAATAGCGCCAGTGGCAACATATGTCCTAAGCCGATATTGCCCCACCAAAAATAGTTGCGGTAACGGCCGTGACTAATATCATGGGCCGCTCTGGCCGCCACTTCCGATGCGTGGGGAATGCCGAATTCTCCGACCAGGGTAATAAACAAATCTATAACGAGTGCGGTGACGAAGATGATAACGGCCATTCGATTCAATCCAGGCACAGAACTCATAAAGAGGTCGAAAATCAGCAAAACCGCACTGCCAGCAATAAATGCCTGAACGATCAGGTGAAAAGGCAGCAAGGCACTTTGCCATAAATCGCGCCCTTCGGCCTGGGCAAAAAGGAAGGCGGTATAAATGGCCACACCAACGGCCAACGGAAAAGCGGCAACCAGGAAAACAGTACGCACAGCCGGGACATCATAATCAAAAAGGTAACTGCCCAACTCAAATAACCAATAAAAACCAACCACTGTACTAAAGCTCATTAAGAAAATAGCTCCTCGCGCCAGCCAACTGTTCCACTGCGGCCGTAAGACTATATAAAGGAAGCGGTCTGGCTTTTCTAAGTCGTACACTAGCAAAACGGTGGTGATGAGCATGAAGACGACGGAGATTAAACTGCCGACGACGGCCGTTAAGCCATCAAACGGAAACCAGCCAAACAACCAGCCCAAACTCAAAATCATAAACAGCCCCGCAGCCAACCCCTTTGTTACCAAATAAGCGGGCACAGGCCAATGCCACGGGATTTTGTGTTGGGCGTTGTAACCCACCTGCACCATATGTTCTGCCACCGTGCCGCCAAATTGAATGGGACCATTAACCGGCTGCCCTTGTGTCTGTGGTTTGCGAATGGGCGTACCGTTGGAATGGGTAGCTGTGTTGATAGCGGCCGTATGCGGTTTGGTGTGCCCATTTTCATGTAACGAAATAACATCGGCCCACATAAACGATTCTGGTGTTCGTTCGGTTGCTGTAGGGTGCATGACGACATCATTCCCTTCAATATAAAATAGCTTGGGGGCTGTGCCTTGTTCTGGCTTACGGACTGTGACTTCATTCCCCACTAAAACATAGCTGATTTCACTGTGAGGGTCATTCATATTCCCGGCGATGATGGCGTGTTCCGGGCAGACGACCACGCAGGCCGGTTCCAGACCAATATCGGTGCGGTGGGCGCAATAATGACATTTAGCGGCCGTGTTCGTGTTCGGATCAATATGAATGGCATCATAGGGGCACGCTTGCATACATGCTTTACAGCCAATGCACACGCTGTTGTCAAATTCCACAATGCCATCCGCCCGTTGGTACATCGCCTGTGTGGGGCAGATGCGGGCGCACGGGGGATTGGCGCAATGGTTACAGCGGGTCACCTGAAAATGACGGCGACTGTTAGGATATTGTCCCGCTTCTACATATTTGACCCAGGTACGATAGACGCCCAGTGGCACTTCGTTTTCACTTTTGCAAGCTGTAGAACAAGCATGGCAGCCAATACATTTACGATTGTCTATGACAAAGCCATAATTTTGGGGTTTTGTCGGCGTAGATACGGTCATATCCAGGGTCATAAACGCCTTCTCTCCTGCTAATCTGATAAGGTATTTGTCTCTTCCAGTTCAAATAACACGGCCGTTTCCTCTCCGCGCTCAAAAAAGAAAAAGAAACGGCCGTCTTCATCATACAATTCCAGTAGTTGGTGTCCACTTTGCCGCGACCAGGCAGTCATATTCGAGGGTGAATTGAGATCAGTGGCAATCACCTGGAGAATTTGCCCCCGCTCCAGAGTGCGTAACGCTTTCACGGTAGCAACCACCAAATGTGGACAACGTAAACCGCTGAGGTCTAATGTTTTATCGGGGGAGGGTGTTGTTAATTGCACAACAGTTTTTTAATGGGCCGAGCAGCCAAACATAGGTGGATAAAGTTGGGCAATTTTAACAGGGATGGGGGAAGACGGCCGTCCCCAACATTAACGATTCTCTTGTCCCTAAAAATAGGGACAAGCTCATGATCTCCGAATACAATGACATTAACGACGGCCGTTTCCCACCCATCCCCCTTTCTGCTACAATCTTATCTAAAATAGATAAGATAAAGGAGGCATTTTATGCCCATTATGATCAAGTCCAGCGAAGTGCAACAAAACTTTGGCCGAGTTATAGATCAAACGTTAATTGAAAATGAAGTGATTGTCGAACGGTATGGAAAGCCCCGTGTAGCCATTCTTAGCTATCAGAGATATCAGCAACTTCTGCAAACAGAAGCCGCCCGCCAACACCTTGTCCCGCCAGATAGCAATCCGGAAGCAATTGCTCAAGGGAAGAAGTTGGCAGCACAGGTGCGGCAGGAATTGGCAGATAGTCTGGATGGGTCTTTAGAAGAAACGATGGGCACGTTGCGGGGACGTTCATGGTCGTCATAGATACAGATGTACTGCTGTTGGCGTTTGCTTTTCATCAAGATTCGCGTCAGGCAGATAACAGCGTATTTTTGCAGCAGGTACAAGCAGATGATCCTGCAATCACTATTTACACATTGATGGAATTACTGGGCAAGTTATCCTTTAATCTGTCTCCGACCCGTTTAGAGCAGTGGCCCCAATGGCTGGTTGATGCGTACCAACTGAAAGTGATCTGGCCTGTAGATCCAAACACGGCTATCACCTACCATAGTTGGCGCCAAGAATTGTTTACACGGCCGTTTGCACGTATGAAAGCGGTCAAAATGCCTTTCATGGATGCCCTGATTTTGAATTTAGCAGAACAAGCGCCAGAAGCAAGCTGTTTTGTTACCTGGAATGCTCGCCATTTTCAAAACAAATCAACCTTACCCGTCAAAACCCCAGCGGGGTATTTAAGCCCTGAATAGATACCTTGCCATTTTGGTTTAAAAAGGTCGTTTTTTGCCCTCTTAACAATGAGACATCAAGCATCCATAGAGTTCATATGATGGTAGTATGCTTCGATCAAGTTTTCCTCTACCGCGGCGTGGAGCGACGTTTCCACACCAGGGTTCCGCTTTGCGTCTCGGAACACTTTCCGAGCGCAACGGCCGCACAGAAAGTAACCAATCAACACCCCCTTTTTACGGTAGATGAAGTGATTTAACGACATGGCCTCGCCCCCCTTCACCTGCATCAAATCAACTTTACGGCCGCAGCTAGGACAAAAATCACTGTCGTTAAACCAAAAAGATTTGATCGCGTTCCCAAATTGGGCCTGAGCCATCAAAAACATCTGCGCCAACGCATCATTGGCATATTCTTCACTATTCATACGGCCGTCCCTTTCCTCAATATTTGACGACAATAAATCAATATGGCTCATTCGTCATACCGGACACTTTGTTAAGATCGGCACAAAAAGGAAATTAAGGTAACTTTTGCAAAAACAAGATGAACATGTACTTTGATATTCTTTGAATGGCGAGTACTCTGTCAGGCAGTAGTTACAATACGATCAACTGCTTGACGTAACAATTCACTGTTAAATACATCCGCCAGTTCTTCCAATCGATCTAGAAAATGATCATCTTCTAACACAATGATGTTCCGTTTTTGCACCTCGTGTAGAAAACGATTGAAGGGAATATCCGCCATAACGGCGCCCCCGCGCAAATCAACATCTCGTTCCATGTAAGCGCGAATAGCCATATCTAATTTGTGCCCGCGGATGCCTTCCAACACCCATTTTTTCATGAGGGCCGACTCACTAATACTTGTTTGGCGAGCCACATTGGAAAGGGTTTCGGCCTCCTCGGCCGCCAGACGAATTGATTTGGTCATCGTAGAAGCGCTCATTTTTCACCTCGATCAGCGGCAATGTTGCCCACTACTTGTGCGGCTAACTGGATTAATTTGGAGCTTATCGTTGGTTCCAACCGGCGTAAATATCCGGTAACAGCACGGTAACTGATTTTTTCTTCCGCATACAGAAGAACACAAAAATCAGGTATGCTAATACATTGGAGTCCAAAAGTTCGCGCCCATTGTAACGGGCGATGATCATTGATCAACAGCGCCCACTTCTGTTCGCGGGCAAGAGCTATTGCATGAGCTTCGCCAACTCCGAATTTGGTTAGAGGATTTTCTGGTTCAACTAGATGCAAGCGATTATCTTCTTGCATAATCTTGAAAAGCATTGCCTGTGGGTAAATGAGCGCTGTTTCATCCGGATCTGTTGTAACGATTTCTGTTTCTACCGCATGACAGTAATAAATACGAAAGAACGCAAACAGATAAGGCACAACACCAATCTGTGCAGCAATATTCCAAAAGGATGTATCAAGCGAAGCATTTAGAATCATTCTAATTCTATTTTAGATAGTTATAGAGCAGTGTCAAGACATAACGGCCGTGCCCCTGCCAAAGCAATGAGGTGATGAGGAGTGGGGTGATGGGGTGGACGGCCGTCCGCTCCAATTCGCTGGTCTTCTCTAGGATCGTTCTTCCCAGACCACCTCCAGATTGCGAAAAAGACCACACCGTAGCAAGAATACCCGCCTAGCAGTTTGTCGGAGAAGTCAGATACTCCCAATAAAGGCGATTTTCGTGTAAACTCCAGATATGACAAGAAAATTTAGAACCGCTAATTACGAAGAAGTCCTTGACCTCCAAATCAGTGTACGTGATGTTTTACCACCC
>JAAEOP010000653.1 GCA_024223125.1 Chloroflexota bacterium
GCAGATAAAGAAGTTAAATCTGTGAAAATCTGCGTGAATCTGCGTCCAATGGAATCGGTTAAACGTCAAACATCTTATTCGGGAACAAGTCTATTCCATACTCACCTCCAATCTATGTAGTTTGATAGGAATGGATTTTGTTAAATGGCAGGGGCCGACCACACCCCCGGACAGGGTGGGCAAAAAGGGATTGATGGGGCCGGACCTTGGAGAAAAACGATCTGGCTTGGTGAAACGAGGGAAACTTTAGCGGGTGTGGGGTGCAATGCGCCGGTAGGCCAGCACGTAACTGGCCGCGGCCGGGATGAGGAGGAAAAGTGCTACGAGCAGCGCGGTCAGGGGGAACCGCTTGGCCTGCGGTGGGGCCGTCTCTTGCGGGTCACGGGTCTGCCGGATCACGTCGGCGATTTCATCCGGCAACCAGACGACGGAACTGGGGTCTTCCATATCGGCTTGGGCCTGCCGGTACGCGCCGCTCCACTTGTGCTTTTGGGTGACAGAGACATCTTCGTCAAGCTCGACTCGAACCTGGCGCAAGGCGTCTTTCCAATATAATCTGGTATGGCTTTGTTTTGTCATTTTAGACTCCTTTCTTTATTTTGATTCATCATTCATTCCTTCGACAAGCTCAGGCCA
>JAAEOP010000654.1 GCA_024223125.1 Chloroflexota bacterium
CGATCTGGTGCTGTATGTCAACGGGATTGCCCTGGGCGTAATGGAACTGAAACGCAGCACCGTCTCCGTGTCCGAAGGCATCCGCCAGAATTTGGACAATCAGAAACACATCTTCATCAAGCCCTTTTTCTCCACCATTCAATTTGTTTTGGCAGGTAACGATAGCGAAGGTCTTCGTTACGGAGCAATTGACCCTGAAACAAACAAAGAGAAGTACTTTCTGAAATGGAAAGAGGGGGAGGGGAATGGAGAGGTCGCGGCAGCTATCCGCGACAAAGCCGCCGAATATGAGTATCCGTTGGATAAGCATATCATCCAATTGCTCAACAAAGAACGTTTGATCGAAGTGCTGCACGACTTTATCGTGTATGATCGGGGCGCCAAAAAAATCTGCCGTCCCAACCAGTATTTCGGCGTCAAAGCCGCGCAGGATTTTATCAAACGGAGGGAAGGCGGCATTATCTGGCACACACAAGGCAGCGGCAAGAGTTTGACGATGGTGTGGCTCACCAAATGGATCCGGGAACATGTCGAACACGCACGAGTTTTGATTTTGACCGACCGCAATGAATTGGACGAGCAGATCGAGAAGGTCTATAACGGCGTTGATGAGCAGATATATCGCACGAAAAGCGGCAAGGATTTGCTCAATCAACTCAACGACACCTCGTCCTGGCTGCTTTGTTCACTGATCCATAAATTCGGCGGCAAGGAAGAAGGGGATGTGGACGCCTACCTACAGGAGTTGAACCGCAGCATTCCCACCGATTTCAAGGCCAAAGGCGACATCTATGTGTTTGTGGACGAGTGCCACCGTACCCAATCGGGCAAACTGCATCAGGCCATGAAAAAATTTCTGCCCGATGCACTGTTCATCGGGTTTACAGGGACGCCGCTGTTGAAAAAAGACAAACAGACCAGTCTGGAAGTCTTCGGTAGATACATTCACACCTACAAATTCAATGAAGCCGTCACCGACAAAGTGGTGCTTGATTTGCGCTATGAAGCTCGCGACGTTGAGCAGAAGCTGACCTCTCCGCAACGCATCGATGAGTGGTTCGAACTGAAAACCCGCGGCTTGACCGATTTCGCCAAAGCGGAATTGAAACAAAAATGGGGCACGCTGAAAAAAGTGTTCAGTTCCAAATCCCGGCTGGAAAAAATCGTGATGGACATGATGATGGATATGGCGAAAAAAGAACGCCTGCAAAACGGCAGAGGCAACGCCCTGTTGGTGTGCGACAGCATTTACAATGCCTGCCGCTATTATGAACTCTTCCGGCAGGCAGGATTAAAACAGTGCGCCATCGTGACCTCCTTCGTCCCCACTCACGCCGACATCAAAGGCGAGGAAAGCGGCGAAGGCCACACCGAAAAATTGCAACGGTTTGAGATCTACCGCAAGATGCTGGCCGAGTATTTCAACGAAGACCCCGAAACCGCTCTCAAAAAAGTCGAACAGTTCGAAAAAGAGGTGAAAGAGAAATTTGTCAACGAACCGGCGCAGATGAAACTGCTGATCGTGGTCAACAAACTGCTCACCGGCTTCGACGCGCCCCCGGCAACCTACCTGTACATTGACCGAAACATGCGGGATCACGGACTGTTTCAGGCTGTCTGCCGGGTGAATCGTTTGGACGGCGACGATAAAGATTACGGTTATATCATTGATTATAAAGACCTGTTCAAGAAACTGGAAAAAGCCTTTGACGATTATACCTCAGAAGCCTTTGACGGCTATGAGAAATCCGATGTGGAAGGCTTGCTCAAAGACCGCCTGCAAAAAGGCAAAGAACGATTGGACGAGGCATTGGAAGCTGTTAAAGCCTTATGCGAACCGGTAGAACCGCCAAAACGAGAGATTGATTACATTCACTATTTTTGCGGTAGTACTACCCAACAGCCTGATTTGCTCAAAGACACCGAATCCCGGCGGGTGGCTCTCTATAAATTGACGATTTCACTCATCCGGGCCTACGCCAATATTGCCGATGAAATGCCGGAAACCGGTTATACCGAAAAAGAAATAAAACAGATCAAACAGGAGATCAAACACTTCGAACACCTGCGGAAAATAATTCAGCTTGCCAGCGGTGACTATGTGGACTTGAAGCAGTATGAACCGGCCATGCGGCATCTGATCGACAGCTACATCGGAGCCGAAGAGAGCCGCCTGTTAGCCAACTTTGATGATTTAAGTCTTGTGGAATTGCTGATCAAACAAGGCAAAGACGCCGTCAACGAATTGCCGGACACTATTCAGGGCGATAAAGAGGCCATGGCCGAAGTCATTGAAAACAACCTGCGGAAAGTTATCACTGAAGAAAGCCCAACCAACCCGGCGTATTACGAAAAAATGAGCGTGCTGTTGGACGAACTCATTAAGCTGAGAAAAGAAACGGCGTTGGAATACGAAGCATATTTGCAGAAAATCGTTGAGGTGTCAGGGAAGATTAAAAATCCCAACAGGGCGCCGGAATACCCCTTTTCACTTGACACAAATGCCAAACGAGCCTTCTATGACAACCTGGGCAAGAATGAAGAACTGGCAAACGCATTAGACCGCACAATTCAAAGCACTAAAAAAGACGGCTGGCGCGACAATACCATGAAAACCCGGGAAGTCCGCTATGCCATCCAGGAAGTGCTGGAAACCTATCAGGTCAAAGAAGCCGAGGTCGAATACATCCTTGCACTGGTGAAAAACCAGCGAGAGTATTGAGGGGGAGAGTGAGGAGTGCTGAAGCGAAGCTTTAGCGCGTCTTGGCAAGCGAAGCGTCCAGCGAGCAAGGCCAACACGCACCGCCGGGGCTGATTTGCCTGACTCGCTGGACGCTTCGTAAGGGCAAATCAGGCTAAAGCTTCGCTTCAGCACTCCTGTTTACGAGAGTTATCACAGCACTATCAATATGGAACAGATCACCATCAGCAATATTACCATTGATGTTGTTCGTAAAGATATTAAGAACATCCATCTTGCCGTGTATCCGCCGACAGGCAGGGTTCGCATCGCTGCACCATTGCTGGTAAATGAAGATGCAATCCGCTTGTTTGCCATCTCAAAATTAGGTTGGATAAAACGGTACCAACGCAAATTCGAAGTACAAGAAAGAATAACGCCAAGAGAATACAAGAA
>JAAEOP010000655.1 GCA_024223125.1 Chloroflexota bacterium
ATTGACGTCGGGGGTACTGTCAGAATAGTCGATATTCGTCAGGCGATTGACCTGGTCATAGATGAAGGTGGTCACCGCCCCGCCCTGGCCGGCCACGCGGTTGGCATCGGTCATAACGGTTCGGTTGCCGACCCGGTCGTAACCATATTGGGTGGTGTTGCCCTCGGCATCGGTCACTTGGGTGCGGCGATTGAGGCCATCGTAGCGATAGGTGGTGGTAAAGTTACGGGCATCGGTGATGACCGTCCGGTTCCCGACCCGGTCGTAGCCGTATTGGGTTTTGACATTGGTCTGTTCATCCACCGGACCGGCCTGCACGTAGTTTTCGGTGACGAGGGTCAAGCGGCTCAGATCATCGTATTGATAGCGAGTTTTGACGGTTTCGGCATCTGCCATCATCACCCGCTCCCCGCCTTTGGTGTAGGTGTAAACGGTGGTATTGAGCAAGGGATCAATCGTTTTGACCAGCCGGTCCAGCCCATCATATTGGAACTCGGTGGATTCGCTTGCGGCGTTGGTCACAAAGCGACGGTTGCCGTGACCGTTGTAGGTGAAGTGGCTGACGTGGGTCAGGGCGTTGGTGATGGCTATGGTTCGGCCCAGGCCGTCGTAGCCGTAAGTGATGGACTTCCCCCGGCCGTCGGTGACTTGAGTGCGGCGGCCCAGAGCGTCGTAGGAGACGCTGGTCTCGACGTTGGTCTCATTGTTGCTGGGGCCGCCGCTAACGTAGTTGAGGGTGGTCACGATCAAGCGGTTGAGGTTGTCGTACTCATAATGGGTAACGGTGTTTTCGGCGTCGGTGGTGGTCAGGCGGTTGCCCAAAGCATCATAGGTCTGATTTTGGATTTCTGATTCCGCATTTTCGGTTTGGGTCAAGCGGTAGAGGGAATCGTGGGTGTAGGTGGTGGTCCGATTTTCGGCGTCGATGGTGTGGGTGCGATTGCCAACCGCGTCGTACTGAACCCGGCTTTGACCGAGTAAATGATTGGTGGTAGTCACCGCCCGATTGAGGGCGTCATAGGCGAAGCTTGTTGTCCGCCCTTCGGCATCTGTCGTCGTAAGACGGTTGCCGGCCGGGCCGTAGTCGTAGATCGTCTGGCCATTGAGGGGGTTGGTCATCGTGACAACCCGGTTCAAAGCATCGTACTCATACCTGGTTTTGCGGCCCAGCGGGTCAATCACTTCCGTCTGGTTGCCCACGTCGTCGTAAACGTAGACGGTGGCCAGGTCTTCATCGGATTCGATGCTGTAACTGGTGGAGATGGCCGGCGTGGCGGTCACGCAATTGGTCAAGGTGCGCTCCACCCGATTGAGATTGTCGTAGACGGTGCAGGTGGTTCGTTCCTCACCGGCGCCGGGTAGTTCGATGGTTTGAACCACATTGCCGGCGGCATCATAAACGTATTCGGTGATGATGTCCTCATCCGGGCTGTTGCCGTTATAAGCCCCATTTTTGTAATTGACAATTGTCCGCTCGACCCGACCCGTGTCCTCATCGTACTTGGTCCGGGTGACGTGGTCTAGGGTGTCGGTGATGGCTACCTGGCGACCAAATTCATCGTAGCCGTAGCTGGTGGTCAGGTTGTATTCTTTTTGATAGTTCCGGCCGGATTGGGTAGGATGTTGGTTTTCAATGGTTTGGGAAAGCCGCCCCGCATCGTCATAGAGATTGACGGTCACCCGGCCCAGCGTGTCGGTAACGATTGTACGCCGGTTGGCCCCGTCGTAAACGTATTGGGTGATGAGATTGTAGTGCCCGCCCGGCACGCCCGGCGAGGGGGTAATATAGTGATTTTTCGGTTGGCTGGCCAGGTAATTTTCGGTCACTTTGACCAGGTTATCGGCATTGTCATATTCGTTGACGGTCACTTTGTTCAAGGCATCGGTGGTGGTCACTACCCGCCCCAGGTCATCATATTCATAGCGGGTGACGTGGTCCAGGGCATCGGTGATCACCGTCCGGTTGCCCCAACTGTCGTAACCGTAGCGGGTGATGTTCCCGTTTTCATCGGTCACGGCCAGGGTTTGACCGCGAGCGTTGTAGGTGTAGAGGGTGCTGTGGCCCAGGCTGTTGGTGGTCGAGATGAGGTTGTTCTGGCCGTTGTAGAGGTAGTGGGTGGTCCGGTTCCGGGCATCGGTTGACGATTTGAGGTTGGTGGTTTTTCCGTAATAGTCAAAGGTGGTCGTCTTGTTGTTGGCAGCGGTAATGACCAAGGTTCGGCCCAGCGAGTCGCGCAGGTATTGGGTGGGGTTGCCGTTGCCGTCTTCATCATAGCTGCGGTTGAAAGAGGCGTCGAAGTCATAGGTTTGGGTGCCGGCATCATCTTCCTGGCTAATCAGGAAACCGGTGGCGTCATAAAGATCGGTATATTCCCGCCCGGATTCGGTAATGTACCGGTAATCGTCATTGTAATCGATGTCAACCACGGTCCGGCCCAGACCGTCTTCCTGGCCAATAGCCCGGCCTTCGCTGTCGAAGTAGGTTTTCTCAACAATCTCATCTTCCGGATTGATGATCTTGTACAACAGGTGCGGGTCTTCGGTGTGCGGTGGGGGTGAAGTGTAGACGTAGGTCCACTGCAATTCCCGGGTGTCGGTCACCACGCTCAGGTTGTTATCGCTGTCGTAGCCAAACTCCACATCGCGGTCGGTGTGGTCGGTCACCGAGGCCAGTCGATCCTGGCTGTCGTAGGCAAAGTCCAGGTAGCGCAGGCCGGTGGGATTGGTAACGCGAGTGGGGGGGAGTAATACAATTACTGTTTATCGAACGATCTCAATGCTTAAAATCGACTCCTGAACTGTCGGACCGAATATAGTCCATTCCTCTTTGGTGAAATCAGTATGGAATTCAATGATAGTGTTTTCATTGTACTTAAAGAGGGTGTAACTGCTGACTAGCGGTGTGGACAAGTCAACTTGCTGCCAGCGATAGGTGTGTTGAAGGGAAGGTGTGTCATCTTGCAACGTGATAGACTTAATCTCAATCGTTTCTAACGAATCGCTATCTGTCAAATCTTCAGGCCATTCTATTTGCTCAGGAATAGCCAGGGGATCCTCCATTGTGTTAGTCAACTCTGTCCACCGTAGAGCATCGAAGTTCTCCAGAGTAGTTTCAGCCTGAACGGGATAAACTCGAATACTAACAGGCGCTTGATATTGTGTATTGCCACCGAAAAGCATAAAGTTGACGAAACAAACTTCATTGTCATTGGCGCAGCGTTTTTGTAGGATATTGATCTTTTTTTCGCCAGTGTCTGTCGGAAATGTTATCATTTGTGTGCGGGTAGGAATCCAGCTTCCAGGATGTTCAAACCGGATTAAATCTGATGTGAATTCCATGCGGCTGAGATTGATGTCTTCTGTTTTTGGTTTCACGTGAGCGGTTGCCTCAGCCATTAAACTGGAAAAGAAGAACATAATTTCCCCGCTGCTTGTATCCTGAGCACTCAATATCAAAACACTTGGCGGGTTTTCGGGAGTGAAAAAGTTGAAGTTATCAATAGCCACAACAGCCAGTCTGTACTCACCCCGTTTAAATTCCTGGGCCAAGATAGGTGTAAGACCAGTCGGACTTAATCCCTGGCCGATATCGGTATAAACCCATTCCCAACCTTGAGCGATTAATGCTTCCTGATAGAAATCTCGTACCGCCTCCAGTGGTACTCTGGCGCTGTATGAAATGCCGCGTTTGCCAAAAATCTCAAATGGACCGTCCAATACGGCCTCCGGCATAATTGGAATCTGGATCGTCTCACCACTAGCACTGATTGTGGGGATGGGCGAGGGGCTGGTTGTGGAAGGCAGGGTTGAGGTAGGGGTAGAGGAAACTGTTGGGGAAACGGTTGGTAGGGATGGGGTGAGGGTAGGAGAAGGCGCAGCCGTAAGAGTTGGGGTCGTGGGAAGTACCACTTCAGGATCAGCAATTGAGTTACAGGCTATCACGCCAACCCCCAATACCAATAGAAAAAAGAACTTAATTGACCTTCTCATCACCACCTCTAGATTGGATAATGTGTACATAACGACCGCTTAACGTTATTTACATAATCAGAAAAGGATATTTCACAAACTACCCTGGCGGTCACACAGGTTAACAAAATAGACCATTTTACGTGTTTGGGCATTCTTTATTAAGGTGAATTATCCAGAGTGACATATTGTAAAAACAAAGCTATTACAACCCCTTGAATTGCTAACCCTATACCCAAAACTACAATTGGCCAAGAAATTGCGATCATACCAGCTACGAGAAGAACACTCGCTTCACTGTAGAAAGACATCCCCACTACAGAACTTGCGACTGTACCTCCATATGAACTGATAGACCAAATGATAAAGCTTCCCAATAACCACCACCACAGCCAACTATTAGATGGTGTGAACGAAAGTTTGCGGGGAATTACAGCCCACTGTAACAATCCAATTAAAAGCCCCGAAATGCCTCCAATTATGAGAAAGACCAGTCCTCCCTCCACATTTATGAATCTAGAGGCATTGCTTGTCATGTAGCTACAGAACGTGATGGGCACAATTCCACCGGCAATCAAACTGGTTAGTAACATCCACTTATACCAAATATCCCACTTAACTGTTTTCATTTATTTCTTCTCATTACCAATAGTATAATTACTCGTTCAGTTACTCTCTTTCTAATTAATCTGATCACTCTCAGGAGGGCCATTCCCACTAGGCTTATAGAAATTGTCTGTTGTAAGAATAATTCGATCTACCTGCAGGCCATCTTCACGTTGACGAAGGTGGAGCGTATGCAAACCAGGCTGATCAATCTCAACAATAACAAAGCCACTATCGCTATTTGTACTAGCCCAACTCCAGGTTCTGGGGGCAAAGCCTGTCAGCGTTGCAGCAGGCTGATCATCCAAACTCGCAAAAATTGAGTCTCCAGCTCCGTTAGGGGCATATCCTCGTAACCAGACAGTATAAACCCCTGTAGTTGTAAAGTTAATGGTATAATTCAGGCTCGGAATAGTCTGAGAACTACTGCTGGGGAATTGCAAATCCGTATCGGGTAAACTACTCATGTAACCCGGACCAGTATAATCAGCAAGGGTAATTTCAGCTAACCAGGCTCTATCAATATCTCTGAATTGTGTTGTAAAATGTTCAGCCTCTATAACGACCTGACCGTTAACTTCTTGGAAGAAGTTACTTGGGGGTTCAATGAAAAGCTCTGTTTCAAAAGCTCCAATGTCAGTCCGCTGAGGAATATATCCATCAAAGCCCATCTCATTCACCGTTGTCGGGTCCCCGGCATCAATAGCAGGAGATCCCGGCTGCAATGTATAATTATCCTCTACCGGATTGGTAAATTCTGGATCAAGATTGAGCAGATTATCATGTGCATCAGATGCAGGGCTCAGTGTCCCATCATACCAATCTGTCGCACCGCAAACGCCACCACTCACCTGTCCACAGCTACTAAATAAATTGTAGCTGTACTCAACACCACCATCTGCGGTTGAGTCAATCTTAATAGGTGCAGCCGATTGATCAAAGAATATATTGTTGCGTATAGTTGAGGAAATAGTCTGCTCTTCTAAAAGGTTGATTCTAATGCCATGCTGGCCTCCAACGAAGGTATTGTTCTCTATGGTGTAATTGAGCGGACTACCAGAAATTAATCCCTCTACCAATACGCCACCTAAGGCATTGTCCTTAAACAACACCTTACGAATCATCACATTTTCCAGACTACTCGGTGA
>JAAEOP010000656.1 GCA_024223125.1 Chloroflexota bacterium
GGCGATGGGAAGAGTGGAATGTTGGGGCGAAGCATTTGCACCCAGCAAGCCGGTTCAAATTGGGTTTTCGTGTGCAAATGCTTCGCCCGTACTGGAGGAGCGGGTGTCTTGCCGAGAGAAATAGCGGCTTGTTTTTAAAAATAAGCGTCTTGCGAAGAGAAATGGCAGTATGTGTTTTAATTCCAACGCTCTTTGGCAAACGCCATTTTCTACGGCACAAACCCTCGTCAGGCTTGCGCTTTTTGACGCCGGTCGCGGAAGTATTGGATAACGAAGGCGATCCCCAGGCCGAAGAAATACAGCCCGACCAACGGCCCCCAGACGATCATCATGTTGACAGGGTCAACGGTGGGGGTCGCGGCAGCCGCAACGACTGCCAGCCCCACGACGATGATACGGGTTTGCTGGAGCAGTACCTCTGCCCGAACGAGGCCCATGGCCGCCAATAGGCCAATCACGATGGGGAATTCAAACGCGATGCCGATCCAAAACATGAGGTTGGTCACGAATTTCATGTAGGAAGCCGGGCGCGGGCTGTGGGGGATTTCGAGAAATCCAATGAGCACACCCAAGGCAGGTTTCAACATGACATAAAAAGCAAAGGCCATGCCCCCGACAAACAGGAGGGTGATAAAGGGGATGGAAAACAAGCCCAGCCAACGCGAGCGGATGCTGATGATGCCAGGGGCGACAAAAAGCCACAGTTCCAAAATGATGTAAGGAAGTGAAATGGCAAAGCCTGTGAGCAGGGAAATCCGCATAAAGACACTGATGGGTTCGGTCACTTCCACGGCCAGCAGTTTGTCTATGCCACCAATCGGTCCTGTAAACCAGTCCAGCAACTCTTGAGCGTACATAAACGCGCCCACCGAAGCGAGAAGGAAGACAGCGCTGCCGCGCGCCAGGTGGATCCGTAAGGCAGTGATGTGTTCAAGCGCTCCCCACGGGTCATCCAACAATTTTTCGACCGTCTTATCCA
>JAAEOP010000657.1 GCA_024223125.1 Chloroflexota bacterium
GGGGCGTGGCCATCCTGGTAGACGCCGATGTGGACGGGGCGCACATCCGTACCTTGTTGCACACCCTGTTTTGGAGACACATGAAGCCGCTGGTGTTGGCCGGAAAACTTTATATCGCCATTGCCCCGCTGTACCAACTCCAGAAAAAGAAGGGTCAAAAAGCAACCTACGCCTACTCCGACGAAGAACGGGATGAAATTCTGAGCCGGTGGGGCCGGGAAGGGGTGACCATCCAGCGCTACAAAGGGCTGGGTGAGATGAACCCGGGCCAACTCAGGGAAACTGTATTTGCCCTTGGCCGAAACGGGGTTTTGAACGAACACCTGCTGCGAGTGGTCGTGGAAGACCCTAAACAGACCGGCCAAGTGATGTCAACCCTGATGGGATCAACGGTGGGGCCGCGTAAGGAATGGCTGCTGAGAACTTGGGCCGGGGAGGGTCAGGCAAAGGATGAAGGATGAAGGATGAAGGATGAATCTTATCAAGCGAATTCGGGTTTTTAGATGGTTAACAAATCAACTTGCTCAAAATGGGTGTCTGTGGTTGCAACGTGAGAAATACCGGTTGTCATCAATTGCGCCGCATTAACACAGCGTAAGTTTCA
>JAAEOP010000658.1 GCA_024223125.1 Chloroflexota bacterium
CATTTTGATAGCATCGCCGGGGGCCACGGTCACACAGCCCAAGGCATCGGTACATGTTTCGGCGGGAGCCTCTTCGGCCACCTCCTCTGCTTCTTCCTCTTCTGCTGCAGGTTCTGCGGCTTCTTGCGCTTCTTCTTCCTGTGCTTCTTCCTGAGGCTGGGCAGGGGCTGCTTCAGGGGCCGCACCGCCGCCGCCACAAGCAGCAACAAACAAAGCCAGAGCAACCAGCGTTGCCAATAACATAAATAAACGTCTACTCATTTCTAAGTCTCCTCCAAAAAAATAATGTTAGACAAAAGTTAATGGTTTGAATGCCACGATATCATGTGGCCGTGCAGAAATGTGTGTTTCTCTCGAAGCGCATCACCTCCTTTGATGAATAGAAAAAAATTAAGTGTGTGAGGATTTAGTTGGGGGTAAAGTATAACAAACTATTTTATAACCAGGTGCATATTTTTGCAAAACATTTGGCAATCAATTACTATGCTTATTGCGTGTGATTATTCACGAAACGGCCCTTAATACTGAATAATATTCGGCGGTGGTCCTCAACCCCCAACCCGTAAATCCAATATAATTACCGAATGGCCACCTGGCTGCCTTCGGCAGTTTTCCAGACATCAATCCACACCGGGAAGGCATCTTTTAATTCATCGATGTGGGTAATAACGATAATTTTTTCAAAGTCATCTTGAATGGTATTGATGGCCTCAACCAGCCGCTCTCGACCTTGAACATCTTGGGTGCCAAAACCTTCATCCATTACCAGCGTTTGCAACCGGGCTCCGGCCCGCCGGGCCAGGACCTTGCTAATGGCCACGCGAATTGCAAAATTGATCCGAAAGGCTTCGCCTCCGGAATAAAGTTCG
>JAAEOP010000659.1 GCA_024223125.1 Chloroflexota bacterium
AATTTTTGAAGTTAAGCAAATTCATCCCCTGCATATGGGGGAAAGTGAACAGCAACATCCATATATGGATCGGTTTTTCAATGTCAGAAAATTCAACAATTACCAGATCGCAACATATGGGGGTGACAACCTGTTTTTACCCATATTTGCGGGGCCAATTTAAGCGAACGTAGGGTAATGAGTATGACGGTTAAGATGATAATTGCTCAAAAAGCGCATCAAGCGACGTATCAGATGATCGCGCTGACTATCAATAGGCAGTTGCAATGCCAAATTAGGCAAATGGCAATCTTCGCTGAACACTAATGCTTGAGTCAGCAATGCCAGATTTCGTACTTGAGGCTTAGATGCTGCGGGTAAACATCTCTGTAATTCGGTTGTTAAGTTGCGATACAATTGTTTTCGCATGGTAAACTCTCCTTTGCATATAGATTTGGGTATCTATAAAGAGTTTGTCATGCTTATGTCAATAAAAAGTGACGGTGGATGAATTTCACGCTTATTAAATTGTAAAGGTGCTAAACTTCAACTTTGAACCATGTCCAAAATTCATAAGAAGGTACTCCGGTAAAGTTGGTTTTGTCACCTTATACTTTGCCACAAAAGGAGGACCTTCACTACTTTTCTCTCTCTATTCAATTTTTAACGTGCGAAATGTAGGCTAAGGGTCCATTCGTTTTTAACTTGGTAAGATTGGTTCAATCTTCAAGATTGAACCAATCTGGAAACTCCAAAGTTGTTTACGAGCGAACCCTAAGGGTTACTAAAATTCTATGGTTGGGTACACTACATATATGAAAACAGACGATTTTGATTATTTTTTACCGCCTGAATTGATTGCTCAACGGCCGTTAACCCCGCGTGATGCCAGCCGTTTATTATTGCTTGACCGGGAAGACGACCATATCACCCATCACCAGTTCACTCATATCCTCGACTATCTCCAACCGGGGGATGTGTTGGTTGTCAATAACAGCCGCGTGATTCCAGCCCGGTTATACGGCCGTAAACCCAGCGGCGGCAAAGTAGAAATTCTGCTGCTACAACAACGGGACGGCGTCCATTGGCAAGCATTGGTTGGCGGCAAACGCCTGCGCGAAGGCAGCCAGATACAAATTTTAGGGAATGATGGAGAATTGAAGAAGTTTGTGGCCACGGTGACGGCCGTGCTGGATGGTCCCCAACGTGAAATTCAATTCAACCAACCCATCAACAACCAACTGGATGCTGTCGGCCATACACCCCTGCCCCCTTACATCCACGAAACATTGGCTGATGCGGAACGTTACCAAACTATTTTTGCCCGGCCATCCGGTTCAGCTGCCGCCCCCACTGCCGGCCTGCATTTTACCCCCGATCTGCTGCTGGCTTTACGCGACAAAGGAGTGTTGTTGGAAACTGTCACTTTGCACATCGGGCTGGATACCTTTAAGCCGGTCGAGGCTAAAACTGTCTCTGACCACATCATTCACACTGAATGGGCCAACCTGACGCCGGAAACGGCCCGACGCATCAACGAAGCCAAATTAGCCGGGGGCCGTATTGTGGCTGTGGGCACGACGGCCGTGCGTACTCTGGAAACGGCCGCCTTACGTTCCGCCGGACTAACTGGTAGCCTGCAAACCATCAGCCAACGAGACGCGGCCGGGGAAACCAGTAGTCTCTGCCCCTGGAAACCGGTATCCGCCTTTGAAGGGCCAACCGACCTATTCATTTACCCCGGCTACCACTTCCGCGCTATAGATGTGATGATTACCAACTTTCACCTGCCCCGTTCCAGCCTGCTGATGCTGGTATCTGCTTTTGCTGGACTAGATAGAATAAAAACGGTTTATGAAACGGCCGTCACTGAAAAATACCGCTTCTATTCCTTCGGCGATGTGATGTTAATTACCTGATAGTGTCGTTCGTCATGCTTCATCCTTGGGGTATAATTGTAATTCGTGGATGGTGGTTAGTAGTTTATACCAGTCACCATCCACTATTTTAGGAGTTAACTTTATGGAACTAACCTGGTATGGCTTAAGCTGTTTTCGTATTACTGAACGTAAACTAACGACCATTGTGACCGACCCTTACAATGGCAAGTTGGGACTGCCACCCCTTAAACTTAAATCAGATGTTGTCACCATCAGTCACGACGCTCAAGGGCACAATCATACGACGGCCGTGAGCGGGGCTACCCACCACCTGAACGGGCCGGGCGAATATGAAATCGGTGGCGTCTTCATTACCGGCATCAGAACCATTACCGATGCCAAAACAAACCAGAATGTCGTTTACGTTTTTGATTATGGTGGGTTGACCATCGCTCATTTGGGAGATATGCAGTCGGTACCCTCACAAACCCAAATCGAGGCGCTGGAAGAGGTTAGCATTCTGCTAGTTCCGGTTGGCGGTGGCAATAGTTTAACGGCCGCTCAAGCCTCAGAACTGGTTTCCATGATAGAACCCAACATGGTTATTCCTATGCATTATCATTTGCCCGGTCTAAAGCTGGAATTGGATGAGGTGGACCGCTTCTTAAAAGAAATGGGCGCTACCGATACTCGTGAAGAGAACAGTTTGAGAATTTCTGTTTCCAATCTACCTGAGGAAACAGAAACTGTTATCCTGGCGCCAAAACTGTAACAATGTATCAAGAAGCCACAGAGAAAAATCTCTGTGGCCCCTGTGGCAAAATAATTGCACCGTCTTTCTGACCATTTAATATGAGGGAACTATGCCCACAAAGCTACTAATGCGCTGGGATATTCGCCCAGAAGCAGAATCTGAATATTTTGAATTTCTGGTACACGAGTTTATTCCGGCTATGAACAAGTTGGGCATTATGGATATTCAGGTGTGGTATACTCAATATGGGGATTGTGAGCAAAAATTGGCCAGTGGCATTACCCCTTCAAAAGAGAAGATGGAGGCCGCACTAAACAGTGAGGAGTGGGAGGAGTTGAGCGGCCGTTTACAATCATACGTCACAGATTTTGAAAAGAAGGTGGTGCCGGCAACTGGCGGTTTTCAAATTTGATACCGGCTTAAGGCAAATTCCAAAAATAAATGATTCAAAATAAGCGGTATTTTTGGAATTGGATCGAGGCTTTTTCAGAAAAATAATGATCCAATTAAATCTGAAAAAGCCTAACAAAATATTTTTTTCAGAAATGAATACAAAAGCCTGTGTCAATGATGCAGGCTTTTGTATTTTCTTTTTGTAGCGCAAACTAACAGTTTGTTCAACTAATTAGTAACCGCGCTTTTTTCCTTCTTCGCGGGTTTCTTTTTCTTAGACTCTTTGGCAGAGGTAGATGATTCAGATTTTGTGTCAGGCTCTTTTGAGCTTGTACCATTGGCCGTCTTAGCTTTAGAAGAACCATTGCGGTTGTCGGTGACGTAAAACCCACTCCCCTTAAACACAATCCCGGCAGAGTTGATAACTTTTCGCAGTTGCAATTCAGCGCAAGAGGGACACTCCACGATGGGATCATCAGCCATTCTTTGGCGTTGATCAAACTGATACTCACATTCTCGACATTTATATGTATAAATTGGCATTTACTTTACTCAAACTATTCTCAGAGATACGACGCACTTTTGAAAGTGCGCCGCACCTGATATTACTTTCTCTTTTCAATGGGGATTTATTTTAACGGGCACGGCTACATTTGGCAATGTGATCAACGGGAGGGGTTAACTTTCGGCTAATTTTTGCAAAGCGGCCGTGTCCAACAAAACAACTCGTTTACGGCCGATGTTAATGATACCGTCCCCCTTAAAATCATTTAATGTTTGGGTAACTGTTTCCCGGTAAGTCCCCAATATTTCACTAAAATCCTGGTGGGTATAACCGATTACGGTCTGTTTACTGCCTTTCTCTTCATCCAGCCGCAGCAGCAAAGAGGCCAACCGCGCCGGAATACTTTTGAAGGCAATATCTTCCAGATGGGTTTCTAATTGTGTCACTCGATTGCCCAAAGCCTCTACAAAACGGAAGGCTACTTCTGGCTTTTCTCGTACCAATCGTTCTACATCTGACCGACTCATGACGCATAATATACATTCATCAACTGCTTCGGCAAAGGTGTTGTGCATCCCTTGCCCTACCAGCGACATTTCGCCAAAAATGGAGCCGGGGCCCAGTGTAGCAACCACTAATTTTTTGCCGTTGGGCGCGATGCGATAAAGCTGTACCCGTCCCTTTTTCAGCAAGAACAATACTTCCCCACTATCTTCGGGCATGTAGAAGATTTTGCCGCGTCGACAGGTGGACATTGTCAGCTGTCGATCCATTTGGGCCAGTTCATTGGGGGATAAATCTCGGAATACTTGAATGTGAGAAAGGTAATTAACTTTGGAGCTGTTCCGCTGTTGCATAAGGGTTATTGTTTCCTTCTGTTTTTTTGTAGCGGCAAAAAGCCGTACATGAAAGACGAGATTGAAACGGTCGTTCTTACGACCCCTATTTTCCCGGAAACTGCCAGTTTCCGAGAAATGAAGATCTAAATTTGGAACGTTTGTTGGACAGCCAGCAGTTTATTACACAACTCCTCACGAGTAGGGTTGCCCAGGAATATGATACGGCCGTTTAGCACATACGTCGGGGTGGCAAAGACGCCATCAGGTAACTGCGTATTTGTCGTGTTCAACAAAGCTACCTCTACCGAGGGAAATTGGGGAGCCACATCAGCTACAATGCGCACAGTTACTTCACAAGACCAGCACTCATCAGATATGTATACCTGTAATTCATTCATGGAGACATGGTAGCATGAAGCAAATCTGGCTTAACGTAACGGCCGTTACACAAATGTGAGAAAAAGATGAGCAGGTTGGTAACACGCCTTACGTCCTGGCCTGATTGAGTGACAAATTTAAGATGGAACAAAGTGAATTACAATCCACTCGCGTTTAGGTTGTGCGGCTTTACGACGAGAGGCAATGGCTGGTTCAGGGTCAGGTGCAGCGTCAAGCTGAAAAGGTGCAAACTCTGGCCAG
>JAAEOP010000660.1 GCA_024223125.1 Chloroflexota bacterium
CCGTCGTGGGTTATTCCCCTAGGGTAAAACAATGAACGATCCCATCAAACCTTTTTTAGAGAAACAAAGTACGTTTGTCATTGATGGCGGATTGGCGACTGAATTGGAGTGGCGTGGTTATGATTTGAATGACCCGCTCTGGTCGGCGCGGCTGCTGGTGGAAAACCCGGCCGCCATTCAACAAATCCATACCGATTATTTGTGGGCCGGGGCCGACTGCATCATTTCTGCCAGTTACCAGGCTACCTTTCCCGGTTTGATGGCCCGCGGGTTGTCTGAGGTTGAAGCCGGACAGTTGATGCAGCTATCTGTTGATTTGGCCTGTGCGGCGCGAGATCAGTTTTGGACGGCCGCCAATCATGAAAAACGGTTACGGCCGTTGGTCGCCGCCAGTATTGGGCCATATGGCGCTTATCTTGCCAATGGGGCTGAGTACACCGGCGATTATGATTTGGATACGGCCGATCTGGTTGCATGGCATCGTCCCCGTTGGCAGCTTTTGGCCCAAAGCGGAGCCGATTTGCTGGCTTGTGAAACAACCCCTTCGTTGGCCGAGGCGGAAGCGTATGTTCGCCTGTTGCAAGAAACGCCAGAAATACCGGCCTGGGTTAGCTTTACCGCCCGCGATGGCCGTCATATCAGCGACAGTACTCCCGTTATCGAAGCGGCCGCAATGTTGAACGGCGTACCCAATGTGGTGGCTGTAGGCATAAACTGTACGCCGCCCCGATGGATGCCGGCTTTAATTACGGCCGTGCGGTCTGCCACTGACAAACATATCCTCGTCTACCCTAACTCCGGTGAACGGTATGATGCGGTCAACAAAGCGTGGCGGGGCGACTCGGAGCCATCTACTTTTGGCGCGATGAGCCGGGAATGGCGTAAATTGGGGGCGGTGATGATTGGAGGCTGTTGTCGTACACGGCCGTCGCACATCCATCAGATTCGAGACAGAGTGCGATGGGGGGATATGGTATAATGGCTGTCATCTATTTCAGTGTTGGCAAATGAAATCCATGTTGTCAGTTTTTCCAGGAGGTCACATCAATGAAAATCCCAAGATTTGCAAATTTGCTCATCAGTATTGTGGCGCTGTTTGCGGCCGTGCTGAGTATCACATCCTCAGGTCGCTTAACCCCGCCGGCCGCAGCCAAAAACCAGGCTGCAAATGATCTGTTTTTACCGTTTATCAGCAGCTCTTTAACCCCTATCATTCCTGACACAACAGAGGTTTTAACAGATGACACGACCCAACATCTCGTTTCCGTTTCTGGTGATGGGGCAACGTTTACGTTTAGCCAATCAACGCCAGAGTTAGCCGCGCTAGATCCAGGTGATGTGATGGTTGGCGATATTAGTAGCACAGCACCTTATGGTTTTTTGCGTCAGGTGGTGTCTGTTGATGCCAGCGGTGGGCAAGTGGTGGTACAAACCAATGACGCTACGCTAGAAGATGCGATTGAACAAGCATCTATCCACCATAATCGTACACTCACAACCGAAGATATAGCCTACAGCAGTTTGGCGGATGGTGTTTCGCTGGTACAAAATGGACCAGCGGCCGTTCAGGGTACAGTATTTGTTTACAACCTGAATAATGTCGTCCTGTATGATTTGGATGGCGATTTAGGTACGACAGATGATCAGGTGACAGCTAACGGTAGTATCACATTGGAAACCAGCTATGATTTCAACCTGATAGTGAAGAATTGGCAGATAGATTATCTGTACTTTACACGCGACAATGTGGAAACGGCCGAGTTAATTATAGAAGCGGATTTGGAAAAAAGTGTGAGTGAACTGAAGCAAATCGCTTCCCACACGTTTACGCCAATTACCATTCAGGTTGGTTGGTTGCCGGTAATCTTCGTACCAGTTCTGGAAATCAACGTGGGGGTAGACGGCAATGTACATGTGAATGTGACATCCAGTGTCACCCAGCAGGCAACCCTGCGCGTAGGGCTTGAATACGACAACGCTGCCTGGACCCCAATTAGTGAACTTACGAACAGTTTCACCTACGTGCCGCCAACGCTTTCCGCTACGCTGGATATGAAGGGATACACGGAAGCCCAATTCAGGTTGATGTTGTATGGTGTGGTTGGCCCTTATGCTGAGGTTGAACCTTATTTGCAGTTACAAGCTGATATCAATGCTGTTCCCTGGTGGACACTTTATGCGGGTTTAGATGTACCTATCGGTATTAAGGTAGAGGTTTTGGGTAAAACGATAGCCGACTATGAAACAATCCCAATCGCCTACAAGGAAGTGCTGGCTCAGGCTGATACAGTTGACCCTGGCGCGATGGTGAATGTACCCGCCGGGGAGTTCCAGATGGGCTGCGACCCGACGCACAACGGCGGCTTTCCGTGCTACTCAGGTGAACTGCCACTGCATGCCGTATACCTGGATGCGTACAACATTGACAAATACGAAGTGACCAACGCCCAATATGCCCAA
>JAAEOP010000661.1 GCA_024223125.1 Chloroflexota bacterium
ATGGCTATCGCAAATTGGGACACACCGCCGGAGGATTTTCGTTATATTCTCTTCGAACGGGTTGACCGGGCCGAGAATATGGCTCGCTATTACCTTTTGGGCTGGCAGCCGACGTTGTTTGATCAAGGCGCAGTCATCCGGGTCTATGGCAGAAAAAATGGCTTTCAGCGGGCGCTGATTCCGCAGCCGTTCGACTCACTCAATGAAGCTTGGCCGTTGATACGTTCCGTGATTAAAACGAGATTACGTCACGATTATCGCGTGGTGGAGCCGGAGAATTATTGTGATTAGACAAGCATATCGACAAGTGAGAGACTCTTGAGAGAAATCGAGAAAGTATTGAGAGTCCACCGGCAGAAAAATCTGGTAAAATATACAAAGGACGACCCGCATCTCCGGATATTTTGAGTGGGGCCGCCGGTGAAAAATTGTATCTGTATTTATCCACAACATATCAGTTAATTGAGAGCTTTCTTGTCAAGCCTCCGGAGTTAGGTTGAATCTCACAAAAACAGGGTAATGTCAGCCGCAAAAAAATCATTGTCAGCCCTGATTAAATGTGATAGAATGAACAAGTGACATAACACAAAAAGACCCCCGGTCGCCAAACTCAGAGGGGTCTTTACAAATTTCTATGACCAGAGTAGGTTTACTCGGCCAAGTCTTTTATTGTGACGATATATTAGCATAGACTAACCGTCTGGTCAAGGCGGTTTTTTTATTGCAGCAGTACGGAGAGGTTTTGCCATGATCCAAATCGATCCCTTCGGTTTGATTAATCTCATTCCCCAGAGTTTCAAACAAAAAATTCGCGATGAGCTGGTCGATTTGGTGGCCAATCAGGCTAAGGGCATTGTCAGCGACGAAGTCTCCGATTGGATCAAGAAATTGCGCTCCGACGCCGCTTTTCAAAAGACCTTTGAAGCAGGGTTGCAGCAGGCTGTTAAACGCTTTATTGAGGAGTACCAACTTGAAGATGAAGATTTGGTGGCCGCCATTGCCGCCGACGAAGAATTTTTCAAGAATGAAGACATCCAAAATGCGTTACTGACCATTTTGAAGCAGCCCGGCGCTTATCTGATTGATGAGCGTGAAAGCCTGATCCAATCCTTTGACACCGTCTTGCCCCAACGCCTCAACCGCCAACGCGTGGATCGAGCCGTGACCTACTTGCTCAAATGCCTGGCCGAAGAGCTATGGCACCTGCCTGAATTTCAACCGATTTACAGCCTGCAATTTCAACGTATCACCGTCGAGGCCACCCGTGAGCAGGTGGATATTCAGAAAGCCCAACTGCATGCCCTGACCAGCCTGAATGCCGGCATCCGCGAGGCCCTGCTTCAATTGACCGACGCCATCGCCGAGCAAAAGTTACTCCCCGCCGGCGATACCCCGGCCCTGCTTGTTCCACCCCCTGAACCCAAAGTCTACCACAACCTCCCCCAACCTGATTACGGCC
>JAAEOP010000662.1 GCA_024223125.1 Chloroflexota bacterium
CCAGACGAGATTGGTGATCTGGCCCACTCTTTCAACGATATGGCCGCCCATCTCCGCGAGACGCTCTCTTCTCTGGAACAGCGCACCCAACACCTGGAAACCGTCGCCACCCTCAGTAAGCAGTTGAGCGCCATTCTCAACATGGAAGAATTGCTGGCTGAAATGGTAGATCAGGTGGAGAAAAACTTTGATTATTATCACACCCACATTTGCCTGCTTGATGATAAGCGGGAGAAGTTGGTGGTGGTAGCTGGAACCGGCGTTGCAGGTCGGGAGATGAAGAGCAAAGAGTACAACATTCTCCTAAATGCCCCCACCAGCCTGGTTGCTCGGGCTGCCCGCACCGGCCAGGTGGTGCAAGTTGACAATGTCCGAGAGAGAGAGAATTGGCTACCTAATCCTCTCTTGCCGGCTGCCTATTCTGAAATGGCCGTACCTATTACGCTTGGCGAGGAAGGTCAGGTTGTGGGTGTTTTAGATGTGCAGGAAGATAAGATTGGCGGTTTGGACGAGGGTGATGCTAATATGTTGCGCTCATTGGCCAACCAAGTCGCCGTTGCCATCAACAACGCCCGCCTGTTTGAGCAAGCCGGGCAAGCCAAACAAGCTGCTGAAGTGGCCAACCGGGCCAAAAGCAACTTTCTGTCCGGAATGAGCCACGAACTACGCACCCCGCTCAACGGCATTCTGGGTTATAGTCAAATACTCAGACGGAGCCACACGATAGCTGAGAATGACCGCAAGGGGGTGGCGATCATCCAAAATAGCGGCGAACATCTGCTGACCTTGATCAATGATTTGCTTGACCTGGCCAAGATTGAAGTGGGCAAAATGGAACTCTTCCCCGATGTCCTGTATCTGCCGGCATTTCTGGAAAATGTGACCGGCATTATCCACCGCCAGACCAAGGAGAAGAACCTCAACTTCATATTGGAACGGCAGCAGAGTTTGCTCTTGGGCATCGAAGCCGATAAAATCCGGCTGCGTCAAGTATTGCTCAACCTGCTGGGCAACGCCATCAAATTCACCGAGAGCGGGCAGGTGATTTTCAAGGTCAACTTGCTGGGCATAGACCCCGCTCAAGATGATGAACCCAGACAGATTAACCTGCGCTTTGAAATTCAGGATACGGGCGTGGGCATTAAGCCGGAAGAGCTACAAACCATCTTCAAACCCTACGAGCAGGTGGCCCAAGGCATACAAAAACGTGCGGGCACGGGCCTGGGGTTGGCTATCACCCAGCAGTTGGTCAACATGATGGGCGGCAATTTACAAGTTGACAGCAAGCCCGGTCAGGGCAGTTGTTTCTGGTTTGAGGC
>JAAEOP010000663.1 GCA_024223125.1 Chloroflexota bacterium
GATCGGTCTGCGCGGTGAATTGGATCTTTTGCCGTGGTGGTTTACAGCGTGGCGGCGGTAAGGTGATGAGGCCGTCTTCGGCCATCCGTAGCATTGCAACACGGCATGACATCTCTTTTAGACCGCCATCGGCCTTGAACCAGGCCAATGCCTGACAGGTTAAACGGGAGAGGTCGGCACGTGTACGGTTTGGATCATCATTGATGAGTCCACGAATCTGTACCAGTTCCTGTTCTGTGAAATTACGCCCGCAATAGCGCTTCATGGTGGTAGCGGTGGGCTGAGCTGGTCTGTAATAGGAGAACCATCAGGCGGCATCGGTTTGGCCAACTGCTGTTTCCGCTGTTTGCTCATCTCCCAAGGGATAAAGGGGGATATGTTTGCCGGGGGTTGCCCCCCATTTTCTGCACAGGCGGTGAGATAGCTGTGTAACCAATGGTGTGGATTGAGCTTCCAGAGCAGGATGGTTTGAAACAGTGAAAACATCATTGCCGCCAGCCCGGCACTCCATTGGCTACCGGAGCCATAATAGTTTTTTCGCCCCATACCGGGGTTGCGCATGCGCCGTTCCGCCGTATTGTTATCCA
>JAAEOP010000664.1 GCA_024223125.1 Chloroflexota bacterium
ATGCTTTATTGAAGGAATTAGAGGAACATGCGCCGACGACGGCCGTGGAACCCAGCCGCTTCACCCCCAGCCAACAAATGGCCCTCTTCCCCGAGGCCAGCCCCATTCTGGCCGAACTGGACGAACTGGACGTAAACAGCATGTCCCCCCTCGAAGCGCTCAACAAACTGTATGAATGGCAGCGCCGCTACGCTGATGACCAAAAGGAATAGAAAATGAAGCAGTTTGGTTGGCTAATTTTGATAGTTGCTTTGAATTTCGTTCTGGGAGGGTGTTATTCACCAGGAAATCAAAACCTTTCTGTTAAAAAGAATACTCACTTGATTCTCCCAATTTCGTCCTGAATATAAGTCAGATAAACCAAATGGTCCTGAATGTGAACCTGAATGTTTTAGGGCTTTCCACACAATTGATTTACCTTGAGTACAGAAATTCATATCAATGATCAATAGCGTATCTGTTTTATTTGGCAAAACAACAATTTTTGAGTATTCTCCCCCCATCATGTTTTTTCAGATTGGTTTTAACGGCCGCATTGTACGCCCCTCATTATTAGGGCATGATTTCATAAGGTCTCTTCAACGCGCCTCGATGCAGAAATTTATGTCAATCTGATTACGCACAAATTTCATCATTTATGAACTTAAAGCCGAGGCAATTGCCCCGGCTTTTTTGTTTTTGCGGTAAAAGGCAACAACGGATATTAGTAAAGAACGGATAAAAATTTGGCGGAGGAAACTATGGCTCAAATATTAATGAACCTGGATAAAGTATCGGTCGCTTTGACCGGAAAAACAATCTTTCAAGCGGTGGATTGGGAAATTCAGAACCGGCAGCGTATTGGTCTGGTTGGGCCAAATGGCGCCGGGAAATCTACATTGATGAAACTGATGAGCGACGAACTCACGGCCGTATCCGGCAACATCTACCGCCAACCCACTCTCACCTGGGCGCGGTTGGAACAAGAACCACAAATGAGCGACGGCCGGACTGTTTTTGAAGAAGCGCTGACGGCCGTACCCCAATTAACAGCTGTAGAAAGCCAACTACGCCGCCTGGAAAACCAGATGGCTGACCCGGATGTATACAACGATCCGGCCCGGTTAGAAAAGGTGATGCAGCAGCATGGCCGCGCCCTGGACGAATATGAACGGCTGGACGGGCCGCGTTATGAAAGCCGTGTCAAAGAAGCATTGTCGCGGGTTGGTCTGGATGAAACCCATTGGCCCACCCCCACCCACCTTCTCAGCGGCGGGCAGAAAAAACTGGTGCTGTTAGCAAAACTTATCGTCTTGCAACCCAAGCTGCTGCTGCTGGATGAGCCAGACAATCATCTGGACGTACCGGCCAAAGAACATTTGGAAAAACTGATTAACAGCTACGATGGCTGCGTTGTCATTATTTCCCACGACCGATATTTGCTGGATGAAGTGGCGACCCATATTGCGGAATTGGAAAACGGCCGTCTCACCCTCTACCCCGGCAACTACAGCGCCTACACCACCGAAAGGGAGTTGCGTCGCCTGCGCCAACAGCAGTTGTACCAGGCGCAGCAAAAAGAGATTGCCCGCATTGAGGCGGCCATCACCCGTTTTGAACTGTGGGCCTCCATCGTAGTAGATGTACGCCACATCCGTCAGGCACGCGCCCGCCGCAAAATGTTAGACCGTATGGACAAGATCGAAAAGGTTACAGATGCCCGCCGCATGAGTTTAGACTTGAATGGCTGGCGCGGCAGCAAAAAAGTTGTGGAATTGGAAAATGTGAGTCTGACGCTGCCCAACGGCCGTCCCCTTTGGCACAATCTCAACCACATCATCTGGCATGGGGAACGGGTGGGGCTGGTGGGACCAAATGGGGCCGGCAAATCTATGCTCATGAAGCAGATGCTTGATCCAGAGGGAGTACCGAACGGCCGGATTAAAATCGGCCCCAGCATCAAAATTGGCTATTACGCCCAGGAGCAAGAAACATTGGACACTAAGAAAACACCTCTGCAAGAAATCCGGTCTACGGCCGCCATCAGCGAAGGAGATACCGTCGCGTTTCTGCACCGCTTCCTGTTTACTTATGACCAGGTACGCAACCCCATTTATGAATTGAGCGGTGGTGAGCGCAGCCGTTTGCAGTTAGCCAAATTGGTTCTCGGCCGTCCTAACCTGCTACTGTTGGATGAACCAACCAACAACCTAGACATCAATGCCATTGAAGTGTTGGAACAAACCATAGAAGAGTTCGTGGGAACTGTCCTGGTCATCTCCCACGACCGCTACTTTCTGGATCAGGTCGTAGACCGCATCATCGAGCTAAAAGATAGCAAATTCACCGAATTCGAGGGTGGATATACGGATTATATTGTCCGCTTGTAGCCTAAACTGTTTGTTTGCGACTAACACCCAGCACGGGCATAATCTGACATTTTCTACGTTGAATTCCATATGAAAAATTGACACAGTTTACAGATGAATAAAGCATGATGCATACTTGACGATAGAGTGTGCATCACGCATCAGTTTTGTTTATTAGCGACGGCCGTTGACATAAGCTTGCATCGCTACCAACGGCACTTCGGCAACCAGACGGCTCTCCCGATCATCCTGATCCAGACTCACCATCACATCTTCCGGGTTAATTTCCAAATGCTTGACCAATACCTGGATGATTTCATCTTTAATCTGGGCTATGACCCCCGGCGATACGTCGCTGCGGTCATGAATCAGCACCATTTGTAAGCGTTTTTTGGCAGTGGCCCCACTTTTTTCTTCTCTACCCAATAACCTGTCTATCCAACTCATAGACCACTCTCCTTTAATTGCCGTTTAGCCAATTGTTCAACCTTTCCAGTAATCCGCCTCTGACCTTTAGTTCCATATAAGGAATTTCTTCCCCTTCCAGGCGTCCGGCAATATTGCGGAAAGATTGGCTGGCGCTGGCCCCATTCACACCGTTCATGGCTACCGGCAAGCCCTGGTTAGAGCCAATCAAAATTTGTTCATCTTCAGGAATGACACCGACGAGTTGAATGGCCAGAATATCTATAACGTCTTCAATGGAAAGCATTTGTCCCCGGTTGACCATATCAGGTTTGACGCGGTTGACAATGAGGCGGGCCGGCCCCTTCTCCTCTGCTTCGATCATGCCAATAATTCGGTCAGCATCACGGACGGCCGAAACTTCGGGATTAGTCACAATCAAAACCTGATCGGTGGCGGCAATGGCGTTGCGGAAACCGCGTTCAATACCAGCCGGAGAATCTATGATAATGTAATCCATCTCCTGTCGTAGTTGATCGCATACCAGCACCATGTCGGAGGGGCTAACGGCCATTTTGTCCCGTGTTTGGGCGGCCGGAATCAGGTACAATTCCGATTGACGCTTGTCTTTGATCATTGCCTGGCGCAGCCGACAGCGGCCTTCCACCACATCTACCAAATCGTACACAATGCGGTTTTCTAGCCCCATGACAATATCTAAATTACGCAAACCAATATCGGCGTCCAGGGCTACTACTTTACGGCCGCGTATGGCCAGAGCCACCGCCAGGTTTGCAGTGACGGTGGTTTTACCCACTCCCCCTTTGCCCGATGTGACAGTAATAACTTTTCCGCTCATATTGTTCTCCTTTTAATTTGTGGTTGGTGGTAGTGGATAGTGCCAGTCACCAACCAGTAGCCACCAGCCACATGTTTAACTCCTATGATTTCCATCGCTCGGCAATGATCTGTCCGTTCTTGATGGCTGCCTGTTCAGGTGTGGGTGTGCGCCCCAATTCGTGGGGTGAAATAGCAATTTGATCGGCGATACGGAGTTGGGTGGGTTGCAGATCGAGGGCGCGGATGACGGCCGCATCATCCCCCAACGCCCCGGCATGTACCAACCCACGCAAACGTCCCCAGACAATCACATCGCCGCCGGCCATAATCTCGGCCCCCGGATTCACATCCCCGATGATGACAATATCTCCTTTATGATAAAGGGAACGGCCGGAGCGCAGCGTTTCTTTGAGCAATAAAACGTCACGGCCGTTACTGTTTTCTTCCCCATTGGCGGCTGCTTGTGGCTGGGGAATCAGCATGTTCCCATCCAGGTCTGTGTTGCTACCCGCCAACCGGATGGCTAAATCCAGATCACGGGTAATGGTACGAGTTTGGGCATCGTCAGAAAGAATAGCCCATAATTCCAGTTCATGTTCCACAAAGAGACGATGTAGCTGCAATATTTGGGCTTTGGTTAACGGCCGTGATCCCACCTGCAAAGCAACCCGGCTGCCCTGAAAAAAGGAGCCCTTCCGTTCTAATTCATCCTGTAATTGGGCATACATCACCTCAAATGACCCTTCAGTGGTGGTGGTCACAAGAAGCCCTTCACGGATGCCTTTTACTTGAAGCTGCTGCGCCTGTTCAATCATAAACTTTGCAGACCGGCGAGGTTTTCGCTTTGATTTGGTAAGTCTTACAATAGTCTGAAACCTCGCCAGTCTTGAAATCTATATGTTATAGTTATGTCAATCTATTCATATATGCGGGATAATACAACAAAAACCATTGTTGTAATAATACAACAAAACAGGGCCAATAGCAACCCCTCTATGGCTTTAGGAGTATAGCTGAGAGCTGACCGATATTTTGGGGCTGGAAGATTTGGATGTAGTCAAAGAAGAATATGATGACCAAAGCAACATCCCCCATCTCTATTGCACATCACGCTGGGATGTTGCGCTATGTCCCAATTGCCTGCAATTGAGTTGCCAAGCACATAATTATCCCAAACAAAGACGGTTTCACGACGCACCGCTGCGAGGTCAAAAAATGGTTCTGGTTTTTGACAGCGCCCGTTTTGATTGCGAAGGGTGTGGCAAGCTCTTTACGCAAGTCATTCGGGATGTTGTGCCTGAATGCACTTACACCCAGCGGAAGAGATGCTTAACACGGGTAAAAGTCACAGCAGCATTAACCAGGATATTTCCGCTATACGCAAATTAGCTGTGGAAGCGGCCGATAATGGACTGGTTCCCCCTACCCTGGCTTACGGTGTGGAACGGGTGAAGGGTGTGAAATAAGAAGGGGTTCGCGCTGGTAATTGGCTAACTCAGGCAGAAGCAGAGAAGCTGATTAACGCCCCATCCAAACGATGGCAAGCAGAGGAGATCTCCTTTGGTATTTGATCTCCAGCATGGTTACCATTTCTTCGGCGACGGCAATACGGGCGCGTAAATCGGCCAGTGGATTGTCAATGCGGTTCAGAAGAGCTTGCTGCCATTCGGCTGCCAGCCGGGGGATAGGGGCGCTTTTCAGCCGTGCAAGGGGTCGCTGACATCGGCCATGTCCAACCATTCGGTCAATCGTTCCGGTTACTCTTCCTGGGGAACAAACTGATCTTCAATATTATCAAAGATTAAAGTATTAACATTTCCGTCGGAGATATCAACCATCTCGGCAAAAACAGACCGCCATTCCACATCGTCATCCATCAACCAAATTTCTACAGCGTAATTACCTGGTTCAAGCCAGAGAGCTTCCTGTTCGTAGATAGCTCCTTCACGACGTAAACCGCGTGGTCTATATGTCCTTTCCAGCATAACCTCATCATCCACAGCCACACGCAAACCGATAGGGTACCGTTCACCGCCTAATACCATGGAGGGGTCTATATTATCCGGCAGTTTGGCGGCCACTTCGGGGTCCAGATTAGCGGCCGTAGACAATAACTGCCCGCCATGATTCAGCACAATTCGTACCTGCCCCTGTTCCGGCAAGGGATTGGTAGCCGTTTGATTAACCAACATAGACGCCAAAAAGACAGCCAGCAGAATAACTAAACCCACGCCTAGATAACGGAGATGCCCCCACCAGCTAGGCTTGGCCGCTTCAGATGCTTTTTTGCCCGCGGAACCGACAACAGTGGCCGACTGCCGTACCTGGGCAGCCTGTTCTAAGTCACCAACCATTTGTGCCCAGACTGACCGGACTTCTTTCTTGCTCCCTGGCGGTAGTTCCAAAAAGTGGGTATGGCCGGCACGGAAAGTACGCCGTCTTTTCAGCCGGTCAGCAATCCAATGCGGCCCCTCGCGGTGAGAGCAGTCGTCAACAGGACAGCTCACCACAATGGCGCCTGCGCTGCCAGCTTCAATGAGTTCGGCTGCCCAGTTGGGATGAAGCATACCAGTGCAGGGAATAACGGCCGTAATCACCGACCGACACTCATCATCATCATCCCGCCACTGGCCAACATTTACCCGCGGCGGCAGTTTCGCTTGCAGCAAAGGAATGGAGCCGCCAACACTCATCCCGACACTGTTTATCGGTTCTGGTTTCTCCAACGGTGGCAGCGTACCCAACGCCGCATGGCGGTTGCACACATACACCGTTACCGGCGGCTGACCAGCCGCGCTGGCCTGAGCTGACGTGCGCTGCAAATCTTGGCGGACAACGGCCGACACTAAACGATCCAATTCAATCGCATCATCATGGCAGGCGCCAACACAAATTCCGCAGCCAGTACACTTCCCAGGGTTAACCACCGCTAAAGATTCAAAAGGCGACTCATCGTCTCGCTGCACCATTTCGATGGCGTCATAGGGACATTCCCGCGCACAGGCAGAACAACCGGTACAGTTCGATTCAATGACAATGGACGGTCCGTCATGTTGACCTTTGGCCAGCCAGGGTAAAACGAAGGCCAGCAGCAAAGCTAACAAAGAAAGCCCCCAAAAGATGGGCGCGCCGATTGTGTCCACTAAAGGCAAGAAACCCATGTAAAGCCAGTCAAGTTCAATGGTACCCACTAATTTGCTTAAATCAGCCGGGCCAGATAAGGGTGCCGGCCACCACAAAGCAAGCATAATCAAAACCATAACCGTACTAATCATCAACCAACGGGGCGACCAGTAACGGGAACGGGCCAGACGCAGTACATGGATTAACACCCCTATCAAAATGACTGGCGGGATAAATACATGCAGAAATAACACAATGACAAAAAGAGCATAAGAGGAAGCGGCTAAATCAGTGCTTCCCAAAATCGAATGGGCAAATGGCCCTCCGGCGAAGGCAATAAAATATTCGGTCAACCATTGGGCCGATTGATCCCATACCAGCCAATAGCCCATCAAACCCATAATCCAGATCAAAGCCAACATGACCCAACCCGATACCCAGGCAAACCAGCGATTACCCCAAAAACGGTCGCTGATAAGCATCTTCAAGGCATGGAGAAAAGCGACAATAATAATGGCGTCTGAGGCATAACGATGAATAGTGCGTACCAGAAGCCCCAGCCAATTCTCACTTAGTCCCATGACGCTCAGGTAAGCGCGATCGCTCCCTGGACGGTAAAAAACCGTCAAGAAAACACCGGTAAGAGTCAGAATGATTAACAGGAAAATGGTTAACGTTCCCAGATGATACAACGGGTTGTATGGGGTCATTTTGGGACCAATCGTTGTCAGCCGGTTAACAGTCCGTTCCAGAGCAACCCATCCTTTTTCCAGGGCGCGTAACGTGCGGCGACGGGCATAAATTGAGCGTTGTTTTGCCATAATTATGTTTTAGTTGCAACTTGTTACTCGTTACTTGCAACTATTTTAGTTCTCCGTAAACGCAGCGCATTGGTCGTGACAATTAAATTACTAAGCACCATCAACAGCGCTGCCAATGAGGGTTGTAAAAACCCGGTTATAGCCAGAAGCAGGCCAATACTATTATATCCAATGGCCCAGGCCAAATTCTGCTTTACTTTCCGCATAGCGGCCGTAGACAACCCCATAAGCCAGGGAACGGCGCGTAAATCATCATGCAACAAAATGACATCGGCCGCCGATTGGGCTACATCCGTTCCCTGACGCACTGCCAAACCCACGGCCGCGGCCGCCAAAGCAGGCCCATCATTGATACCATCACCGACCATAGCCGTTTGTCCAGTGGCCGCTTGCAAACGAGCTACTTTATCTTCCGGCCGTTGTTCAGCATAAACGGGAATGTTGAGAGTTCTCCGCCAACGCCGGCCGGCGTTTTCATCATCACCAGTCAGGACGGCTACATCCGTTTCCAATGCTTGTAACTGTTGGATTGTTTCCAACGCATCATCACGGATCAGTTCGCCCAGACCAATTAGGCCGCGCACACGACCGTGCCAACCCGCATACACCACCGTCAAATCATCTTCCTGCCAGGTAGCGGCCGTTTCCTGCAAATCAGACGGCAAGGTCAGTTCATGGTATTCCATTAAGCGGCGGTTGCCAATCCAAACGGGAGTGTCATCTATTGTGCCAGAAACCCCCTGCCCCGGCCAGACGCGAAAATGATGTACTGCCTGGTCTGAAAATTGCTGCTCTGCGCCGCTGACAATGGCTTGCCCCAAAGGATGTTCTGAGTAGGATTCAACGGCCGTCACCCACCTCATAAATTCCGTTTCTGCCACCCCATCTGTGTCTACCTTTTGCAGACGGATCGGCCGTTGAGTTAATGTGCCCGTTTTATCAAAATATATTTGTTTCACAGCGGCCAATCGTTCTAAAACGGCCGTGTACCGTAAAATAATCCCTTCTTCGGCCGCACGTCCCAGACCCACCCACAATGTCAGTGGCGTGGCGATGCCCAACGCGCAAGGGCAGGCAATAAGCAAAACAGAGAGAGCTATAATCAAGCCCGTTTCCATGCTGTCCCACCATGTCCAAAAAGCAAAAGAAGCCAAAGAGAGGATGACAGCTATCGGAACCAGGTGGGCCGCCAATTTATCGGCCAACTGCTCCACCGGCGCCCGCTGCCACAAGGCTTGATGCAGCAAACGGCCGATTTGCCCGACAACTGTTTCGGCGCTGACGGCCGTGGTAATCAATTCAAAAGTGCCATCCAGATTGACCGTACCCGCCAACACTTTATCACCGGCATTGTGCGGCACGGGGTCCGGTTCCCCCGTCACCACGCTTTCATCCACATCCCCCTCGCCCACAGCTACTACGCCGTCAACAGGAAAACGCTTGCCCGGACGAACGCGCACCCGTGTCCCCACCGACACTTTATCAGCCGGGGTTGTTTGCCAGCCGTCGGCCGTTAGCCAGGTTGCTTCAGATGGAATTTGCTGCCACAGTCGTTCTACCGCCTCGCCGCTTACTTTTTGCGCCCGCAGTTCCAGCCAATGCCCGACGGCCATTAAAAACAGGAGGATGGCGGCCGTGTCAAAATAAACACTACTCTGCCCCACCATCAAATTGCGAACAGACAACCCCAAGGCAGCAAAAGCGCCGATGGCGATGAGAGTGTGGGTATTGGGGCGGCCGCGCAGCAAACTGGCCGCTCCCGCTCGCAAAATTGGCAGTCCAATTAGGAAAATAACCGGGACACTGATAACGGCAATCATCAGCCGAAAAATGTCGGCCATCCATTCCGTATCGGCCGAAGCGCGTCCTGTCCACTCCCGAAAATAAAGCATGAAGCTCAAGATCATGATGTGCATGACCAGAACGCCGCTAACCAGTAGCAAATTCCACTGGGCTTCCTCTTCGTTGTGGGGTTTATCCCCGGCTAAACGAGCGCCATAACCAAACTGCTTAATTTGGCGGGCAATGCGGCGGGGGGATGTTTGTGCCGGATCGTAACTAACCTGCGCTTCTCTTTGAATAAAGTTGACGTCGGCGCTTTGGATGCCGGGGGCACGGTCTAATCGTTCGTTGATTAACCAGGCGCAGGAGGGACACCAGAGGCCGCTCAGGGAAACGGCCGTCGTTTCACATTGTCCAGAAGCGGCCATTGTTTGTGTAGGAGATGGGGATTCAGCCAGCAGGGCGCTGACTTCCAGGCAAGCCGGGCAACAAAAAAAGTCTCCGGCCGTGTTGGTGAGAGGAAGCGCTGTTGTTAAACCACACAAAGTGCATTGAGCTTGTTCCGATTCTGACGTTAGGGCTACCATAACATGATTGTTCCTAAATGAAAATGGCCCACCCACCCCCAGGCTGCCAGGCCGCGCAGCGCCATCTGCACCCCAAACAGCATAATGAGCGCGGCGGCCGCGTAACGGAATGATGGTCGGGCTAACGGCCATGATTTCCCCTGTTTTAACCGCGCTGCCAGACTAACGCCAATAGTAACAGGGTACGTTCCCAGGCCAAAGGCCAACATGGTTAATGCACCCCGTTGGGGCGATCCGGCTACGGCCGCAGCCACCAACGCCGTCATCACTAAACCACAAGGCAGCGCGCCCCACAACATACCCAAACCATACAATGTCAAAATGTTGGCTTTTTGGGTGGGGGGATTCGCAGGTGGTGGAGAAGCAGTCACCCGGCGCATGAGTTGTCCCCATCGTCGGGTAAAACCGGTGAAAAACAGTTCGGGGGAGGGCAGTTGCCCTAGCAATGCCAGGGCCATGTAGATAGAGAGAACGGCCGTTAACAAAGCCAACCCTCCTTGCAGCCACAACAAACCGTTTACGGCCGTGGCATCAGATTGCCCGCTCAGAGCGGCGGCACAATAACTGATAAACTTCATAATGGAAAAGCCCAGACTTCCGGCGGCCGCCCCCAGCAGCCCATATGTCGTTACTCGCCCCAAATGCAAAAAGATGACCCGCCAACCTCGCGCCTGTCCACGACGGCCGAGAAGTAAAGCCACCCCGCTGCACATACCAACGCAATGACCCAAACTACCGGTAAGACCGAGTAACAATACTGCCCACATATACACACTTTTAGAGATTTAGAGATTGGAGATGGGTCAATCTCCAATCTCTAATCTCCAAGCGATCCCTAATTAATAAACCACGCTCTACCCAACAACCACCAATTGCTAAAGTAGTAGAGAACAAAGAACATCAAGAAAGCAAACACAATGGCAACGGTGCCTTTGGGAACCAACTTCCCTTCTGCTTCTTTGCCAACATTAGGCAGTGCATCTTCCACTAGTGGGTTTTCCTGGCTCATCACTAATGTCAACCGGCTGGCTTCCGTCTGCTTACCCAAAAAGACTGAGCTGAGAACCACCAGCAAGAACATAATACCGCCCGTAATGGCGATCAACGCTCCAATGCCCATCACCCCCAACATCAACTGCGCCGTACCAGGCACATCTGTGGAAAAGGCAGATTGAGAAAACGTCACATCCCAATGCCGCCGGGAGACGCCTTGCAATCCGGCCGCAATCATGCCTACTGAAACGAGCGTCATACCGCCGCCAAACACATACGGCTGCCACGAAGCCACACCTTTGAACCGTAATTTACGCCGGAAAATGAGCGGAATCAGATAGTAGGTAATGCCCATAAAGGCCAATGTGGAACCAGCAACGACTGTAGCGTGGAAATGTCCGGGCAGGCGCATTGTATTGTGAGCAGTCATGTTAATCTGCTCTGTGCCAATGGTGACGCCGGTAACGCCGCCAATCCAGCCAAACAGCACCATGGAAATGACCAAAGCAGAGAATCCCGGTTCTTTCCAGGGGGCTTTTCGCAGCCAGCCAAATAACCCATTGGTAAACCCTTTGCGTCGTTGGGCGATTTCTACAGCCGCTGGAATTGAAAAAGCATGAATCAAACTGCCCAGTACCGCCAGGTACATGGCGTAAGAAGTATTAAACGTCTTCCAACCAAACCCATAAGCAGGATCAGTTAATAAATGATGCGCCGAACCCAGATTAATGAAAAGGATGTAACAAATAAAGGCAAAGCGTGACAATTTCTCGTTAACGGGGACGGCGCCAACCGTAAACTGCGCCAGCGCGTACCAGATAGCTATCATAGCAGCCAGATTGATCTGCTGTGCTGTATGCCCAAAGCCCCAGAACAGATTGCGGTAATAACCGGGGTCAACTTCCATCAGTCCCATCGAAGCCAGCCAGGCCGGTATATAAGCCAATGCGCCAGAAACCAGGGCGTAGGTGGCAATGATGGCCGCCGTCACCAGGCCATAGGTGAACAAGGGCAAAGAGCCTTCATACGCTTTTTCTCTTTTGGCGGTGACAACGGTGGCAAAAAAGACAAAGACAGCCACCAACGCCCCCACCGCAAACAAGATAATCCCCAGGTAAAATGAGGGGTGTGCTTTTAATGGTACGTAAGCGGTAAACATCACGTCCGCTTTGCCCATCAGCACAATAATGTTCACCATCAATGTGCCTACCACCATTAACACAAATGCACCCCAGGCTACTTTGGGGAAAACCAGGCGGGCGTTGAGAACAACTGTAGCCCCAAAATAAAGCCCGGCTACTTCAAAAAAGACCATCCACACGACCAGCATATCTAAGCCATGAGCGGTTAAAATACGATAGAACCATTCG
>JAAEOP010000665.1 GCA_024223125.1 Chloroflexota bacterium
GGCCGACATTGCCCAACTTCACCAGCAGGCTGCCCTCTGGTATCAGGCTCACGGCCAGCCATTGGCGGCCGTAGACCACGCATTGGCGGCAGCCGATTACCCATTAGCAGCCGAACTCATGGTTGCCGTATCACGGGAAGTGTTGATGTTTGGCGAAGGCAGCGCCTTACGCCAATGGGTAGAATCGCTGCCGGCCGAATTGCAAACTTCCCGCCGTCGTTTGAGTCTGTTTTATGCTTGGTCGCTCATTCGTACCGGAGCGCTGACGCAGGCAACGGCCGTGTTAGAAGCTGTCGCCGACCAATTGGACACACCGCTGCTGTGGGGAGAATGGTCAGCTTTGCGGGCACGGGTGGCTGTCATGACCGGCGATACGGATGTCAGTATTCGCTTTTCCCAAAAGGCGCTGCACAAGCTGCCACCCGACCAGCACATGCTGCGCAGCGAAGTCTCCATCAACCTGGGCTTTTCCCATCTACAACAAGCTGATTTGGAAGCGGCGCGAGAAGCATTTGCCGAAGCGGCCCAAAACAGCTCTCATGATCCTGGTCTGTGGGCAGTCATGTTTGCCACCTTTTATTGGGGGCAAACTTACGAAAGGCAAGCCCAACTCCCGGCCGCTTTTGACATTTATCAGCGGGGGTTGGAAATAGCGCAGACGCAGACAAACGGCCGTACCCCCTCTCCCGCTGTTGGGTTTATGCACGTTGGTTTGGGCGGTTTATTTTATGAATGGAACCGTCTGGCCGAAGCGGAAACACATTTGCGCCACGCCCTCACATTTGCCAAACGGTGCGGCGACCACAAAATGCTTATTTATGCTCGCGGACAACTGGCCCAATATCTGGCGGCCGTTAGCGATTGGCAAGCCGCCTTTGCCCTGATTGATGATTTAGAACAGCAAATTCAGGCTGCCAGCCCCACAATTCGCCGGGCAACTCTGGCTTTACAGCAAGGCGACACTTTACCAGTTCAACAATGGGCTTCTCAGTTGGGCATTGCCCTGACTGACTCACCGGAAAAGTTTCAGGAATGGCCGACCGCCTATCTGGAATTGGTGCGGCTGCATCTGGCCCAACGTGAATTTCAGGGAACGTTACCGGCCCTACAAATGTTGGCCGATGTGGCCGACACTCGCCACAACACTCATTTTTTGATTGAGGTCACTTTAACGCAGGCGTTGGCGCTGGCAAAACAAGGGGATATGGTGACGGCCGTACCTCTCTTCCAACGCACCCTTACCCTGGCCGAACCAGGTGGCTATGTGCGTCTATTCCTCGATCAACAGGAAGCGTCGCTGGCCCGTTTGCTGCATCATGTGGCCGGAAATGGTGTCACAACCGAATATGCCCGTTCGCTGCTAGTTCATCTTGACCCAACGGCCGTGATTGAGGAAACCATTATCCAACCTTTGAGCGGCCGTGAATTAGAAACGCTGCAATATCTGGCCGAGGGCCTGACCAACCGCGAAATCAGCCAGCGTATGGTCGTTTCCATCAACACCGTCAAAGCCCACACCCGCCGCCTCTACCAAAAACTAAATGTCAACAACCGCACCCAGGCCGTCGGCCGTGCCAGAGATCTGCAACTCCTGTAGTTAGGAGATTGGTTCAATCTTCAAGATTGAACCAATCTGAAAACTGCCCACTAATTTCACCCCCTCATGTACCCATTCGGATGACACGTTTTCCCCGGTATTACCCCTATAATTCCGTTTCATGATACTGCTACAGTTTCCCTAACAATCCCACATTTGGACGTTCAATCCTATATTACTTATCTGGAGGGCAAGATGGCATCTTGCCCTACGCCACTGAGGAGCAGCAATATGAAAACGGAAAAGATGAATGTATTAGTTTTAGGTTACGGTGCGCGAGAACATGCTTTGGCCTGGAAAATTGCCCAATCGCCACGGGTGGCCCGAATTTATGTGGCCCCCGGCAATGCCGGTACAGCCCAAATCGCCAGTAACGTACCCATCAGCGATGAAGACGTACCCGAATTGGTAGCCTTTGCCCTGGCGCATGACATTGATTTGACGGTTGTGGGCACAAATGATCCTTTGGCGCTGGGGGTGGTGGATGCTTTTCAAGAGGCCGGATTAGCTATCTTCGGCCCCACACAAGCGGCCGCTCGCTTGGAATCGTCAAAAGCATTTGCCAAGGCATTTATGCGCCGCCACAATATTCCCACACCAGTTTTTGCTGCCTTCCAAAATTATGAGAAAGCTGTGGCCTATGTGAACACATTAGCGCCGGGACGCGGCATTGTGGTCAAGATTAGCGGCCTGGGCAAGATGGGGATGGGGGTGTCGGTTTGTGATAATCGCGCCCAGGCGAAGGCGGCTTTACGCAGCTACATGGTAGACAATCTACTGGGCGACTCTGGCCGGACGGTGATTATTGAAGAACGACTGAGTGGACCAGAGGTGTCGGTTTTTGCTCTGTGTGATGGGGTGACGGCCGTGCCTCTCATTCCCGTGCGCGACCACAAACGTATTTATGACCATGATGAAGGCCCCAACACCGGCGGCATGGGCGCGTTTTATCCGGTGCCTGATGTGGATGACGCTTTTATGGCTGAGGCGATGGAAACGATCATCCAACCGACGATTGCCGGCATGGCGGCCGAAGGAAACCCGTATGTGGGCGTTTTGTTTGCCGGGTTGATGTTGACTGAACAGGGGATACAAGTGTTGGAGTTCAACGGCCGTTTTGGCAACCCCGAAGCGCTTGTCATCATGGCTCTGCTGGAAAGCGATCTGGTAGAAGCGATGCTGGTTTGCCTGGCCGGGCAGTTAACGCCTGACCTGGTACAAATTCGATCTGGCGCAGCGGCCGCAGTGGTCATCTCCACAGCAGATTATCCGGCCGAACATTTGATAACAGGATTTCCTATTTCAGGGATTACGGCGGCGGCGGATTTGTTGGATGTAGAATTGTTTCATCATGGCACGGCCGTGCAAAACAACCAATTGGTTACAAGTAGGGGACGGGTGATGGCGGTGACGGCCGTTGGGCCAGATTTAACGGGTGCGTTAAGGAAAGCGTATGCGGGGGTCAGTCAAATCTCTTTTGCGGGCGCTCATTATCGTCGTGACATCGGACGGCCGCAGCTTGTTCCGGCAGACCCACTTGTGCATCCTGACCTTCTCTACCGGTCATCTCGGTTCGTTCAGCCACAGGCCATTTAACTGGAAATGCTGGAGTTCAAGTTTAGGCTAAATCATCAACAACGAGGACTTTTAAGCGAGGATATTTCAACAAAGCGCGATCGTTGGTAAGGAAAAATGTCGCGCCGGCATATACGGCCGTTGCTAACTGAATCGCATCAGGCGTATGTAAAGTATGATCGGCGCGAATTTCGGCTGCTATTTGAGCAATGTCGGGCGATAAATCATAGGTCATGATATGAGGTGCATTTAAGAGAATTTCCCGATAACGCCGCGCTAACTTGAGGCGATTATTACGAATGGGATGCACTAATGTTTCTACCAATGTAATAGTTGACGTCGCCGCCGTATATTTCTCATCGGCAAGCCCCGTAAAAAAGGGTCGAAGCAGCGGATGGTATGTCACATGTTTTTCTATGAAATAAATCAGAGAAGCCGTGTCAAGACCAACAACCGCCCCTTCCATATCTGCTAAGACGCCCATGACGCCCGCTCCTGATCTACATAAGCTTGAGCATCAATTCCCTGCCATATTTCGGCTCCTAGCCCCTCTAAATCCATAACGCTGTATGTTTTGGATTCACTGTCTACCCGACGGCGAACTACTTTGGTTAAGTCTTCAAGTAGTTGTAGTTGTTCAGGCAAAGCAAGCTGTCTTGCCATATTCAATGTGTGATCATATGTTGCCAATGTCATGATTCATGCTCCTATTACAAAAACGCTTTTATCTGTGAAAAATTGACATGAAATCATTATACACTGAAATTTCTCAATATCCTGCCATCAGCCAATGCTGCGGCGTACCGTCGTGTCTGCGGCAAAACTAATCCCCGGCCAGAAGGTTCCGGTCAGCTTTTTTCAATCCTTTCACAACCAGGTCGTAAGACATATCCACCATACGCCAGAGTTCATCATCGGGGAGGGAGCCATTTACGGTGACGGTGTTCCAATGCTTTTTGTTGAGATGGTAGCCGGATTGCACGGCCGTGTACATATCCCGCAGAAATAACGCTTCATCAGGGTCACATTTCAGGCTTGCCCGCAGCGGTGGA
>JAAEOP010000666.1 GCA_024223125.1 Chloroflexota bacterium
CGGTTTAGGTGTGGCTGTATGTTCGGCCGCTTTAGGCGCTTTGTTTACTGGCAATTGCTCAGGCAGGATGGCAGCCTGTTGGGCATCGGGTAGTTGGGCGCGCACGGCCGTTGGTGACTGTAATTGGTTCCATAAAAACAGGCTGATTACACCTACAATCAAAAAGAGAATGATAAAAAGTGTGGCCCAGATGACGGCTGTTTTGCCCTTTTTTTTGTGGGGTGTGTGAGCGGCCGTTTCTGGGGTCGGCAGGTTGGGTATTTGCATTTCCCGTAAGCGGCGTTCAGCCCAACGACGAGCCTCTGCCACCCGAGGATTGGTTGGATTTATCGCTTCTGCCCGCTGAACATATTCCAGACTCAGTTGAGGTGAAGGAGCTACACTGGCTAACCATAACCAGATCATCTCGTTGTCTGGCTCCAGGCGAGCAGCTTCATTTAACAGACGCTGCGCTTCCTGGCGCTGACCTTGTTTAATGGCCTGTCTGGCCTGGTTAATTAGCTGTGCCGGCGACATCGGCTGTCGCGCTGAATAACTAGCCATTGTTAGGGCGTACTTGATTCAGGTAGCATTGAATGCCGCTAAAGACGCCAGCGGCTGGGATGTTGGATTGGGTGGTTAAAATTTCTCGGTCTAAATTCAAAAAGCCAACTTCAATAATAACGGCCGGAACGCCCAGAGGAATTTCACGGAAGACATGATAATCAGTCATATGTTCGGTGATGGTGGTGGGATGGTAAGGCAGTTGGGTGACTTCACCATAAGATTGTTCCAGACAACTATTTAGTGCGGCTGAGTCGGTATAACTGGAACCGGCAATCTTAAAACCTGTCAATTGATCGTGATAGTAGACGCAGGAGTCGGCATGGATGGAGATGACGGCCGTGGCCCCATACCGCCCCAATCGTTCATCAAACTCATCCAGCAAATCAACCGGAACCCCATCAGCTTGCAGTTGAGCCACAACTTGCCGGGTAATACTATCATTCACCTCTGCTTCTGTCAGACCGTCTGGGCAAACGGCGCCACTGTCAAACCCTTTGTGTCCGGCAATAATGCCAATACGCAGCGGTCCCGGACTTTGTGCCAGCCGTTGTAAGACGGGTTGTTGGGGGACTGACTTAAAAATGGGAGCAGACATGGTGGATTGGGCGCTGAGATCAATCATTTCGGCCGTTGCTTCTTCGGGGCTAAAATACAAGTAGACGGCAATCATACCGGCAAAGGCCACAATGATGAAAATGACCAGACGGAGATTGCCTAAAAGAAAATGAAGCCAGGAGGATGCGGGGGATACCCACGTTGTATTTTCATAATCAGATTGCATTATGTCTAATATTTTACACGAAACGGGCTGGTAATGAAACAGGCAATCTTGTTGTCTGATACAGTAAGGTAAGCATGAGAAAGGGTAGCCCAAATAACGGTCTCATGATACAAAGAAACATGGCAGTTAAAATTGCTGCTACGTTTGCGAAGTCGGCCTATGCTGACTGAGACTTAACCGGCGCAGGCCGGTTTTGCAACTGTGGTAGCGAATTTATTTGCCAGGTAAACTTATGAATTTGTCACCTTTTATCACTGAACTGGCTCTTACTAATAGAGGCGAAAAATAGGCTGTGTTTACGGCCGTTGGAGCGTAATATGATGGAAAAAACGGACATCCTGGTCATTAACGCCAGAAACCTAAACTTAAGCGTCAACCAGAGACACTTGGCTTTTGGTGAATTAGTTAACCGTTTTTATGACACTTCCTACCATTGGGCCTATGCTATCCTCGGCGACAGTTACCAGGCTCAGGATGCGACTCAAGAAGCTTTTGTGGCCGCCTTTCAAAATTTAACTCAACTGCGGGAACCATTGGCCTTTGCTGGCTGGTTGCGCCAGATTGTTGTCAGCCAGGCGTACCGTTTAGGTCGCGGAACGAAAATCTCTACCCGACCAATTGAATCGGCCCCAGAAATGCCGGCGACCGAACCTGGCCCTGCCTCTATATTAGAAGAAACAGAAATGAAAGAAAAAGTCATAGCTGCCATTCAAGCCCTGCCTGAAAAAGAACAGGTTGTTACCCAACTGTTTTATTTGAAGGGATACTCCCAAAAAGAGATAGCACGTTTGTTGGAACTTCCCCTGACCACTGTAAAAAAGCGGCTGCAATATGCCCGGCGTAATTTGAAAGGCATTATGGTTTCTATGGTAGATGCTTTTATTCCGGCCGCAGCCCCACCAGAGCCTATACTGGTTCCCATTCCCGTGCGGAAAAATTCTCTCCGTTTCCATAGTTGAAGTTGTACGCTTTTCTGCGTACAATGACAGGATACGAGAAGAACTAACCAGCAGAAAATGTACTGTCTATTAGTACCGTAGCTTTCAATGAGGAGTGGGTATCCTCAGATGCCTGTTTGCATTTGAGAATGCAGACTCCTCAAAACCGTAAAGCCGAGGCACTTGATCGAGAGAAAAGAGTAAGAAAAATGGACGAACAACCAGAAGGAAACCGCCCCTCGATACCAACCTGGGTGTGGATTATTACAATATTTGCCATCATTTTGGGTCTGCAATTGTTTTTAAGCGGCCGTTTTACCAGCAGCCAGGCCGTTCCCATGACCGAATTTGTGAATTCGGTACAGAGTGGTCAGGTAGATGAAATTGTTATTAGCGGAGATAAATTGGAAGCTATTAAGAATGGGGAGATTGTTACCTATGCTTTCAAGGATTCCAAAGATAGTTACTCCCAAGAGCTGGAATATTACGGCCTGACAGGACCGGTATTAGAGGAATTGGGGGTGGAGGTCAGTGTCAATGATCAATCTATCCGTAATAACTTGTTTAGTATTGCCCTGACATTGGGGCCAATTTTGCTGCTTATCTGGATTTTCAGTCGTGGCTTCCGGCAGATGCAGGGGGGTGGGGGCAACAGCATTTTTGGTTTCGGCCGTAGCAAAGCCAAAAACCTGAATGACGCCGACCGGCCCACTGTGACCTTTGACGATGTGGCCGGTGTGGATGAGGCCAAGCTAGAACTTCAGGAAGTGGTGCAATTCTTGCGCGAACCGGAGAAGTTTGTGCAAGTAGGGGCGCGTATTCCCAAAGGGGTGCTGATGGTTGGCCCGCCAGGAACGGGTAAAACATTGTTAGCCCGCGCAGTCGCCGGGGAAGCGGGCGTCCCCTTCTTCCATATTTCCGGTTCTGAATTTGTAGAGATGTTTGTGGGTGTGGGGGCCAGTCGGGTACGCGATTTATTTGACAAGGCCAAGCAAAGCGCTCCGTCTATTGTGTTTGTAGACGAGATTGATGCTGTCGGCCGTCAGCGCGGGGCCGGTTTGGGCGGTGGTCATGATGAACGTGAACAAACCTTAAACCAGATTTTAGTAGAGATGGACGGCTTTGATAATGAAACCAATATCATTGTGATGGCGGCCACGAACCGGGCTGATATTCTGGACCCGGCTTTGCTGCGCCCCGGCCGTTTTGATCGCAAGGTATTTGTAGACCTGCCGGATATTAAGGGGCGGGAACTGATTTTGCAGGTTCATGCCCGTGGTAAACCCATCTCTAAAGAAGTGGAGATGCAAGAATTTGCCCGCTTAACGGCCGGTTTTTCTGGGGCTGACCTGGAAAACTTGTTGAATGAAGCCGCCATTTTTGCTGCTCGCCGCGATAAACGAACTATCGGCCGTCTGGAATTTCAGGATGCCTTTGACCGGGTGGCGATGGGGCCGGAAAAGAAGAGCCGGGTGATGAGCCAGGAAGATAAGGAGACAATTGCCTACCATGAAGCGGGTCATGCCGTAGTGAGCTTTTTCCTGCTGAATACGGATCCGGTACAGAAAATTACCATTGTGCCGCGCGGCCGGGCTGGTGGCTATGTAATGCCTTTGCCGGAAGACCGCATGGTGTATACACGTGAATTTATTGAGGATAGTATTTGCTGGGCATTGGGTGGCCGGGCGGCCGAAGAAATCTTCTTTGGGCGTATTACAACCGGCGCCGCCAGCGATTTGCAGCAAAGTACGCGCCGGGCACGAGCGATGGTGATGCAGTATGGTATGTCCGACAAATTGGGTTTGCCAATTTATGGCGATGAAGGCTCGAATCCATTTTTGGGCCGGGATTATGGTCTGGGCGGCCGTGATTATAGTGAAGAAGCAGCCCGCGAGATTGATGCGGAAGTGCGGCAAATTTTGGGTGAACAATACGGCCGTGCCCTCGATGTCATCAGAGAAAATCAACCCCATGTGGAACGTCTGGTAGAGACATTGTTGGAAGTGGAGACATTGGATCGGCTGGTGTTTGAAGAGTTGATGAATGCCCCAATAAACGATAACAATCAGGAAGATGTGTTGGAACAGGAAATGCTGCCGGAACCTACCCCCTCTGATTAGAATTGCAAGTGTGCAAGTGATCGGATGACAATGTTTGTGTAATTGGTGCAAATAATCGAAAGGAAATCTATAATACCCTCCTGCTGACTAAGTTGGCAGGAGGGTTTTTTGTTTTGTAACTATACAGTCTTCTCTCGACTGTCATACCTGCGAAGGTGAGTATCCAGATGTGTGGATCCCTGCCTTCGCAGGTATGACCTGTATAATTACTTTTTACACAAATGGAGGCATAAGATGAGTGAGGAGATTGAACTGCGGCAGGATGGAGCCGTTTTGACGGTGGCGTTGAATCGGCCACAGGTTCACAATGCGTTGACGGCAGCGATGATTGCTCGATTAGCGGCCGTTTTCCAGAATCTAAATGAGCGGGATGATGTGCGGGTAGTGGTGTTGACGGGCAACGGCCGTACCTTTTGTGCCGGCGCCGATTTGAAGGTGATGCTGGCTGCTGGTCAATCTACGTTTGAAGAGAATGTGCGCGGCGCTGAAGCTATCTTTGATTTGATGATGATGGTGGAACAGTGCTGTAAACCGGTGGTAGCCCGTGTGAATGGCAGCGCCATTGGTGGCGGTGTGGGGGTGATGAGCAGCTGCGATATTGTGGTGGCTGTGGAACGGGCCAAATTCGGTTTCAGCGAAGTGCAGTTGGGTATTGTACCGGCCGTTATTTCACCGTTTGTGTTGGGGAAGATTGGGGCGCAAAACGGCCGTGAACTTTTCTTGACTGGCGAACGTTTTACGGCCGTCGCAGCCCAAAATTATGGTCTGGTGCAGTATGTTGTGCCCGAAGCAGAATTGGACGCCAAAGTGAATGAGATTGTAGGCCATCTGCTGCTGGGCGCGCCAGGAGCGCAAGCAGCCATCAAGGAATTGGTAAGCGCTGTGGCCGGACGACCCAAAGAGGATGTCCGCACTTACACAGCCAACCTCATTGCCCAACGCCGCGAGAGCGATGAGGGTTTGGAAGGTATGAGCGCATTTTTGCAGAAACGTGAACCGTCCTGGCAGTGAAGTAGCAAGCAGCAAGTTATGATTGGTTGATGGTTGATGGTTGTTGGTGGTTAGTGGTTAGTAGCTTGTACCATCCACCATCCCTATCCACTATTTACAAAGAGTATCCATGAGGCACAAATTGTTTTTAATTGTTGGTCTGATAATGTTAATGACGGCCGTGGCTGTCACATTTGTTCAAGCTCAATTACCTGTTGAGGATAATCATTGGCAGGAAAAGGTAGATGCCTGGGTATTGCAAACGGCTGATCCGGCGTTAGCTGCCCCTGGTGAAGGGCTGCCCCAAACTGAATTTTTGGTTGTTTTAGCAGAACAGGGAGATGTGAGTGGGGCAGACGCACTCTCTACCAAAGAGGAAAAGGGGCAGTATGTTTATGAGACTTTGATGGCCGTTGCCCGCCGTACTCAACCCGCCCTCATCAACCAGCTAGAAATAGCCGGAGTGCCTTACCGGCAGTTTTGGGTGGTAAATATGATCTGGGTGCAGGGGGATATGGACCTGGTGCGCCAGATGGCTCACCGTGATGATGTGGCTCACATTGCCGCCAATCCCACAGTAAAATTGGATTTGCTAC
>JAAEOP010000667.1 GCA_024223125.1 Chloroflexota bacterium
GCCAGTGGGCTGTTCACAAGTGGTCTGATTTTTGTGACACTGTCTTGACTTTTGCTCTTAATCCTCTTCCTTTGGTTTATTTATGAATTTACCATCTTTTGCGTTTTACACCCCATTCTTTGTTAAACACATTACAAATATGCTCTTTACCTATGAATTGCCCGACGCCTGGAAGGAACCGGCGTGACCGTGAATGCGCTACATCCTGTTTTCGCTGACTGTGGCTGGCTATTCTGATATCTAGAAGGTGATCTAATGCAACAGAACCAACAAGAGCCAAGTAAATCAACGGCAACTATTATGCTGGCCTGTGTCGCTGGATTGAGTGTTTTGCTGTACTTGCTGGCGTTTGTCTACCCTTATAACATATTCGAACTGCAGCAATTTCCCCGGCTTACGCTTTATAGCTTTGCTAAAGACAACCAGATGGTGGTCTGGCAACTGACAATAGCCTTTGTTTTACAGAGTGGCTTGTATTTTGTGGGTTGGCGGGCGGCACAACAGGCTCACGGCAAAGCGGCGTGGTTGATTGTGCTGGGTGGGTCGATAGCTTCGGGCTTGGTGTTGCTGTTTCTTTATCCATATGATGCGGCTGATGTTTTTGACCATATTTTACGGGGCCGTCTGATGAGCGTGTACGGGGCCAATCCTTTTCAGGATATTGCCCAACAATTTCCCGACGATCCTTTTTATGCCTACGCAGCCTGGAAACATGTTCCTTCCTCGTACGGACCTAACTGGGAACTCGTGGCGGCAGGGCTTACCTGGCTGGCAGGAGATAATCTTGTGGCCAATGTACTGGCATTTAAGCTGGCCGAAGGGATATTTTTTGTAGCGAGTATTGGCCTGGTGTACCTTATTTTGCGGCGGGTAGCGCCTGAGCGGTCGCTAGCTGGGGTTACCCTATTTGCCTGGAATCCGATCATTCTTTACGAAACTATGGGGCACGCCCATAACGATATTATCATTGTGTTTTTGATGTTGGCCGCTGTTTTAGCTTTGATCTATCACCGTTATACATTGGCTATTATGGCCTTGATATTGGGTGGATTATTTAAATCTA
>JAAEOP010000668.1 GCA_024223125.1 Chloroflexota bacterium
ATTAGTGATGCGGATGCGGAAATGGATTTATCTTCGCTGACGCTGACGCAGTTGACGGTGGGTGGGAATGTGCCTGGCATTTCGGCTGATGTATCGGGGGAACAGGAAATGTTAACGGCCGTTAACATCAACAGCAACTCCGGACGCATCAATCTCGATTTAACCGGCAATTACAGCAGCTTATCAACCATTAATTCCGATACCAACAGCGCGGACATCACCCTGGACTTGACCGGCAGTTGGGAACAAAACGTGGCTGGCAGCTTCCGTGGCGGCACAGGGAATGACGTAACGCTCATTTTGCCAAAAGATGTAGGCGTCTCTGTGACGGTAGATTCCACGAATGAGGTAACGGCCGATGGCTTCATTAACAATGGCGATACGTATACGAATGATGTGTGGGGGGAAACGGCCGTTTCCATCCAAATCAATATCACCTTCCAGCGTGGCGACGTACAGCTCACGCTAGAAAATTAAAGGAGAAATCACATGAACACAAAATCATCTGAACACAAAAATCTCATTCAGTTTTTTATCCTGACATTTATCATTTCCTGGCTCTTGTGGATGCCGTCGCTTTTAAAATCTAACGGATTTCCCGACCTACCCGATATTGTGGGGCTGCCGGGCATGTTTGCTCCATTTGGTCCGGCCGTTGCCGCCTTTTGGCTAACATGGCGACGTTCCGGGAAGACGGGGATAAAAAAGCTCTGGAAGCGTGGTTGGAGTCTGGATTTCAATAAAAAATGGTTGCTTCCAGCAATCTTCCTCATGCCTATGATTAGCCTGGTTACCGTTGGGGTGATTACATTGATGGGGAACTCAATCCCTTGGGAATATGGTGTGTCGTTGCCAGCATTGGTTCCCACCTTTATCTTTATCTATTTGCTTAACGCATTGCCTGAGGAATATGGTTGGCGCGGGTTTGCTCTTGGCCCGATGCTGACCCATCGTAGCGCATTGACAGCCAGTCTGATCCTCGGTGCAATTTGGGGACTCTGGCATCTGCCGCTGCATTTCATTGAGGGCAGCGTCCAGTCAAATATCCCAGTCTATCAATTTATCCTACAACAAATGGTCCTGGCAATCTTCTACACATGGCTCTTTAACAATACACGCGGGGCTGTTTCTGTGGCGATACTGTTCCACACAATCGGAAATATTATGGGAGCGGCCGTTCCTTTCTGGACGACAGAGGAAGGGCGTTGGATTGGTTTTGGTGTTCAGGTTGTGTTTGCAGTCGCCATCATCTTGATTTGGGGGCCTCAACATCTCAACCGATCACCATCCGACAGATATACCCCAATGCCAAATGAATCTAATAAATAAATATGCTTCAAGCAACCGTTAACCGGGGTGTTGTTTTTAGCCGGGATACCCATCGTTATTGAGGAAAACGGCCGTTTCCCCTCCACTCTCTACCTAATCACCCCCCTTTCCATTATAATATCCTCATGTCTGGCGATTTACTGCAAACGAAATTGTATGTACCTAGGTTACGGCCGTCTCTCGTCCCCCGCCACCATCTTATCAAAAAACTCAACCGGGGGCTGCAACAAGGCTGCAAACTCACCCTCGTCTCCGCACCGGCCGGGTTTGGCAAAACGACATTGGAAACGGCCGTTTCCCC
>JAAEOP010000669.1 GCA_024223125.1 Chloroflexota bacterium
CGTAATACCCACTGTTTCTGTAAAAGTAGTCATGTTGCCTACCGCGTCGTAAACGTAGGTGTAACTGGCTTGAACGCCCCCACTATAATCAGCCTTTGTGAGCCGGTAGAGCGAGTCGTATTGGTATTGGATAACTGTCTGCTGTAAGTTACGTGTGGCCACAAAGCCAGTCAACACACCGCTGTTTTCAAGCGCCAGGTAACTGACTGCTTCGGCGCTGTGGGTGGTTTCACTGTCGGCCGTTTTGTCTTCTTCTACTATTATCTGTACACCGGCGGCCGTTAAACTGGTACGGCTATAACGCAAATGGGCATTATCCGGGTCATCATAGGTAGCCAGTGTTGCCAGAAAACGGGGAGCGCTGCTGAAACTTTGCCCAAAGGGGATGCTGTACCAGCTGTTCGTGACCTCATTGGGCGTCTGCGCCGCCTCATAAAGATGGCTGCCCCAACTGCCCGTGCCCGGTTCGATGGCTAACCAACCGACAATCTCTGTCCCATGGGAGGAGCTTTTCGCTTCTTCTTCCTCCATTGCCAACTGGAAACTGTTGGCGATCACATTTTGCTGCCGGGTCTTCACCCAATTGGGATCATGGTTGGTCTGTACCTGGCTTAATACTATCGGGTTAGCGGCAAACAACTCGTCAAAATAAACGGTGTGCCACTGATTGGCCACATTTTGCCCCACCGTCGCCGTAGTAGAAATGACGCCTGCTTCCAGAATAGAGCCGTCCGGCAGCGTCCACTTCCCCGCTTCCAGAACCAGATAGCTCACCGCTTCCGTCGTGTGGGCGCCGCTGCCGTGGTTAGGCGCTTCGTCTACATACAGGGTGAAGTTGTCCGCCTGAATATCTGTGATCCGAATGACAGATTTATCCCCCCCATCCCGCGACACCGGCCAGGCGAAAACGATGGGGTTGTTATAACTATGCGTAAGTGCAATCGTTTTCGGCGCATGAGTCAGTGTGTCATTGATACGTCCCACTTCGCCCATCACGGCCGCAGCGGCCGGGGCCGAGCCAAAGTTAGCGCCATGCA
>JAAEOP010000670.1 GCA_024223125.1 Chloroflexota bacterium
ACAAAGACCCAGTTTTCGACATATAGTTCACCCTCACGCTTCCACCAATCCAGGCCATTAAACTCAACCGGCTTGCCCGTGGCGGGGCAGTCCAGATACTGGCCGGTGTGGGTGGCTTTTACGCCGGCCCAACCCGGCGCACCGCTATAGTTTCCCTCCGCAAACAGGGCGTCAAGGTCTTGCACTTGACGATCCGGATAGGCGTGTAACCACGGCTGCTGATGCAAATCCTCAAATTCTTTCAAGCTCAAACAAGTACCGATGCCGCCGGGCCCGTACCATTGCACGTCGGGATGAAAGAAGTCGGCTATGCCCATGCTCTCAAGTTCTGACTGATCATAGCTATTCAGCCCGTCGAAGATAAATTTTCTAATGTGGTTGAGGCTGTGTCGTGATTCTTGTTCATCTTGGGCATCCAGGAGAATGCCGTCATTTGCCCGTGGCGGCGGGTACACGCCATCTTGACCGCGACTGGAGGGCAGCACGTGGAAGCTGGCTTGCTGCATCAGATCGATCAAATCGAGCAAGAAATAGATTTCAACGATCTTCCCTTGCTCCATGCGACAGAATTCACCCCAGCGAATGTTGGCTTCATCCCCGGTGGCGGGGATTGTGAGGTAATCTTGAGCAAAAACGCTCCTAAAATAGCCGGTGCCGCAAACCCATATTTTCCCATCCAGCGAAATGTCACCATCAATTCGCCCGTTCGACTCGCCGCCAAAAAAGAGATGGCTCTCTCGTTTGAGATCAGGGAACGATTGCCGCAGCGGCAGCCAGAAATCAGACACAAACGCCTCTACCCCCCGCAACTGGTTGATGGGATCGGGGCCGTTCCATAAAATGTCCTCAGCCATATACAATCGGGCCACATCTTCGGCACGATTTGCTTGATCGTTTTCGAGCGCTTGCCAAAAATCCCAGACAACGCGTTTGTTCTTTTGGTTAAGCCCGATGTTCACAATTGGTTCTCCTTTATTGAAAAGGTCTCATCCCGCCAAGCACATTTTTGTTCAAGGTGTTGTACATATCAGTAAATAAGCTGTTTGTTTTGCTCGGCAGACATCGCGTTATTTATTCAACATCGTCAAAGAATTCAGGTGGTTTGGAGCCAATAAACTTCAGTACCTTATTTATGTCATAGCCAGACTGCTCAAGCACCCCAAGAATATCGATTAAAACGAGGTTTTTTGCCAGCTTGCGTTCGCCGGTTTCCTCATCAACGTCCACCCGCCAAAAATCCATGTAGCGCATCCTGATTTTTTCACCGCCGGCTTTGATACCCAGCCAATCTTCGGCAAAGGTGGTATCTTGGTACCCGGTGGCGGCCACCCA
>JAAEOP010000671.1 GCA_024223125.1 Chloroflexota bacterium
AACCTGGAAGCGGGAGATAGGTTACGCACGGCGGACGATAGTTGGGCGGAAGTTGTCTCGATTGAGCATATCCAGCTTGATGAGCCGGAGTTAGTGTACAACTTCACGGTGAGAGGGCCGCATACGTATTTTGTGTTGGAAACGGCCGTGTTGGTTCATAACTGCGGGATAAATTCGAAAACAGGGGCTCCAGAACCTGAAACTTGGGCACCTCGCAATTCTGGTCACTCCAGAGATCTACAGAGAGCTTTTGTGGCAGGTTTGGAAGATGGAAATGTAATGGCTGCACGTGGTATGGATTGGGGTGTATGGTCATGGTCAAAAGCTGGCGCTGATATTCCATTCAAACCTATGGCTGCAACAAAGACAAAACTAACAGGACCAGCCGGATTCAGACACACAGATGCTGGTATCTTCCTGGCTGATGCAGATGTCGCATGGGCAATCAAATTTGACCCTGATTTAGGAGAATATCGTTTAATTGACAACGATATCTTCCACCATGAGTACAGATTAAAAATCGGAGATGCCTTCTATAACTTGGGACATAAACAAACTCCAGTACTTCATGGCCCACACATGAATGTCGAACTTATGTTTACCAAACAGAGTAAAACGGCTTTGGATTTTCAAGGGCATGACTTGAAATTTTTCCAAAGTTATTATAATAAAGAGGTCTTCATATATGGACGCAATTTCAATGGAACTACGGGCTATCTAGGATCAGGCCCAATGAAAGCTTCTCTTGATACATATGCGCCAAGTTGGGCAAGTATTGGAGACGGTGGTGTGCAAATTAGAAAGTATGATTCACCAGCAAATCCCAGACTAGAACAGGCAACACGAGATCGTACCGCCGAAATATTGTGGCACATTAGGCAAAAGGGACGGTTCCCCCGCTAACAAGGAGCATTATTATTGTGATAAACAAAGATTTGAAGAAAAAGATTGATGCTCAGCTGCAAATAAAACAGTCTGTTACTACAACAAAATACCGTCGATTTGTGAAAAAGTATGACATTGAAAGTCTTACTGCACCCAGATACTGGCATATGATCCCAACTTACACAATATCACAGTGTCCAATTTGTCATACTGTATATCGACAAGCAGTAGATACTTATAGTTTATATTTTTGGAATAATAGACATAATTTAGAAAGCGTTGCTTATAGTCCAGAAGGGTATGAGCGTTGTGAACATTTTGTAGGCGTACACTTGTTTCTAAATCTGAATGGTCGACTTCCAGGCAAAAAGGAATTGATGGATGAAGTTTTATTCAGTTCAGAGCCAGAAATTCCAATGATAACGCCATTACTATTACCTAATGATATCGAATCTTATGCGGTGCTACACAGCATACCGATTTGCCAGTTATGGGGAAAACAGTTCAGACCACTATATAACTTGTTCATGTTAACTTATTTCTCAATTAATAAGAGAATGCTTGAACGACGTCGTTTATTAGAATGGACAGATGGGATAGAAATCACTAGTCTGCTAGAAGTAAGTGTGCCTTGGATAAATGGCAATAAAAGGTTAATGTTATATTGGGAAGAAGCGTCGTACATACCAGAAGCGTGGGACTTGATGTACTGGGTTCGCAAAGGGAAGTTGCGATGGCTTGATCTGAATGAGCCTAATTTACCTTTGAATAATCAAGATGATGCATTTCCATATATTGGTCTTGATGGCAAACATACCGGATACAAATATAAAGATAAAAAGTTCAAAATTGTACATACACATCCAACTATCGAGGAATTCCGTGAGAGTTTAGATAAATTCTGGTAAATGACGGCCGTTTGTGGGAAGCGGCCGTGTCTCCTGCCTGAACAACTCGCTGATGTGGGAAACGGCCGTGTTGCTGTGCAAATAGTTTGTGTGTAAATGACGGCCGCTTGTGGGAAAACGGCCGTGTCATCATCGTTGAGCTTGTTTTACGCTTGGGATACGGTCATTTTTGGGGTTACGGTCGTGTTGTCGTGGTTGTGTAGTTTGGGGTGGGGGAACGGCCGTATTTCTGTTCCAATAGCTTGCCTGGGAACGGCCGTTTGTGGGGGAACGGCCGTGTAGTCGCGTCTGTCGGATAATTTGTCCGTGGGGGACGGCCGTACTTCTGTTCCAATTAGCTTGTCCGGCGACGGCCGTTTGTGGGGGAACGGCCGTGTTGTCGCGTCTATCGAATAATTTGTTAGTGGGGGGACGGCCGTACTTCTGTTCCAATAGCTTGCCTGGGAACGGCCGTTTGTGGGGGAACGGCCGTGTTGTCGCGTCTATCGAATAATTTGTCAGTGGGGGACGGCCGTACTTCTGTTCCAATAGCTTGTCTGGGAACGGCCGTTTGTAGGGGAACGGCCGTGTTGTCGCGTCTATCGAATAATTTGTCAGTGGGGGGACGGCCGTACTTCTGTTCCAATAGCTTGTTTGGCAACGGCCGTTTGTGGGGAACGGCCGTGTTGTCGCGCCTATCGAATAATTTGTCAGTGGGAGGACGGCCGTATTTCTGTTTCAATAGCTTGCCTGGGAACGGCCGTTTCCTGCAACCACGCCCCACTCAGCCGTTGAACAGGGCTATTTGCGTTGGGAACGGCCGTATTCCTTGCCTGCTGCGGTGAATGATGAGTTGGGTGGGGAACGGCATCTTCACCGGCTATGAACTCAGCGACTTTGAGAAAGGGGCGATTGTTGTGGGCCTGCTCACGGCCGGAATCGGGGACGACATTCTGCAAATGGGCGCGCGCGCCTCTCGTTATGTGGACGAGTTAGGCGAAGGAGCGGAATTTGCCGCCAAACATGCGGAGGAATTGGGTGACGCCGCCCGCTTTGCCACGAAGCATAGCGATGAGTTAGCGGATGCGGTCACATGGTCAGCCCGTCACGGCGATGACCTGAGCGAGGCGCGGCTGGCCCAGCGGTTGGATGATTACGTATCGCCAAACGGGGCGGCAGCCCGCCTGGGCAACGAAACGCTTGAAAACCGACGCCTGGCGCAACGGATGGACGGGTATGTCGCCCGCAGCGATGATACTGTCCGCTATGCCAATGATACAAGCGCAGTTCGTCGCGCTGACAATAGCTATGGCGGCAGCTGCGCTCCTGCCCGCAATTCCTTCACAGCCGGAACCCTGGTAGAAACAGAAACCGGCGACAAGCCCATCGAAACGATTGAGGCTGGCGACAAAGTTCTGGGCGAAGAGCCGGAAACGGGCGAACAAGGTTACTTTGAAGTTGTTTCCGTTCGCAGCCATCTCAAGGATGAGGTTGTTGAAGTCACGATTGAAACAGACGCAGGCAAAGAAACTACTCAGGAAGTGATGGAAACGACCCCCGACCATCCCGTCTATGTGGAAGAAAAAGGTTGGATTTGGGCCGAGAACCTGGAAGCGGGGGATAGATTACGCACGGCGGACGATAGTTGGGCAGAAGTCGTCTCAATTGAGCATGTCCAGCTTGATGAGCCGGAGTTAGTGTACAACTTCACGGTGAGAGGGCCGCATACGTATTTTGTGTTGGAAGTTGGGGTATTGGTTCATAACTGCAAGCAAAATGTTGAACTTGATGGC
>JAAEOP010000672.1 GCA_024223125.1 Chloroflexota bacterium
ACCATTGATCGCTGCGATTGGAGGTTGGGCAGGCGTTTCGGGAGTATCGGTCGGTTGCGGTGCTTCAGGTTCAGCGCTGATAGTGTGGTTAACCGCGCCTTGCAACCCTTTGTCATCAGTTACGGTCAGAATAACGTTAAAAACGCCGGCATTTTGATAAACGTGTTCTAACGATATGGCGTTGGCCTGCGTGCCATCGCCCATATCCCAGGCATAGCTGACGCAGGAGGTGGCGCATTGAGAACTGCCGGCGTCTGCGGTAAAGGGCTGCCCCACTTGCACCGCTGACGGCGCTGCAATTCGGGCCACAGGCGGTTGTTCCGGTTCAGGGGTTGGTGGAGTCTCCCCGGCATCAATCTGAATCTCGTGACCGGTGGTATCACTTAAGCCTTTATCATCCACCACGGTCATGGTGACGGCAAAAACAGCGGGACTGTTGTAAACGTGGGTTACATCTATGCCGCTGGCAGTTGTGCCATCGCCCAAATCCCAATCAAAGGTGGCCAGGTGACTGCCTTCAGCCACCCCGGAATTGCGAGCATTAAAGCTGACGGTTTGGCCCACCAGCGCACTACTGGTGCCATTGATTACAGCCACCGGCGGCTGGTCCGGGTCTTGCAATTTGGCCCAACCCATACGAATTTGCCCGTTACCGCTCTGCTTCCAATATTCAACCTTCAGCCCGTGCGCCCCGGCAGTAAGGCTGGTCACATTTTCAAGCTGGCGGAAACCCTGTTCATCCCAGCTATCAATCAAAATTTGTCCATTTAGCCAGAGCCGGACGCCACCTTCTACATCAACCCGGAAAATATGGTTACCTTCCTCAAACTCGGCGGTGCGGGTCCAGCGGACGGCAAAGTTGTTGTCGGGAATAACGCCGGGCACGGGCGAGGTTGCGCCCCAGTTGTAGTTGATTTCAGTCTCGTTCTGCACTACGGCCGGCGGGCTGTTGAAATCGGGCTGGGCGAAGTATTCGGCTTTCCAGTCGGGGAAATTTTCCAAATATGCGGTTTGGAATTGAGCCACAATTGGGCCGATGGAGTGGAAGTACTCTACCCGGACGGTATGGGTCCCGGCGGTCAGGTTAACCTCTGTGTTTTCGGTGCGCACCGGTCCGGTGAGCCACTGATCGACCAGCAGGACATCATCAACCCACAGCCGGTATCCGTTATCAAACGTACCGGTAAAGCGATAAATACCGGCCTGCACTTGCCGGCTAATGGTCCAGCGAACCGAAAAGTTTTCCGCAGGCACTTCAGCCGCCGGTGAGCCGCTGTCCAGGCTGAGATTTATTTTCGGTTCATCACGAACCAAAACAGAATCGCCTTGCAGATCCGGGTTACTAAAATACTCCGCTTTCCAGCCGGTAAAGGTGTCCGGAGACGGCGTTGAGGTCGGGTGCGGTGGAAGGGGGGTGGCGGGTGTGGTGGAACCGCCAATGCCGCTCAGTAATTCGCCTTGAAAGAGCAAAAACCAGGCGCATAGTCCACAACTACAAACTAACAGGCCCGTAAATACGACGATTAGACCAATTGTAATGATTTTAGTGGTGGTTGAACTCTCTTTAAATTGTTGCACTATATTTCTCCTGATGATAAAAAGTAACCGTAATTCGTTTGCTGCTAATCCCTTGCAGCTTCTATTTCTTCTGCCTCGTTACCACGCTCCTGCGTGGTAATGCATACCTGCTGCGCCGTATTGAGTATAGGCGTTCCAATGCTCCAGCGTTGGAACGAAGGGTCGTCCGCTACTCTTTAATCCTTTGCCGCTTCTATTTCTTTTGTAGCCGTCCAGCCCCCCGTCCTCAATCAGTTGCCTTCGACAAGCTCAGGCTGCGTATCGTTGCCTGAGCTTGTCGAAGGCGTGGGGGGAGTGAACGATTACTATGTATGAAAGGAGATGACAATGTCGCTTACAGAAGAGCGAATACAAATTCTAAAAATGCTGGAGGAAGGTAAGATTACCGCCGAAGAAGCAGCCAAGTTGCTGTCGGCCCTGGAAACAGGTGCAAAAGCGGAAAAAGAAACAGCCCAATCTTCCGGTTCATCCGGCCGGTCAGCCCGCTGGCTGCGTATTCGGGTGACGAATGAGGCCGGAGGTAAAGAGAAAGTTGCCGTTAATCTGCCGATCGGGTTGGTCAATGTCGGCATGAAAATAGGATCCAAATTTGTCCCCGAACTTGAGGATTTAGACTCTGATGAAATATCAGCCGCCATTGAGGCCATTAAGAACGGCGGCAGTGGCAAGATCGTTGAAGTTCACGATGAAAGTGGTGAACACGTTGAGATTTTTGTAGAATAGGGCACTGCTGCATCAAAACAAAAACGGAGGCGAAAAAACTCGCCTCCGTTTTTTGTTGATGAAGGAAAGAAGTATCCTCTCCAAAAAGTAAGGGCGAGGCAAGTCGGAGCATAGTTTGTTTGCGCCGAGACCTTCAATCCGACTTGCCTCGCCCCTACGCTACCTGCAAATTTAAAGAGGATACGGAAAGAATTTGGATCTACTGAGCCTCTTCACTATTTCGTTTTTTGCTCTTAATACGAGCCTCACGAAATTGGGCACGAACCCTGCCGGCCGACACAGCCATAACTATAGATTGCACAGCGCCTATTTGATCGTCGGTTAGTCCTTGCTCTCTGGCAACGCCAAAGTAATAATCCATTCAAGGATAGCAACCAACAGCCATCGCCGCAGCCAGATGTATCATCAGCGTTGTATCAGGCTCCAGAATGTCATTATGCCGGGCAGACTCATAAAAATCGGTATAGTTCTCTTGTTGTTTTTTCGGTAACATCCAACTCATCCTTTATTGACGATTCTTGCTAACGGACACAACTTTCAATTTGACAAAGATCGAGCCTGAAACGTGGCCTTTTCATCCGCCGGACCGCAGACCGCTCTAAAATCAGGCTGGTATGACAAATTTGGCGGTCAATGGTCAGCGGTCGACGGTCACGGGTCAGATCAGGCGTGTCAATTAATAGGGATGTCCGTTAGTAAATTGACGATTAATTCTGTGGTTTGTGGGCCACAATCCGGGCGCTGTACAGGCGGACATCCTTCGATACGGTTGACCAATCGACATCTTTGGTGATGGCCTCGCGACTATCATCATCCAAATCATCCAGGCTTTCCAGCCCGTAAGATTTACGAGATTCAATCTCCGCATTCACAAAGCCGGCCTGACGCATCTTTTCCAAATAAACATTCTGATCCAAGGCACCGGTGATGCAGCCGGACCAGGCATTGACATTAGCTCTAAGCTGCGCGGGAAATTCACCTTCTGTGACCATGTCAGACACTGCAAAACGAGCCCCCGGCTTCAATACCCGGAACGCCTCTTGAAAAACCGCATCCTTATCCGGCGAAAGATTAATGACACAGTTAGAGATAATCACATCGACGCTGTTATCCTTTACCGGCAAATCCTCAATTTCCCCCTTACGAAACTCCACATTTGTAACGCCCATTTTGATTTTGTTTTTGTTAGCCAGTTCGAGCATGCTGTCCGTCATATCAACTCCGATAACGTAGCCGGTGGGACCGACATTCTTTGCCGCCAAAAAACAATCAATGCCGCCCCCCGAGCCAAGATCTAAGACCACTTCGCCGGGCTTGAGGTTAGCAATCGCCGTGGGATCGCCGCAGCCAAGAGAAATATCAGTCACGGTGTCGGGCAAGTCCGCAATATCTTGGCTCTGGTAGTAAGTTTGGGTCGCCCCACTACTTTCAACTGCACTGGCCGGGTCACAGCAGGATGGACCGCAGCAACTGCTTGCCTCAGGTGTATAGCCATCAGAAATTTTAACTGATTTGGCCGGATCAGGGTTGTTAACCTTATCAGCCAGCGAACCATACCGTTCTCTCACTTGTTCTTTCATTGATTTTACATTAACTGTCATAATTTTTCTCCTTTTATTAATACATATATAAATATATCTATATAATATTATAAAAAAAGAGCCGTTTGTCCCTTATAAAGAATAGCGTAAATGCTATTTAAGCTCTTTTTCCGTTTCCACAAATTCAACCAGGTTGATATCGGTTGGCGCAAATTTGGTAAACAATATACCACAGCACTCGACGATGTTATCCTGATTGGTCCTGTAATAAATTTGCTTGCCTTCTCGGCGACTGGTGACCAGGTTGGCTTGCTTAAGAAAGTTGAGGTGATGAGAGATTGTGGGCTGCGACACGTTGAAAACATCAACCAAATCGCTGACGCACTGCTCACCCTCATTTTGCAAAATCTCTAAAATTCGTTGTCGTGTTTCGTCACCAAGTGCTTTGCAAAAGGCGACCATATCAAAATTGGTCATGTAATTACCTAAACAACATATAGACAATTATAAATACGTCGATATAATAACAGATAAATCAAGCTTTGTCAAGCGGCAATTTTGGGATCAATTATAAACTGGAAAAGCCTTACTCTACTCAACCACAAACTGCCCCAACTCAGCAAAATCACCGGCATCGACGACCGGCAACCGCCGGCCGGTATCGAAATCATAAAAGCCGGTGACGAGACGATAGCTGCCGGGAGGCAACCCTTCTTCGGGTAGGGGCAAAAGGAAGGTGTCGGTGATGATTTCACCGGGGGACCAGCGGTTAGTGGGATAGAGACCATTAAAAGGCTGGCTGTCCCAACCGCTAATAACATCGCCGTTCTGGTTGAGAAGTTGCAGGAAAACGGTGTAGGGTTTGTCGGTGGGGTGAAGGGTTTGCCAGTGGAAGGAGATGGGGAGACCTGTCCTGAGCTCCGTCGAAGGGTGAGGAGATGGGG
>JAAEOP010000673.1 GCA_024223125.1 Chloroflexota bacterium
ACGTCCATTTGTTACTCTAAATTCGTTTATGGGTGTACTTCATTTCAGTTGAGCGTATTGCGTATTGTGTAGGACTTACAGAATACGCAATACAACATTTCTCAATCCATTTGAATACACCCATTTCTTAAGGCACATCTATTATACCCTGAACACCTTGCCCTGTCAATTGTAGTGGTCATTTGACCATTAGGGTTGACATAAAAGAACGTGCGTGCTACAATAATAACCGGTTGACCACTACATTGGTCAAGAAGTGGTCAACACAAAACACATCCTGCCGGTCGTTTTCTCACTCAAAAAGGAGAACAAAAAATGCTAAGCGATCTGAACAAAGTCAATTGGAATAATCTTTCTCATGCTTACGGCGAAGCCGCCGACGTCCCCGCTCTCTTGCTGGGCCTTGCTTCGGAAGCGCCCGATACTCGGCAAAAAGCGCTCATTCTTCTGTATCGCAACATCTGGCACGAGGGGGTAGTTTTCGAAGCGACAGCTTACGCTGTGCCATTTCTCAGGCAATTGCTTGAACATCCCGAAGTGCAAGACAAAGGGAAAATTCTCATTTTGCTGGCGCACCTTGCCACGGGCAACGCCTATTTGGATGTATTTCCAAGCGATGAAACCGCAGAAACGCTAAGCGAAACCACATACAAAGCCAGGCTCGCGATGGAACGCAGTTGGGTGCAAGCGACAAACGATGCAGTTCAAAAAGGAACGCCAACCTACGTCCGCTTGCTGGAAGACCGCGACCCCATTGTCCGCATGTGTGCCGCGTATCTGCTGGCTTGCTTCCAAACCATCAACCGAAAGATTGTGCCCGTACTCCTGCAAATAATCGAGAATGAAGTCCAGCAGCAAGCCAAAGCCAGCATGATGCTTGCGCTGGGCGTGCTAGCAAAAAACCGTCCGGCATACATTGAGTGCCTCCATCGTTTTCGCGGCCCCGCACACCCCCTGCTCGTCCGGGTCGCGGCAACCATGGCAATAGCCCGCAACCAGCGTACCGCCGCGCCCGACGACGCGCTAGAATTGCTCGTAGACGCGCTGTCCGCCCCCGGCGCCGAATTGCACACGGCCTA
>JAAEOP010000674.1 GCA_024223125.1 Chloroflexota bacterium
GAAGGTGGTGATGCGCACGTTTGCGTCCAACGGGCTGGCGGCTCGAAGCTGGCGCGGCAGCCCCAGATCGATGACGGTGTCCACCAGCAGCGGGCTGCTCGCCAGCAGCGCGGTGGACAGCGCCACGCCCATGACGAGGGTGAGGAGCAGTTGCCAGTGGCGCAGCGCGCGTTTGATGATGAAGGGGAGGAAGTTCATGTCGGGGTTGGCAGTGTTTTTACTGCACAAAAAACATAATGGGACGCAGATTTTCGCAGATGAACGCAGATTTTTAACTAGAAGCGGATAAGTTGAAGCCGGGGTATGTTGGCGGGCAAGGTGATCGTACCGTTATTTTACATGAAAACTTGTTAGATTCTTGTTAGGATTGAGAATCGAAGATCGAGAATTGAGAATTGAGGATTGAAGACGGAGGGCGGAGGGCTGTCCCTTGCCACATGTTTCCTGCCGCCCAAACTTCCATCTCCCCTGTTACCAAACTGTAACATCCGGTTACTAAACTGCGACACCTTTGTCATTGCCTTGCAACATCCTGTGGATAAGATAGGACCTAACCAGTTGCTTCTTTGCTTTTTGTACAAGAATTTGCTGGCAGGGATCCTTTTATGTTCCGATTTATTCGGGTTAGGTGCAACTCAATAAATTTGTCGCTCGCCTGCAATTCCCAAATTGAGTGATTGCTGGCGCGTCCTAAATCTTCGACGGTGCGTGCGGGTGATATAATGGCCGCAGCATTCGGGAAATAACTTGCACTTCGCGATGGCAGACCAGGGACGGAAGACGGGCATCGCATTTAGCGTTCCACCGCCTGCAATTCCAAATTGAATGTACGGGCGAAGCATTTGCCCCCGGAAAGCTGAGGTAAACTGGGTTTTTATGGGCAAATGCTTCGCCCCAACCTGACCCTAAACCCATCCCCATTCTCTATTCCACAGGAGGAACCCATGAATAGAACCCCGCTGTTTTCACGCATCATCATTGTTGTGCTGTTTGCATTTATGCTGGCAGCCTGTTTTCCGGCTACCCCGCCGCCGGATGAACCGTTGGCCGGGCCAACGGAGGCATATCCAGGGC
>JAAEOP010000675.1 GCA_024223125.1 Chloroflexota bacterium
ACGTCATCATCAATCGTTTCCATACGCTTTTTGGTCAGCGAGCCAGTGTCTTCGATGGTTTGTTTGCCGACACGACCAAAGCGAGGTTCGATGGTGGGATCGTCAACATCTGTAGCCTTGCAGTGCATAACGCCGCGCGGGCCGAAACGTTCACGAAAGGCTGGGTCTTTGGGATAATCCGGGTGTTCTGGCTCTTCTTCTGCGTTGAGGTGATAAAGATTGCCATAGAATTCGTCGAAGCCATGTACAGTGGGTAGGAATTTATTACCATCGCCAAAATGATTTTTACCAAACTGACCAGTGGCGTAGCCCTGTGGCTTGAGTAAATCAGCAATCGTCGGGTCTTCAGGCTGTAAACCAAGATCAGCGCCGGGCATACCAACTTTTGTCAGACCTGTTCTGATCGGGTTTTGGCCGGTGATGAAGGCTGCCCGACCAGCGGTACAGCTTTGCTGAGCATAGTAATCGGTGAATTCGATACCTTCTTTAGCAATACGATCAATATTGGGTGTGCGATAACCCATCGCACCGCGATTGTTATGGCTGATGTTGTACCAGCCAATGTCATCGCCCCATAAAATAAGTATATTTGGTTTTTTGTTAGTCATAATCATGTCTCCTTTATTTTTGATAAAACAGTTATATGAAGACCTGACGAGTTTGAAAAATATGTCGGGTCTAGTCTATCTTGCTAATAATTCTGACCGCGTTTGCGGTGAGGGTAAGGGCTTTGTACTTGGTTTGGGTGCAGAACGGCCGTGACAGAGTTTGAACTTACGGCCGCTGTTGCAAGGGCAGGGATCGTTGCGTTTCACACTGGTAAAGGTGCGTTCCATAATCGGCATCACCTCCGTTGCTCTCCGCTCTCGTCGAATCAATCCAGCCATAAGCTTCATGGGGAAATCAACGTGATGGAAAAATTTTTTGAATCCCGCGCATAAATAGTTGAGTCCAGGATCACCATCATGGGTCTCCGTGAAGCGGTTCTTTGGGCATTCCCCGTGGCAAGCAAAACGCACGTCACAATCTAAGCAATACTGCGGCAGTGTATCCAACTTGTCTTGACCAAACTTCAACTGTTTGGGCGAAGCAACCAATTCAATCATATGGTCTGTTTGAATGTTGCCCAGCAGGTAGTTAGGTTCAACAAAATGGTCGCAGGAATAGAGATCGCCGTTATGCTCGATGGCAAGCCCTTGCCCACAAGTTTTATTAAAAACACACATGCCAGAAGCGTCCATTCCCAACCAGTTGCGCAAGGCAGCTTCAAAGGTTTGCACAAAGATAGCGCCGACATCGTTGCGTACCCATTCGTCGAAAATAACGCTGAGGAAACGGCCGAATTGCTCTGGTTGGACTGATCGATCGGAAACGGCCGTTCCTTCCTGAAACAACGTCAACCCATCTTCATTGATCCGCTCCACTACTGGAATAAACTGCATCCATGTGGTTCCCACTTCGTCGCGCAAAAAGCGGTAAACCTCTAACGGATAGTCGCCATTGACACGATTGACGGTGGTGAGGATGTTGTACTCGATACCGTGTTTTTGCAACAAACGAATGCCGCGCATCACCTTGTCAAACGTCGGTTTGCCCCCTTTGTCCACGCGATAGATGTCGTGCAGTTGAGCGGGGCCGTCGATGCTGATACCGATAAGAAAGTTGTGTTTTTTATAGAAGGCGCACCAGTCATCGTTGAGCAGTGTGCCGTTGGTTTGCATGGTGTGTTCAAAGGTCATTCCGGGACGCTGGTATTTTTCAGCTAACACCATCACTCGTCGGTAAAAATCTAAACCCATCAACGTCGGTTCGCCGCCCTGCCAAGCGATGGTAACGCGGTTGGTTTGGTGTGATTCGATCAGTTGACGAATGTACTGTTCCAGCACATCATCGCTCATGCGGAATTTGCTATCAGGGTAGAAGACTTCTTTATCCAAGAAGAAGCAGTAGGCGCAATCTAAATTACAGATTGCACCAGTCGGCTTTGCCAACATATGGAAGGCGGGGGGAGCCTTGTCGGGATAGACGAGGTTAACCTGTGGAATTGTTGGCAAATTGCTGTCAGTCGTCATCGGTTCTTACACTCCTCTTCAAATTCGGATGTCTGCGTTTGGCGGCCAGTTTTTAAAAAACTGATTGCCAATCATTTTTCATGCTGATCGTAGTCCACTTGCGTTCTTGCGCTGTCTGCTGCACCTTTTCGGCGCTGTCATCGTAGGCGTATTCCCGTTCAGCGTCATCATGACGTAGGAGCAAGTTCAGAAACGGCCGTTTCCCAGCCGCCGCAAATTCCATCATCGCCATATCGCCATTACTGTTCCCCGCCGCCAAAATCGGAGGGCGGCCAACATGGAGTTGAATATTGATTGGCTTGCCCGCACCGTCGTTAAACGGTTCAACGATACCTGCCTGCCGCACCAACACCGGCCCCTCATCTCGGTATTCCCAAGCCAGTTTCATATTGGAACCGATGACATTTTCACGTGCCACACCATATAATTCTTCCGAAATCAAGCGAACGTAATCCATGCCGCCGCCAGAACAAATGAAAATCCGAAAGTCATGGTCGCGTAAATAATCCAGTAACTCAATCATAGGTTTGTAAATGAGTTGCGTATACAACGTATCGAAACGTGGATGACGGGCATCATGCAACCAGTGGGAAGAGCGCGTTTCAAATTCATCCTGCGTTTCTCCTGCGGCGGCTTGGAGCAACATGCCGACCAGTTCAGGTATTTTTTTATTCGATGTATACACCGAAAGCCAATCCATATCTCTTTCGTAAGCGGCCTTGTATGGTTGACGCTCCCGCAACGCGGGATTGGCTTTTGCCAAATCAGCCAGAAATTCAAATGCGCTTATAAATTGAACGTAAAACGGCCGTTCACACCACAACGTCCCGTCATTATCAAATGTTGCGATCCGTTCCTCTGGAGGCATGTAGCTGGCGTTGCTTTCGTCCGACACAACGGATACAAAGTCAAAAATGGCTTGACGGGTGGGGGTGTTGTACCAACTTGAAAGTGATTTTGTTATCGCATTTTTCATTATTAACCTGTTTTTCAGTCACTGAGCAAAAATAGAGCTAACACGGCTAGGGTGGCCACTTGCAAAACGGTCGTTAGCACTATCAACAACTTGGGTGAAATAATACTGAACTGCTCGTCAACAGCCGAGGTCTTGGCAATAAGAAGATATTTTTTAAACCGGCGATCATGATCGTAAAGCCGACCAAAATGAATACACCCGATAACACGCCAACGACCCAATTCGGCCAGCCATCTGTTGACCAATGCGCCACCGCCGGCAATCGCTATGCCGGTGCGTAACAAGACAAAGTAGGTGCGCGTGGCCGCCATATACGTGCGTTGCAAAGCTAAATCATTTTTGTCGGTCATTATTGCGCTCTCATCGGCTCATATTTGCGGTTACTAATCTCTTAATGCCCGCTCGACACCATCGAAATAATGCCTAAATCAGACAGCCCGTTGAGCATAAGCTGGATGGCTAACGCGCCCAAGAAGATACCCAAGACCACTTCTAACAGTTGCACAACGGCCGTTGACAAATAAGGAGCAACCTTCTCTGAACCTAGCAACACGGCATAGTTAATACCCATCACAATAGCGATCATAACTACAATGGCAATCGAACTGGGCATATCTTTGACTTCCGAAGAAGCGACAACCAATGAGACAACACCGATAGGGTTCAGCGTTAACGGAATGGCTAATGGAGAGGTTGCCATGCTCATCGCATCTTCCTCGCTCATCTCGCCATGCGCCTCGCCGCCGCCGCCGCCCATCACCATTTTTAAGGCCAATAGCAACAATATAATGCCGCCGATGATGTTTAACGCGCCAATGGAAAAGTGCAAGATCGATTGCATCGCTGCGCCGATGACGAACAAACCCACGCCAACAGACCCCGCCACAAGCACAATACGACCAGCGATTTTTTTACGAACGGCCGTATCCAGATTTTTTGTCATGGCGATGTAAATTAACAGCACCTTGACCGGCCCCATCCCGATAAAAATCGTTATGAACGCCTCTGTGAGTGAAAATGTAAACTAATTTTCCTTTTTAGGCTAGGATTGGAAATATAAATCTCCAATCACTACTCTTTAATTTTTTAATTATTTGGTACAGTTATAGTGGCCGCTTCTGCCTTCCGTTTTTTGCGTTCTATCGGCCAAAGGACAAAGATAAACAACAACAAGGCAACGCCGACGGCAATGGTTGCCATCCAGTTAATGGCATTGAACCCGATTGAATTCGCCAGAAAGCCGCCGATCAACGCCCCCAAAAAGGAACCGGAAGCTGATGCTGCAATCACCCAGCCGCTGGTCTGTCCTGCGGGAACAGTGGCGAAGTGCATACCCACCACGCCCTGTGAAATACGTGAGAATGGATTGCTCTGGTACATGATTTGCATGAAAGCAGCGGCCAGCAGAATCGGCGAATTGGCCATCATGCCCACGACCGCCATGCCTAGCGCCCCGATGAAACGGATCACGGTGGCGGCGGTCTGGACTGTCATGCCACCCGATTTTGCCATCCAACGCCCAGCGACGACAAACAAGCCTATATTGAACAGGCCAGCCAGTGAAATCATTGCCGACGTGGTTTGCTGATCCATGCCATAAACATTGGGCAGGATATTGGCGATTTGGGCATTGATGCCGTTGTTGCCCATCGAACTCAGCGTCATGATTAACAGATACAGGCCAAAACTGGAAAATAACACCTGTTTTAAGCCAAAGGATTGCTTTGCTTCTGCTAATTGCTCGTCAGGTTTATCCTCTGGCATAGCGATGCGCTTGGCGGGGGCGGCTGTAGTGAACCAAGTGATCACGGCGCAAACAAACATGAACGCGGCGGCAATCATAAAGCGGTCGCTGAACCCTAATTTGGCGGAAATGGCGATGGCAAGGAGCATACCACCAAGCACTTGTCCGACGGGTTGGAGCAGATTCAAAACGGTCAGTCGGCTGGCCTCGGTCTTTTTGGGAAGGTTCGCCCCCAAAATGAAGACGGGGCCGACCGCGTTAATTGCTGCAACTGAGATGCCCAATACAATCGCATCTAAAACGTAGATGGCTTGGGATTCAGCGGAAATCGAATACATAAAGAAACCAAATGCCATACCCAGCACGCCCAAACTCAACACCAGACGATGAGCGCGGTATTTATCAGCAAAACTGCCTAAAACTGGAGCCAGCACGGCCGCAAGGCTGATGATAGCCATGACGATACCTGCATCGGCTGCGTTACCTGTCGATTCGGTGACAAAGGGTGGAATCAGTAACGAGATGAAGGCTGCCCATCCCGCCCCGGCTCCGATAAATGAAATCATCCACCATTCAAATGAACGGCCGTTACCTTCTTTCTTCGTTTTTGTCATTGTTCAATTTCCTCCAATTAGTGGTTTGTTATTAAGGATGTGATGAGGTTTTCAGGAGAGGTTTCTACGTGAATTGCGTTATTTGATTGCACGATTGCCTGACATTGCTGCTGCGAAGAGGGGCTGCTGATGATAAATATTTTTGTCGTTGCCTCAGTGGGAAGAATGGTTGGTATGATTTCTGTCAGGGGAGCGCCTGACAGATCCCATTCCAACAGGATGGCGTCCGGGTTGAGGGCGCGGGTAAAGGTGAGGAGTTCGGCGGTGTTAACGGCCATTCCCACAATTTTGATATCCGGTTCATTGCCCAATGCCAAGAAAAAGGCTGTTTTCAATTCGCGAGTATTCACTGCTAACAACACACGGGTATTGGGGTTGTTTTTTGCACTCACGATAAACTCTCCGGATGGTTGAGGAGATCTAGTAGGATATGAGTAGCTTAAAACAAAAACCCCCGCTCCACATCTATAAAGTAGTGGGGGTTGAGCCTGTTATTTTGGTTGGGATTTTACCTGAACGGCCGTCTAGTACAGGTTGGCATAAATGCGTGTGCAATAAATAATGCAAACTGCCAACCTGTTTAAGTACAGCGCGAAACTATTTAGATGCACACGAACTTGCGCCGCGCTGTACTAGGTATCGATGAGGTTGTTTTGCATAGCAACGACAACCGCTTCAGTGCGTCGCTGTACCTGGAGTTTGTTGAAGATATTATGGGTGTGGAAGCGCACAGTGGAATCACTGATGACCAGTTCCTGGGCGATTTGCGGATTGGTTAAGCCCTGCGCCATGAGCGTTAAAATTTCCCGTTCGCGTTCGGTGAGAGGATCAATGGTAAATGGAGCCAGGGGCTTTGTGGCTTGCTTGACCAAAGCCTGCACTGCTTCTAGCGCCAGCACTGATTTACCCGCTCTGGCAGCGCGAATGGCGCCGACCAATTCTTCTTCTTCAACATCTTTATAGAGAAAACCAATCGCGCCCGCTGCCATCGCTTGCTGTACCAGTTCTTCTTCTTCAAAGCTGGTCAGGGCCACAATTTGTATTTGTGGATATTGCTCGCGGATGAGGCGGATGGCGGCTGGGCCATCCATGACCGGCATCATCAAATCCATCAAAATGACATCTGGATGGGTCTCTGCACATTGCGCTAAAGCGAGGCGGCCGTTCTTGGCTTCCCCCACGATTTCGATGTCGTCATACAGTGAAATAAAGATTTTTAGCCCATTGCGCACCACTTTATGGTCGTCAACGATGAGCAGGCGTATCTTGTTTTCAGGCATAAGCGGGTTCCTCAGTTTGCGGCAGCGGATAGTTCACGGTGATTGTTGTGCCCTGACCCAATTCACTTTCAATGGTTAACAGTGCGCCAACTTCCTGGGCGCGTTCTTGTATGATGTCCAAGCCCATGTGTTGTGACGAGACTTCATGAATAGCAAATCCCTGCCCATGTGTTGTGACGAGACTTCATGAATAGCAAATCCCTGGCCGTTATCACGGATGGAGAGGAAAACGGCCGTTTCTTCACGATTCAGTCTTAGCCATACTTGGGTGGCTTCTGCGTGTTTGGCAATATTATTCATTGCTTCTTGGGCGATACGATACAAAGCGACGTGGACGCCTTCTGGTAAATCACAATTTTCACAGGCATCAACCTCGGCGGGGATGTCATGACGGGCTGATAGACCATGACAGAGTTGGGTGAGTAAGATATTTAAATCGGTAGTGGTGATGGTTTGGGGGCGCAATTCGCGCAGCAGGATGCGCATTTCAGCCAAAGCGCCTCGCGTTAGGCGCTGCAACTCGACGGTGCTGCGAGCGGCCATGTCCGGGTCGCGCGGCCACAGGCGGGGCAGGCTGATGGCGATGAGGTTGATAGAGAACAGGATTTGGGTGACGACATCGTGTAAATCTCGGGCCAGCCGGTTGCGTTCAGCGGCAACGGCCGTTTCTTGTGCCTGCTCGATTAACTGCGTTTGAGTGGCTGCCAATTCGGCCGTGCGTACAGTGATAATTTTCTCTAGATTTTTCTGACTGGCAGCCAACGCCTCTTCTGTTTTGATGACAGAATTTGCCATTTGCAAACTCATGACAATAGCAATGCCTAAAAAGCCCGTTTCAGCAAAGGGGATGTAAACCCACAAGCCTACTTCGGCCAATATTTCATACAACAGGGAAAATATAAACCAGAGCATACCCGCCAATAATAAGGCAGCTGGCTGCCGCTCTCCCCGCCGCCATTGGCGAATACCAGCAAAGATGATGAAGCCTAATGTAACAAGCTGCGCTAACAGCAGCAGCATCCCCCACATATTTTCTTCACCCGCTACATTGGCGACTTGTTCATTCCAGGGCAAGGGGATGGTGGTGAGTGTGGGCATCTCTGTATAAATCAGGGTAGGGGTGAGGATGGCGGCGAGAACGGTTATGGTGAAAACGGCCGTTATGCCCCACAAATAATGTTTTCCACCTACTTTTGTGTACGTCGCCACGTACCAGTTCAGAGCAATAAACGCCAGCCCCACAAAAATACCATCCCAGCGGCTGATTGCTAAAAAGGAAACGGCCGTTGTCTGGCTGCGATACCAAATACCCATCAGCAATGTTCCGGCATAAGCAAAGGCAAACAGCGAAAACGTGAGATTAAGCCGCTTGTCTTCACTACGGCGCAAGCCGATAAACAGATACAGAATGGCATATCCCAGACAAATACCAGCAATGGTGCCAATGATCGTAGCGTAGATAGACATTATTTTTCAGAGCGTCTCCAGAATGAGGACAAGCATTTTTATGAAATGGGTGATTGCCTAATTTTACGGCAAACTGGAGGAAGCGACACCTCCACCAGATTTGCAAACCATTCGCACACTTGTAAAATCAGCCACATAGTTGATGCCTTGCAGAAATAGATAAGCGCAAGAAGGTAAACCCCATGGTAAGAGTTCAGGGGGCTACCGAGACCCTATTTTACTCCTGAAAACACCATTGTATTGGGCACAAAAACCCTTAGGGTCTGAACGGATACACCCCATGTCCGAACTCAAACGATTAGCCAACTTGTTGACTGTAGCAGAGGAAGACCTCTCATTTTTAGCGCCACTGGAAACGGAGCAGTTGCAATTCCTTTACGCCAGCGTTGATAATGCCATGCACATGCAGCAGGCGCCGCTTTGGAGTGGGTTGGTGCGAGCCACCCATCTGCTTCTCCACCCCGCATGGCTTGCAATAGAGGTTTTGTTTCTTTGCGTACATCTTGGCTTTATCTGTTGATTCAATCATGTTTTATTCGACCTTATCGGAATTAAGAAATTGGACAGGATTTACGATAATGTCTATTTAGCATCTGGGATGTGGCATCTGATCCAGCGCTGCTGTCTAAAAAATGTTGGACAAACTGTTAGTTTGTCCGCGCAAACTAACAGTTTGCGCTACAGCTTATTATCCTTTGTGATACGGCCGTGACAAACCTTATACTTCTTCCCACTACCACAAGGACAGGGATCGTTGCGGCCGACATTGGCAAATTGGGTTGATGCTGCTACTTTATCTTCCGTCGCATATAGCTTCATAATCTCGTCAGCATAACGATTCTGTCGCAGCAGATTTGCCATTATTTTCATGGGGCGATCTACATGCTTGAAAAACAGTTTATACCCGGCGCACAAATAGTTTAATCCCGGCTCGCCAGTTGGGGTTGTTATAAAACGGTTGCGCGGGCAACCTCCATGACAGGCAAAACGCACATTGCAATCGAGGCAATATGGAGGCAATGAGGCCATTTTATCCTGCCCAAATTGGCGCTGCTTGTCGGAGGCGATGAGTTCGATCATGTGCGTCTCTTTGATATTGCCCAGCAAGTAATTTGGTTCCACGTAATGGTCACAGGCGTAGAGGTCGCCGGTATGTTCCAGCGCCAGTGCGTTGCCGCAGGTAGGCGAGAAGATGCACAAATGATGCTGTCCCACATAGCTGCCCAGGGTGACGTCAAACAATTGCACATACACCTTGCCTACGTCGCGTCGTACCCATTCGTCAAAGATGGTGGCTAGAAAACGGCCGTACTCAACCGCCCCCACCGATCTTTCGCTGACAAGTTGGCCGGATTGGGTGTATAACGGCCGTTTTCCCCACCCCCCATCCGCATCCGCCAATGGCAATGTCTCGCTCGTTGCCCGTTCAATAATCGGGATAAACTGGACAAACTCAGTCCCCAACTCATCGCGGAAAAAGCGGTAGACTTCAAGCGGATAATTTTGGTTGGCGGCGTGAACGGTGCATAGGATGTTGAAATCAACCCCATGCTTTTGCAAACAGGCCCAACCGCTCATCACCTGATCAAAACTGCCCGCGCCCCCTTTGTTGACACGGTAAGCGTTGTGCATCTCCTTTGGGCCATCCACACTAAGGCCGACAAGGAAGTTGTGCTTTTTGAAAAAGGCGCACCAGTCGTCGTTTACTTTTGTGCCGTTTGTCTGGATGGTGTGTTGCAGCATTTGCCCTGGTTTTTTATATTTCTCCGCTAACTCGACCGCCCGCTTAAAGAAGCCTAACCCCATCAAGGTGGGTTCGCCCCCTTGCCAGGCAATAGTTACTTCGGGCGTACGATGGCTTTCCAAAAGCTGTTGGATGTAAAGCTGTAAAAGATCGTCGGCCATGCGGAAACGGCTGCCAGGGTAGAGCGCCTCTTTTGAGAGGAAGAAGCAATACTGGCAGTCCAGATTGCAGACTGCCCCGGTGGGTTTAACCAGCAGGTGAAAAGCGGGGGGGGCATTAGGAGGGAGAGAGAGCATATTCAACCTTTCACTAGTGAGCGCAAACTTGCCAACTTGTGTTTTCATATCTTTGAACTCACCTGCTTTCGTATCGTTGATTTACAACGTAGCAATTCCAATCGTAGCAGTGGGCACTAGTACAGGTTGGCATAAATGCGTGTGCAATAAATAATGCAAACTGCCAACCTGTTTAAGTACAGCGCGAAACTATTTAGATGCACACGGACTTGCGCCGCGCTGTACTAGTGACCCATGGATCGCATCCATTTTTTCTTTGATGAATTCAATGCCTAAAACGTGTTTTCCTGTAGAAATATCTTCACTAGTAGCTTGTCGGAAAAGCCTAGAAACCCGGTTTTGAAGTATACAAAGAGACCATCTTGGCTGCAATACACAGCCATTTATGATCCAAAACCGGGTTTCTTGGCATCTGATTTTATTTCTCCGACAGCTTGCTAGACGTGATCATCTGTTCAGTTGTACCCACATAGTTATAAACATATTTGAGTTTGTCATCTTTTATGTAAAGTGAGTACCCGCCAAATTAATTCAGGTCAAGCAGCACACAGACATCATTGTCATATTGTTCTACTAACGCCTGTATTTCAGGATTTAATTGATTGTAATCCTCAACGGTCATTTTGCCTACCACTTTGTAGCCAATGACTGGTCCAGAACTTTCATTCAATTTTTCAATTTTTCGAACATGCGGGTTTTTCCTTATATTAGCAACTTGATAATATGCAAGGGAATTACTTTATCTCTTGCCAGATTTTTTTGCCAAATAGGTGGGGAATCAGTACCAAAATTGTATCTGGCCTGGTAGATTGGGATGGCTTTCCCATTTTATAACGCCACGTTTTTTAGCAGAATGGGTTAAAGATTATCAGGACTTATTCATTTATGAATTGACACTTTTAGAGCTAGGCGATTGTTTAATATTTAATTTCCTATCTCTGGAAAGGCAGGAAAAATGTATAGCAAATCTATTGTAAAGCAAGCAAAGAGTGGTAGTTTATGGGGTATGATTATCGGCACGGCCGTCGGTGGCGCATTTGGTAGTTGGTCAACTGTCTATGCCGGTTTATTGTTAGGTAGCGTTTTGGGTTGTGTTACTGTCGTTTGGAGAGGATTCGACACTAGCAGTCAGAAATAATCCCTAAAGTACACCAGCGGATGGGGCGCTGCCCAGTGGCGGAAATCTCAACCGCAGCTCACCATCCACTGAGGATTTGAGCGACATTTATGAGCAAATTGCCCAGGTGGTGTAATGTGGCCAATAAACGGGTGTGTTGTGTAAGAGAGGTTCCACCGGAATCTCTCTTACACACAATTCTTTAGGGCGCAGCCAGACCAATTTCGTTGACTGTGTAGCCGGGGAAGATGGCTGGTAATTGGGGATTGTTAAGCCGTTTGCGTAGCAGTTCACCCAGAACATCCCGGTAGTCGGTGGTGATGGCCAGGTCGCCGGGGCCGACAAGCTGTTCGGGCTGTAAACCGGGCCAGTTGGCAAAAACCTGCCCGCCGTTAATACCGCCGCCCAGAGTCATCATCATGCCGCCGTGGCCGTGGTCTGTTCCCAGGCCGCCGTTTTCCTGCACCCGCCGCCCAAACTCAGACATGATGACGACGGTGACACGGCCGATCTGTGCCTGAATATCCTCATAAAGAGCGGCCAGCCCAGCAGCCAGTTCGGCCATTAAACGAGCCTGGACTCCTTCGATTCCACCCTGGGCAACGTGGGTATCCCAGCCACCCAAATCTACACAAGCCACTTCGACGCCTACCTCAGCTTTGATCAGTTGAGCGACCAGCTTCATGGCCTGACCGAACTCATTTTCAGCATAACCTCGGCCGTTCACGGCCCCATCCGTCTCGATTTGCCCCAACACGTCAATAGCGGCGAAGGTTTGTTGGGCGGCGGCCGTAAGCAAATCTTGCTCTGGGTTGTAGAGGGTTTGCAAGACGGCCGTCATCTCCCCCATCCGCTCATCTTGACCCCGCAAATGGTAATCGGCGATGGATTGTAAAGCGGTGGAATTGACAGCCCCGGTTAGGGAAGCGGGCAGCATCTCTCCCACACCAATAGCCCGTAAAGCGGACTCGTTGCCGGTGTCCAATGTCGCCAGATGGCGGGCCAGCCAGCCAGTGTAGTCGCCGTTCGTGGTCGCCCCCCGCTCCATCAAATCCATGGCTTCAAAGTGGGAGTGGGTTTCGTCAGGGGAGCCGGTGGCCTGGATAAAAGCTATATCTCCCGCGCTGTAAATTTCATGCAGCGGGCTGAGAGCGGGATGTAGGCCAAAGAAACCATCCAGGTCACCCACACGGCCGTCCTTCGCATTATTATCATCAGGTCGAGGAATACCCAGGTACGGCCGTCGCTGATAATACACATCATCCCCATAGGGCACAACCATATTCAAGCCATCGGCCCCGCCACGCAAAAAGATACAGACGAGGGTGTCTCCGGCCGGCCCCACATGCGGGTCAGCCAGAGCGATACGGGGCACCCATTGGGGCCAGGCTACACTCTGCGACCCTAACATTAATGCGGCCGCAGATGTGAGACCCCCGGTTAAAAAAGAACGGCGGCTAACACGGCCGTATTCTGAGCAATGGATTTGAGTAGTCATTGATTACCTCTGGTGTTGCAAGTGTGCAGGTTCATTCGGCGAAAGATTGCTGACTGCCTGCACGATTGCCACTTGCATACTTGCACACTTCTATGTCCATTGAAACGCCGGGGCGGCCAGCATGAGGGCCACGCTGTCCCGTAGGCGCAGTTGGGTTTGATGGTCTGATAAAGGGCCGGAGCCGGTATAGTCGTGGAATTGGGCAGCTTCGTGGGGTTGTAGGGCACGGCCGTAAACCAATCCGGCAAATAAATTCAAAACATCTGCGGCCGTTTCTGCTTTACCGGCCGACATAATTTCTTCTAAGGGCGCGTTGATGCCGGGCATCTCCTCATGCAAGACGGCCAGAGCGAAGTTCCAGCGGGGTAGCAAATTGGCTGCCCATGCGGTCGAGACATCAGGGTAGCCATCGGGTGGTGGCCAATGGAAGGGCAGTTGTCCCATTTGGGCCAATGCGTGACCAATAACGCGCTCGCGGGTGGGGCGCACAGTGGCATGTAGGGCGCGCATGAGAGAGACGAGATAGGTGTACGGCCGTTTCAACTTTGGCGGCGCTGTAGCAAACTCTTCACTCAAGAAGATGACTCGCAGCATCTCCTTAATGTCCCCATCTGTGCGGCGAAAGGTTTGGGCTACACGCTCTGTTAGCCCCGGCGGCGGCTCATCGGCTACAAAACGGCGCACCAATTTTGTGGCAATGAATTCGGATGTGGCTGGCTGGTCGACCAGCATATCCAGCAGGGCTGTCACTTCCGCTTCGCCATCATCCATATGAAAGGTTTGTCCCAACGCCACTTTGGCCCCGAAATCGTGCTGTCCCGGTCGGAAGACAAAATATCCCTTTTGCCGCCCTTGCCGGGCCACGGTCCAACCGGTGAGGATGCGGGCTACTTCCTGCACATCCTTTTGCGTGTACCCGGCATAGACGCCCAGGGTGTGTAGTTCCAGCAGTTCACGGCCGTAATTTTCATTGGGCTGCTTTTTGTTGTTTCGGGTGTTGTCCAGGTAAGCGAGCATGGCTGGACTGCGGGCGGAAGCATGAAGCAGGTCACGGAATTTGCCCAAAGCGTGCGGCCGGATCACGTCCCGATCATCCACGATCTTGAGCAGAGGCATAAACTTGTTTTTACGCAGGTAAATGTTGAAATGATCGGACCAAAATTCAACCATTGCTTCATACAATTGCCGTTTGGAGACCAGGGCACGAGTGAGGGCGCTGCCGATGAGTTCCACGACACCATCCTTTTGATCTTGCTCGACCAACTGGCTGACATCCATGTGGGTCAGAGTGAGGCTACGCATAAGAACATCGGTAGCCGTATCTTCGATTTGTTCAGGATGCAGTTGTTCTTCAAGATAGGCAGACAGTCCCATAGCCGCAACCCGTTCCCGGTCGCCGGGTCGGGGGCCGTAGCCAGCCCGGTTGAGAAGGCGGTGAATAGGGTCTATTTGTTCTTGTTCTGGCACCGGTATTGTTAATGATTCAGGCAATTCACGTTGGACCAGTTCACGGCCGATGGCGCTGCACGCAGTGGTGGAAGCGGCAACGGCCGTGAACCCACCCAGTCTCAGGAATTCGCGTCGGGAAAGGGACATTTTGATCTCCGTTTTCGGTGTGCAGTTTTCAGTGTTCGATCAGGCAGACTGATTACTGATAACTGACGACTGCACACTGACCACTGGTTTGGGATTCCAATTAAGTAGGGCGAAGACGGCCGCGCCAACGGCCGCGATGCCGGCAACGGGAATAAACAGGAACCAGCCGACAAAGGGAACCAGACAGGCCAGTTCATACAGGACTGCGCCATGCAGTAGGTTCATGATTTCTGAATTGGGGCGGGCTAAGGGGATGAGACGAGCCGCTAGCAAACGAGCGAATCCGACCCCACCAATGCTCCCCAGCCCCATACCGGTAATGGCGACGATGAAGGCGCTAGTTTGCAGCAGACCGGCATTAGATTCAAACATTGCTAAGGAATAAAGGATGATGAAGCTGGTAACGGGTAAACCGAGGAAAAAGGATTTGACGGGAGTTCGCTCCAGCCGGGTATGGGCACGCCGGGTTGTGTGGGGCATGAGCAGGCTTAGGGTAACCAATAAAGCGGGAACGCTGATGAGTATGCCAATGATGATAAAGGTGACGGTGTATACATCTGCCATTTTGAAATCTTCCCTTGAGATTGGAGATGGACAATCTGTGATTGTGAGATTGGAGATTGTCCATTTACCCAATCTCTAATCTCTGAATCTCCAATCTCTATGTCGCTTATACTATGGAAAAATACCAGACAGATTTCAAAAAGTTGCAATGGGGATGTAAATTGTTTGTAAACGGCCGTGTTAGAAACCTGCGAGGTCTTTGGTTACAGGTTTGCATAAATCGTTTTAGTATAAGGTCTTCAAGACCTCGCAGGTTTAGGAATATTATTAAGTCGGAGTTGTAATGGCTTCAACCTGGGTGTTGTTCAGGACTGAAGCTGGCTTTTGGACGGGGATGGGGGAAGTGGACGGTACAGCGATCTGTATTCCATTCAATTCCTCACTAAAGTAAGATACGAGGGCATGGACAAAAAGGATGATACCAGTCATCTCTAAGATTTCTTCCACGGAAAAGAAAAAGACGTAAAGCAGGTCTTCACCAACATACTCAAAATAACCTTCGCTGATTATTTCCATGGCTACAACGCCTAACATGAAGATAGACCCGGCCAGAAAAAATCGTAGACGGGTTCGCAAAGGTAATCTAAAGAAAAATTGCACATAGGCCAGAGAGATAAGTGTCAAGATGATGCTGTAAGGTATGAGCCAGGAATAGTAGCCAGATGTTTTGTTGAATAAAACATTGACTGGGCCTATTAACAATTCGTGGATGCGGGCCGTTTCATCCATGGCCAGGAATCCAAATAGAGCCGCTAATCCCAGCCAATGCCACACATAGGGCTTTTGCATCTGGTAGTGGGAGAAAGCAATCAACAAAAGCAGTAGGCTGCATAGAATGAGTGTGGCAGAGGCGTATAAAGTGGGCACATTGGCTTCCTTGTCCAGACTGAACATGTTGACAAGACCAAATAAATTGCCGTGATCGAGTATCCATAGGGAAAACATCATGGCGGCATGAGCTAAAACTAACAAGCAGGCGATTGCTGTTAAGAATAAGGCTGTTTTGCGGGGTGTGATTTCAAGGCTCATTTTATCTCCAATATTTGTTTATGAGTTCGCTAGGTTTTTGTTTGGCCACATGGCTGATTGTTTCAGTTGACGAATATTCTGCATACATGTTTCCCAAGCGAAAAGGAATATAAAAACATTGGCCCATGTTTTAGAAAGGTCTTCAAGGGAAAGACGCGGAACAGCTTCTCTGGGTACAAATTGATCAATTAATGTCATCACTCCGAAAAAGAAGGCGGCAATCATTAACAGCCAGATCATTTTCGATGATAACTGTTTGCGTACAGACAGTAAGAGCAGGATTTCAATCATTCCAATTCCGACCAAAAACAGGCCATCGTTGATGTTAAATTTGTCGGTCAAGGTTTCGTGAACCAGAAAACGATCATCAAAACCTAAATAGGCAAAGATAATCACCTGAGATAAATAAAAATAATATAACTTCCTGTTTACGGTTGATTCCCGGATACATACGGCACTAATAACAAATAATAAGGCTGTAAACCAAAGAAATGTCACTGAGAGGGTAGTATTTATGGCGTAAAATCTTACTCCTTCCCAAATATCTGTAAAATAATTCCGGACAAATGCTTGAGAAACTAAAATTTCCATCGCTACGAGATAGATGCTATACAGCCCTAAAATGATGAACCCAACGATGTAAACCCATTTTGAAGTTTGCGTATGCATTGATTAACCTGTTATTTTAAGAATTTATGATTTGGACATTTGATGATAAACAATAAGCGTTCATCCTTACAACAGCTATGACACCTATTTCGTCAGGAAATCATCAGGCAAGAAAATGACGGCCGTCAAGAAACTAACCGCCCATTCACGAATAATAGACAGCAGACAGCATAGAATATGAGATGTAAAGGAAGTTTAGAATGAATATGGGCAATATGAAAACAAAACGGGACTTACGGCCGTCAAGCACACCTATAAACGAGCAGCCGACACTCTTTTTTCCGGCGGTCAGACAACGGCCGGCTGATTTGCATTTTCCGGCACAAGGAATTGTATCTGGTAGACGTTTCCGACCGCGTCGGTTAGCGGGTTTTCTGCTGCTGGCTCTGTTATTAGTTTGTGCGGTATTAGGCGGCAGACTAGGATTGTTTTATACGAGTCCGGCGCTGCTACCCGGCACACAGGTGTTGGGGGTGGATGTAGGTGGCCTGTCGTTGAATGAGACGGCCGTCATCTTGGGCGCTCATTGGCAGCAAAATAACCTGATTCTGGAAAATGAACAAGAGACCTGGAGCGTTTCTCCAGAAGCCTTGGGACTGCAACTGGATGCTCTGGTAACGGCCGAACAGGCACACGCGGCCGGGCGTTCCCCAGAAGGAGTGCGCCAATACTTACAGACGGGGAAGATAATTGTGGCCCCAGTGGTGATGTTGGACACGGCCGTGACCACAACTACCCTGCAAACTATCGCCCCAGAGTTGGAACGGGCGCCTGTGAATGCTAGCGCCAATGTGGTTAATGGCCGGGCAGAAGCCAATCCTCCTGTTCCGGGGCTGGTCTTAGATGTCGCTGCCACAGTGGCTTATCTGCGGCAAAATCAAGGAGCAGTGTTGGTGGTCGGCCGTTTGCCCCTCAGTACCATCCAAATTCAACCCGCTATCACCGATATCAGTGGCGTCATTGCCGAATTGAACCAACTGCTCAACCGCAGCCTGATCATCTACGTCTATGATCCCGTTACTAATGAAACCCTGACCTGGAATATTATGCCGGCCGTATGGGGGCAGTGGGTGGCGGTGGATGTGAAGCCCAATGAAACTGAACATTTGCGCTGGACGTTGAACACACAGATGGCGCGGAGCTTTTTGAACGATAAATCGGCCGCTTTGGGTGAGCGCCGCTATCTGAAAGTGGATGAGGGGCTGCGTTTGCTGGCGGAAACAATTCGGGATGGGGACACGGCCGTTTCCCTACGCATTCATCACACCCCTAGCCAATACAGCGTCCAACCAGGTGACAGCTATGCCGTCATTGGGCGCAAATTGGGCATACCCTACCCCTGGATTCAGCAAGCCAACCCTGGCGTAACCGAACTGAGCATCGGCCAGACGATAACTATTCCCTCCCCTGATGATTTGCTGCCCTATCCGGTTGTGCCCCACAAACGAATCATTGTCAGCCTCACAGACCAGACGGTGCAGGTATTTGAAAATGGGCAGATGAAATGGGATTGGGCAGGCAGCACCGGCATCGTGGCCAGCCCCACGGCGCCCGGCATTTTCCAGGTGCAAACCCATGTGGATAATGCTTACGCCGCGAATTGGAATTTATGGATGCCACACTTTATGGGTATTTACCGTCCCGTTCCTACTTCCGATTTTATGAATGGTTTTCATGGCTTCCCCACCCGTGATGGATACAAGTTATTGTGGACAAATAATCTGGGGTCGCCGGTTACGTATGGCTGTGTTTTGTTGAGCAATGAGAATGCCCAGGCATTGTATGATTGGGCAGAAGAAGGGGTGGTGGTGGAGATACGGCCGTGAGTCAGATTATAGGCGCGGATACGGAAGAATGCGGTTAAGAATTGTTATTTCTCATCAGCATTCCCCCGTATCCACGTCAAATTATTCGACCAGCAGGGGGGCAATTGATAATGTGTCCAGTTCTCCAAATGGCAGTCGTTCTTGGGTGTATGAATCATACAATAACACATCTAGCGATAGGTTTTGCGGCGGCGTGTCAGGCGGTATTGTTAGGTAATACACATCTCGAATTTTCCAGCCGGGCTGCCACCAGCTTGTTGGCCTGGCCCCATTGCTGGGCTTTGTATCTTGTTGAGCAATCAAGTAGCCATCATCGGCCGTAATCCGTACCGAAACAGTTCTTTCAGCTTCCGGCGCCGCTACCGCTTCCCAATAAAGTGTTACACGTATCGTCTGGCCCGGACGGAGCGACACTGGTTGTTCTACTGTCGGCCAATAATAACCCTGTTCATCGGCCGGAGAAATCTCTACCCGATCCAATCGTATAGCCCCATCTGCCACCTTATCTACAGTAAAGGCCGGTAACTGCGGCCCACCGGGGCGAAAGAGAAAAATACCGCCCACTTCCTTTTCAATCACTATCTCTGGGTCAGCGATGAGATTGTTGATGGCATCATTTCGTTCTATTTCATTAAAGGGATAAGACTTTAACTGGCGATCAAGCAGAATGTAATCTAATGCAGCCATCCTCTCTGGTTCCCAGGGATGTAAGTACAGGAACTCACGTTGGGCTAGATGAGGCGTATAGGCGCTCTGGGTCATCACGCTCGCTTCTGGGGGAATGGCGGCAGCCATCTCGGCCGCTTTCTGATGATGCGTTGTTATTTCATACCGGATAGGGTTGTAACGGCCGCCGTATAACGCCTGACTATACTGGGAATATCCTAACACAGTAAACCCCAGTAACAGAATGATGAACCAACGCGCCTGGTTAGTTGACCGTTTGCTCAACCCCAATGCCATAGCTCCAAATAAAATCGGTATCAATTCGCCCACATACCACAAATCCAGGCTGTGCATAGATGATTGGCTACTTAACAACATATAGCCCAGGCTTGGCAAGGCCACGGCCGCGGCGGCCGGCGCCAACAGTGGCAGAACAAACCCTACAGGCAAGAACAGCCGCATCAGTCCTATCCGTGCCTCCTCATCAAACATCCTGAATAATGCTACCTGGGGTTTTCGTATGAGACTTTGGGCAATTTCGACTGGAGAACTGCCAAATTGTCCAAAATAGAAAATGCCCCGGTAAGCATTGATTTTATTTTCACTTCCCTTTACTTTGGGGTCAAAATAAGGATTGGTTACAAAAAATACCAGCAGTACCCAGGCCACTGCCAGCCCCATAATCCCCAACCCCCACTTCCAATCCCGTTCAATGGCTAATATATAAAAGCCCATAAAGAAGACGGGCACGGCTACATTTTCTTTAGCTAATAACGCACAAACCACACCAATTAAGAGCCAACGCCGCTGCTGGGTTGCCAGCCCATAAAAAGCCAATGCCAGGAAGGGAATGGCTAAGGTGATGCGGCGCAGTTCCAAGATTCCGATTTGGTGTAGGGAGGGGTTTAAGTAAAAGGCCAGGGCAAACAAGGGGGCTAACATGGGATGCGCTGGACGGACAATCAGGTAGAAAATGATTCCGGCTGTTGCCAGACCCAACGTTTGCACCAATCCCAAAACACGGGGATCAGGCCAGATTTGCAGGAGTGGCGACAGAATGACAAAGAGGGGTGTAAAGTGTCCGCCGATGATGGAACGGGCTTCAATGGTGGAATACATAAAACGGCCGTTAAACGTATTCCACAACCCCTGAATAAACCGGTCCAAATCCGAGGAGCGAAAATCAAAGGTCGCGTATTGGCGCGAGATCATCCAGTAGAATGTAACCACGAAAAGAAACGCCATAACATAGACGCTCCAATCTCGCCAGAATATGCGGATACGTTCACTCATAGGCGGCAATTATAGCCAACCCCTGCCTAGCACAAAATAAAAATTGGCCTTAGTTCTGGAAACCGAGGCCAATTTTGAGACTTATGGCTGATCTGTGCCCTTTGCAGAAGCAGACAGTTGCCCGTCCAGTTTTTTGGCGTAGCGATAACTAAAGCCAAAAATCACAAACAAAGCCCCCAACAAAATGATGGTCATGACAATGGCATAGGCATCAATGGTCATTTCCATTTCAAAAAGCGCTGGAGGCAACACGGCCGTCATCACTATCAACACCCCCGCCAACCCCTTGCCTGCATACACATTCGCCGGGTACCAAATCTCGTCACTCTTTTGCGTCAGCGGCATCAGGCAGTTTCCAGCAAGCTGTCAAGTTGGATCCCCTTAACAATAGGTAAAGCGTGACCAAGCCGTAAACCAAGAACAATCCACCCTTCAAGCACCTCTTGCAATTCTTCACGGCAAATTTCTAAACTGTCTGCATTGGCATACACTCCTTGAAAACCAGAGATTTCCCCGTAAAAGGTGCCATCTTCAAGAATTTCATAGGTGGCCTGTCGCATTGCTGTCTGAATATATGTCGTTAACATGTCGAACCTCTCTGGTCAATTATGTACCTGACCGTATTATACCGGATCATACCCCAAATTAGGAGCCAGCCAACGTTCGGTAGTGGCAACAGTTTGGTCTTTGCGGGCGGCGTAATCGGCCACTTGATCGGGGTTAACACGGCCGATCCCAAAATACTGGCTTTCAGGATGGGAGAAGTAATAACCGGACACGGCCGCAGCCGGATTCATAGCAAACGTCTCAGTCAGCGAGACACTTGTGCGGCCAACAGCATTCAGGACGCGGAACAGTTCCCCCTTTTCCGTGTGGTCAGGACAGGCGGGATAGCCGGGCGCGGGCCGAATGCCGTGATATTTTTCTTTGACAAGGGCGTCATTGTTCAACGATTCATCAGCTGCATAGCCCCAATATTCACGGCGTACACATTCGTGTATCAGTTCAGCAAATGCTTCAGCCAGCCGGTCGGCCAGCGCTTTGAGCATGATGGCGTTGTAATCATCGTGAGCGGCTTCAAATTCAGCTACCTTTTCAGCTAAACCGATACCGGCCGTCACCACAAACATGCCCAGATAATCTTCCACACCAGACTCTTGCGGGGCAACAAAATCAGCCAGACACATATTCGGCCGTCCGGGCGGTTTTTCCATCTGCTGCCGTAGAAAATGAAAAGTTGTTGCCTCTGTTCCTTTGTGCTCCTGTTCCTCAACGTCAAAAACCATTACATCATCCCCCACACTATTAGCCAGGAACAACCCAATCACCGCTTTCGCTGTCAGCCATTTCTCCGTAATCAGCTTATCCAACATCGTCTGGGCGTCTTTGTACAAATGCCGGGCCGATTCGCCTACGACCACATCTTCCATAATGCGCGGGAATTTGCCGGTCAGTTCCCAGGCAGTAAAGAAGGGCGTCCAATCTATGTAATTGCGGATAGGGTTCAGGTCAAAATCAGTCCAGGATTTGATACCCAGGAAGTTAGGTTTGGACGGCCGACAGTGTGCCCAATCAGTCTGGAATTTATGGGCGCGGGCATCTTCAATGGAAATGAGGCGACTGCGGCTGCGCCGGTTGCCATGTTTTTGACGCAGGGTTTCATATTCTGCCTTGACGCCGGCGATGTAGCTTTCTTTCTCTGCACCTAATAATTTAGAGACCACCCCCACAGCGCGGGAAGCGTCTACGACGTGGATGGTTTGGCTGGGCAGATGGTTGGGTTCGATTTTCACGGCCGTATGAATCTTACTCGTCGTTGCCCCCCCAATCAGCAGCGGGAGTTCCATCTCTTGCCGCGTCATTTCATTGGCGACATGGCGCATCTCTTCCAAAGATGGGGTGATGAGGCCGCTCAGACCAATAATATCGGCGTTTGTTTCGCGGGCGGTTTGCAAAATCTTCTCCGCCGAAACCATGACGCCTAAATCTATGATCTCGTAACCATTACATTGCAGTACAACACCCACAATATTCTTGCCAATGTCGTGTACATCCCCTTTAACCGTAGCCATGACAATACGGCCGTTACTCTGCCCCATCAACCCCAATTCCTCCTTTTCTGCTTCAATAAAAGGAATCAGATGAGCCACCGCCTGCTTCATCACCCGCGCCGATTTGACCACCTGCGGCAAAAACATTTTGCCAGAGCCAAACAGATCGCCGACGATGTTCATCCCTTCCATGAGCGGTCCTTCGATGATGTGCAACGGCCGTGCTGCTTGCTGCCTTGCCTCTTCCGTATCCTCAATAATGTAATCCGTAATCCCCTTCACCAACGCATGTGCCAACCGCTCATTCACCGGCAGCTTGCGCCAGGTCAAATCAACGGCCGTCGTCTTGCTTGTCCCTCTAACCGATTCGGCCAATTCCACCAGCCGTTCGGTGGCCTCTGGATGGTGATTGAAGAGGACATCTTCCACCGCTTCTAGCAGCTTTGGCTCCACCTCTTCATACACTTCCAACTGCCCGGCGTTGACAATGCCCATATCTAAACCAGCCTGGACTGCATGGTATAAAAAGGCGGCATGAATCGCTTCGCGGACACTGTTGTTGCCCCGGAAGCTGAAGGAAATGTTGCTGACGCCACCGCTGACGTGGACATGGGGTAGATTCTGTTTAATCCAGCGCGTGGCCTCAATGAAGGCACGGCCGTATTCATTATGCTCTTCAAGCCCGGTGGCAATGGCAAAGATATTGGGATCAAAAATAATATCTTCCGGCGGAAAGTTGGCCTGCTCAGTCAACACTCGGTAGGCGCGTTCACAAATCATTATTTTGCGTTCAAACGTGTCCGCCTGCCCCTCTTCATCAAAAGCCATGACGATGACGGCCGCGCCATAACGCCGCGCCAATTTTGCCTGCCGGATAAACTCTTCTTCCCCCTCTTTCATGCTGATGGAGTTGACCACACATTTGCCCTGGGCACACTTCAACCCCGCTTCAATCACATCCCATTTAGAAGAATCAATGACAATGGGCACACGGGAAATGTCCGGTTCGGCGGCAATTAGGTTTAGAAAGCGAGTCATAGCCGCTTCGGCATCAAGCATCCCCTCGTCCATGTTTATGTCAATCATCTGGGCGCCGTTTTCTACCTGCTGTCGGGCAACGCTCAATGCTTCGTCATATTTCTTTTCTTTAATGAGCCGGGCAAAACGGCGCGAACCAGTGACGTTGGTACGTTCGCCGATGTTGACGAAGTTGAGTTCGGGAGTCAGGATCAGTGGTTCCAACCCGCTCAAACGCAGTCGTTTTTCGGGGACATTTACCTGACGCGGCCGTAATCCGGCAACCGCTGCGGCAAATGCTTTAATGAAGGCCGGCGTCGTGCCACAGCAGCCCCCCACAATGTTCAACTGCCCTTCCTCGGCTAACTGGCGCAAAACGGGAACCATATCTTCAATCGTATCGGCAAAGCCGCCAAACCCATCCGGCAGCCCGGCATTGGGGTGAAAGTTGATGTAGGTGTCGGCCATGTTAGCGATATGGGTGAGATACGGCCGCAATGTCTCTGGCCCAAAACTGCAATTCAACCCTACAACCAACGGATTGGCATGGCGGATGGAAATGTACCACGCCTCCATCGTTTGCCCGGAAAGGGTACGGCCGCTGGCATCTGTAATCGTACCCGAAATCATCAGCGGCAGTTCAACCCCCTTCTCTGCAAAAACGGATTGAACGCCAAAAATGGCCGCTTTGGCATTGAGGGTGTCAAAAATCGTCTCGATGAGCAGAATGTCGGCCCCGCCGTCAATCAATCCACACGTCGCTTCAGCATACACTGCGGCAATCTCGTCAAACGTAACAGCCCGGTAGCCGGGATCACTCACATCTGGCGAGAGGGATAATGTCTTATTGGCCGGGCCAAGCGAACCGGCGACGAATTTTGGATTTTGGATTGCGGATTGCGGATTGAATTGGTCGCAGGCGGTGCGGGCGATGCGGGCGGCTTTATAGTTGATTTCGTAGACGTGATCTTGCAGTTGGTATTCGGCTTGGGAAACGGCCGTGCCATTAAACGTATTCGTCGTCACAATGTCCGCCCCTGCCTCCAGGTAAGCGGTGTGAATGGCGTGTACAATGTCGGGACGCACCAGGTTTAAGACTTCGTTATTGCCTTTAATGTCTTGCGTATGGTCGGCGAAGCGTTCACCGCGATACCCCGCTTCATCTAACTGGTATGTCTGGATGAGCGATCCCATCGCCCCATCCAAGATCAAAATGCGTTCTTGTAATTGTTGTTTGAGTTGCTCGGTTCGATTCATAAATCATTCCCCAATTCGAGGAGTTCGCACGCCCTCGTGCGAACAGAATAACGCCGCACGAGGGCGTGCGGCTCTCCATTGAGGAGTTCGCACGCCCACGTGCGAGCAGAATAACGCCACACGAGGGCGTGCGGCTCTCCATTGAGGAGTTCGCACGCCCTCGTGCGAGCAGAATAACGCCGCACGTGGGCGTGCGGCTCTCCTCTGAGGAGTTCGCACGCCCACGTGCGAACAGAATAATGCCGCACGTGAGCGTGCGGCTCTCCTCATTAAAAAAGCCAATCTTTGTTAATTTCGATCAGTACGTTATCGTCAAACTCATAATTCCGGTAGCTGGAATAAGGATAAGCGGCTACATCATCAACCAAACCAGCTCGTACTGGATTGCGATGAATGTAATTTAGCTTTTGTCTGAGGAATTTTTCGGAATACACAAGTTTGTCCCAGAAATTATCCTGCCAGACTTTATTGTCGCTTCGTCCTGTTTTCGCACCAGCTTTTTGAAATGCTTCCAGCAAATCTTGGCGGTTTTCTACTTCCGCCTGTTTGATGATCCGTTTAGAGGTAAAGGTTTTGAAATCCCGCATGATGTCCGACACATTTGCTTTGCCATAAGGCCAAATCAATAGATGCAGATGGTCAGGCAGGATGACGTAACCGAGCAGTTTGAATTGTTGTTTGTAACGGTAAAAATTGAGGCTGTCATACAAAAGAATGACAAAGCTAGGCCGAACAAATAAATTCAGGCGCTTGTAAACATTGATTGTGATGTAGTAGATATATCCTTCAATATAAATGTGTTTCATCAAACTATTCACCTATCTTCCTCTCTGAGGAGAAAGGTACGCCCCGTGCCGTCTTCAATGCCGCGCATGGGCGTACGCCGTGTGGGACGCAGGCGTCCCACACTCCTCAACTAAATGATGAAAAAATTACACATCAGCTTCCTCACAATAAAAAAACCTCTCAAAATGAGAGGCTGCTTGTTCATATATCAGGCTCCCATCTTTCAGATTAACTTGCAATCTGCCGGAATTGGCACCTGTCGCACATATGGCGATGGTTGCCGAGGCTTCATCGGGCCGGTCCCTCTGCCTCTCTGGATGAGATGAACACATATTGTTGTGTTCATTTATTCAGTTGTTAAACGAAAGTGTATACTGGGGCAGATTTGGTGTCAAATCTGCTTTTCTTAGCCGATGATCACTTGCCAAGAAAATATGATAATAACCAGGATGCCAGCGACGAACTGAATGAGAGTGGCAATGCCCCATCCTTTAAGGCCGCCCCAACTGACCTGCACGGCCGTGTCCGTATCCTGGTGCTTCCAATATTCCCCCAAAAAAAGACCGGCTACAAAACCGATGATTGTGCCAATGACCGGCAGCATAAACGTGCCCACAATAGCGCCGACGGTACTGAGCAAATAAGAACGTTTAGCCGCGCCGGTCCGTTTAGCGCCAAAATAAGGCAGCCATAAATCAGAGGTTCCGGCAAACAAAATAACAAACGAGATCAACAAAAACTCTGTCTCTGAGATAATCTCGAAGCCGGTTTGCCAGACGTAAACGGCTACCCCCAACCAGATGAGAAAAACACCTGGCAGGATAGGCACAATAATGCCGATTAAACCCAGCAGCATTAAAACGAGGATAACAAAAAATAAAAGCGCTTCGCTAATCATTGATAGATGACTCCCTGTTTTAGTGAACAGTTTTCCGTGTTCAGTTTTCAGTTAACAGTAAACAGTATACGTGAAAGTGTTAATTTTGTGTTGACATGGCATTTATCTCTTAACAATGTGGCATG
>JAAEOP010000676.1 GCA_024223125.1 Chloroflexota bacterium
GATGGCGATACTAATCATATCAATAACACTATCATTGACGGCAGCCAGCCATCAAATCCGGACAGTGGCTCAGTAGTCTATTTTGTTTCTAATGAAGATACTAATTCAGTGCTGACCGGCTTTACCATTACCGGCGGATCTGGTACAAGTTTAATCTTTCTCCCCGGATGGGATCCCAAAAAAGCCGGTGGAGGCATTTTTGTACTATGGTCGGGCGCCAAAATTCAAAATAACAAAATCATCAATAATAATGTTACCGCAATTGGTGATACTGCCGTAGACGGGCCCGCCATCACAGCAGGTGGCGGTTCCGCAGATTATGTCATCATCCGCGATAACCAAATTAGCGAAAACAGCGCTACGCAAGTAGAACATTATGCTTTGGGGGGGGCAGTTACTTGGGCAGGAGTTGGAACCTGTCTGTTTGAGAGAAACCGGGTTACCGCTAATGTTTGCACTGCTGATATGGCCTTTGGAGGCGGATTATCTATTCTGGGCCGGGTTGGATTGCAATGGACCTATATTGTCAGAAATAATATTATCAAAGATAATATTCTGAATGCGTTGGATTACGGCGGGGGCGGAGGAATCCATATAGTGGACTGCAGCCCGGAAGTCACAAATAATATTATCTCCGGTAATGTCTCCAGTCATGAGGGCGGCGGAGTATGGGTTGAGGATTGGCCAAATCAAACCGGAGTTCCAAAGCCTGTATTTATCAATAATACCATTACCAATAACAGCGCTACTCATCCTGGCGGTGGTATTTATGTAAGTGGATCACCGCAGGTAAATGTAAAAATGATGAACAATATCTTGTGGGGAAACAGCGCGCCTGACAGCATTCAAATAGATACTCATAACGGCGCAACAATTCAAGTGCGTTATTCCGATGTGCAAGGTGGCTGGCCGGGTGAAGGAAATATTGATACTGATCCCCTGCTGGCAGCAGACAGCTTAACGGATTCCAGTAGCTGCATCGGCGCCGGAATTTTGCAATCCGATTTTGGCGACGGTCTAGTACTGTATAGCCCGGATTATGATATTAATGGAAGGATGCGGCCTTCCCCGGCAGGTACCAATCCTGATATGGGGGCCTGGGAATCGAAATGGGAGGTGCCAGTTGGACTCGAAAATGAAATACCAGGTTTGCCGAAAAAAATGACTCTTTTTCAAAATTATCCCAATCCATTCAATCCAAAAACAACAATCAACTATCAACTTCCAATGCTCAGCAATGTTGAGCTAAGCATTTACAACCTTCTCGGTCAAAAAGTGGCCACATTAGTCTCTAAGCAACAATCCGTCGGCTATTATCAGATCGATTGGGATGCCAGTGGTTTTGCCAGTGGTATCTATTATTATCGTATCGAAGCCCAGGCGACACA
>JAAEOP010000677.1 GCA_024223125.1 Chloroflexota bacterium
AAGATTGGTTCAATCTTTAAGATTGAACCAATCTTAATATAATACCAGATTCAAAATCATTATCTGAAAAGCTATAGCATCATCAATCTGCAGGCAGCGTTCGGTGAGGTTAGTCACACTGCGACCAATGACAATCAGTGGAACCTGGTTGTTGATTTCCTGTAAAGACTCGGGAGGGCTTTCCCCACCAACCATGATCAGACCGTCGATCCGGCGAGCTATCAAGTTTTGGATAGCCTGCTTTTCCCGCTCCAAATTCCAGAGAGCTTCTGAGAATAGCGCGAAGTAACCGCTGCCAATCAGGCCTGAGATTATTCCTTGCATCGTCTCAGCATAGAAGGGGCTGCTGATGAAGGGCGTCAATACGCCGATGGTTTTGGATTGACCATTAGTGACACCCATCGTGGGGGATTTATGGAATTGAGGCAAAAGATCTGCGCACCGTTGTACCCTCCTCCTCTGCTTTCTCATCATCAATTATCAAATTATTCCTCCCGTCTGTTTTGGCCCACCTTTTTTGTAACTGTGAAAAGGAGGTGCTGATTCGAAAACCCGAGAAAAAATGGAGATATCCCACTTAGCGAGAATCCATGTCAGGTGGAAAATACCTAAAAAAAATTTCCCTATTTTTGAAAACGCTTTCAAAATAATTAAAAAAAGTAACCTATAGTAAACGCAAGCGAGGAGACAAAATGAAACACAAAAAAATATTACTCATCAGTTTAGTAGTACTGACTGCATTATTGCTGGCTGCGTGCGGTGGCGGGAGTTCGCCGGCGCCTGCCGCTCAGGAACCGGTAGCCGAAGAAGCCCCCGCCGAAGAAGTAGAAGCTCCGGCCGAAGAAGCAGCCTCCGGCGAAAAAGTACAAATTCGCTGGTTTGTTGGCCTGGGCGCCGGCTCCGATCAACCGACCTTTGCCGCTCAAAAGCAAGTGGTAGCCAATTACAATGCTTCCCAAGACAAGATTGAATTGGTTTTGGAGATTGTTGACGCCAACGTTGCCCCCGATACGCTGGCTACTCAAATTGCCGGCGGCAACGCCCCGACATCGTTGGCCCGGTGGGTATCAAGGGACGGGATAGCTTCAAAGGGGCCTGGCTAGACCTGCAACCGTTGGTTGACAAGAACAACTACGGTCTTGATGACTTTGACCCGGCGATGGTTGAATTCTATAAGGATGGAGACCAATTGCTGGGCCTGCCTTTTGCCGTCTTCCCCTCTTTCGTCTTTGTAAATCTGGATCTGTTTGATGAAGCCGGTCTGCCTTATCCTCCCCAAGAATACGGTGCGCCGAGTTATTTATCGCGGTTTTTGAAAATAGTGAAGAGCAGGCACAAATCACGTTACAACGCACTAAAGAGCTGGCCAAAGGCGGCTCATTGCAATTGCAGAATGCCGCCGTCATCGTTAAAGACAGCGACGACAAGGTTACCGCAAGACATCTACGATGTTGACGCCAAGCACGGGGCGATGTTTGGGGCTATCAGCGGGGCGGTGATTGGCTTGTTAGGCGGGCCAATTGGGG
>JAAEOP010000678.1 GCA_024223125.1 Chloroflexota bacterium
CTCAAGCATTGTGTATTTATAGTGCCAGACTCAAGCATTGTGTATTTATAGTGCCAGACTCAAGCATTGTGTATTTATAGTGCCAGACTCAAGCATTGTGTATTTATAGTGCCAGACTCAAGCATTGTGAATAATTACCTCGAGTAAATTGTGAGGTCTGGCAAAACATTCCGTACAATCAAAATATTGACACAAATATCAAACCGAAAATACGATAGGTATTTGAAGATACTATCATGAGAAGAACTATACTCTTTGATAAGCTGTTTGTAGGTATGTTTTTTCTGACATGGCTTGCTCTTAATTTTGTCATTGGTCTTCACGTACTGTTTTTGGGAAGAGTACAAGATTTCCTTTACTTTGTTGTTATTCAAATCATCCATATTGGATTGGCTTACGATTTTGTGGTACTGATTTGTGCCACCTTTTTACCTGAGCTAACTCCTTCAAAGCTACCGCAATTAGAGCGTTCCCCCACTGTTGCTTTATTATACCTTTGTTGCGATGACGCTATGTCGGTCGCATTGTCCCGATTAAACAACCAAACTTATAAAAATTATGATGTGTATGTTCTTGATGACTCAATAGATGAGGTAAATCAATTGATGGTTGATAGTTTTGGATACAGCACGATTCGACGCGGACACAGACGAGGGGCGAAGGCCGGAAACCTTAATCATTGGCTGGCTCAATTTGGTGAACAGTATGAATATTTTGTCGTTTTGGACAACGACTGCATTCTTAAACCTTCCTTTCTGATAGAGATGTTGAAATATGCTGAACATCCTGACAATAACACAACAGCTATTTTTCAAAGTGTGAAGAGAGCCTGGAATACCCGACAATTATTCCCACGCTGGCTAGATGCCATGAACGCTTATCAGGCCATCATTGACTTGCAAGTCTTCAATCGCTGTCACTCATTATTTGCGACAACGAATATGATGTGTCGGACTCAACCACTGCAAGAAATTGGTGGATTTAACGAGAATATTGTTACTGAAGATTTTGCGACAAGCGTGACTTTAATTGAACAAGGTTATCAGTGTCAAGCAGTCAACGTGGTCTCGTATTATGCTACATCCGAAACCGTCCAAATTCACACGAGACGAATGACGCGCTGGGCCAGGGGAACGTTAGAAACGGCCGTATCCAAATCATGGGCAGTACCATTAGCGACCAAATTACGGATGTTCATGAGTGTTTATTCTTTTTCCCTTTGGTTCTTTTACCTGATCAGCATGTTGTTTGTGGTCTGGATATATCGTGTAACCTGGAATCAACTGTACATCACAATGTTTTTTGCCTTCCGCTGGCAGCAGCCTGACATCATTATCCGTCCGCTGGCCCTGATTTTAGCGTATGCTCTCTACGGTTTCATAATAAGACCGCTGTTGGTGACTCGGTTAGCGGCCGTGTCCTGGAAAATATATTGGTCACATGCTATATTAAATATGTCAATAGGTTTCTACGCTGCTTTTGATCTTTTCATCGGCCAATTGTCTAGTTTAATAGGAAGGAAAGCCAAGTTTACAACTGGTGATAAACGCTGGTTCCAAAGCTCCTTTTGGCACATTGTTAGCGGTATGAAGTGGACTATCATCATCATGATTCTCATTGCCATCGGACTCGTTCAAAATCCGGTTGGACGCTTTGTTTATTTGCCCTGGTACCTACCGCTTTTTTTCTCACCCTGGGTTATTTACCGGGCGCAAAACGCCCACACTGAATACATGGATAATCATCAACCATCTTTACCGAAAACATTTCAGGAGATAAAAAGTGAAACTTAACCGTGTAATCATTGGCTTGTTCTTTACAATTTGGATGTGCTTGAACATGGCGGTGGGTCTGTATACACCGCTACGTCATCATCCCATTGGCATTCCCTACTTCCTGGTAATGCAAGTGATCAACATGGGTATTGCCTACGACATCACGCTGCTCCTGTGTGTTTCTTTCAGCCGTGATGGCGACCCACCCAAACTCGGCCGATTAAAACAAAGACCCCGCGTTGCCTTGCTTTACCTCTCCTGCAATGATGCCATGCCCGAAGCATTATCTCGCCTCAACAACCAGGAATATAAGAATCATCACATCTTTGTGCTTGATGACTCAACGCAGGAGGCGTATATCAAACTAGTAGATGACCATGATTATGAAACGATCCATAGAGGGCATCGTCAGGGGGCTAAAGCAGGGGCCATCAACCATTGGCTTTCCTTATATGGCGAACGGTACGAATATTTTGTGGTACTAGATCACGATGGGATTATGAAAGAAACCTTCATCGAAGAAATGTTGAAATATGCAGAACACCCGGACAATAGGCAGGTGGCTATTTTCCAGAGTTTAACCAGAGCCTGGAACATAAGTCGTCTGTTTCCCCGCTTACTGGATGCGTTGAATCCTATGGAAATGTGCCTCCATCTACAAGTATTTAATCAAAGTGATTCTATGCTTTGTTGGGGACACAATATGCTGTGTCGAACCAAAACAATCCTAGAAATAGGAGGATTCATTGAAGACTTTGCCACCGAGGACTTTGCCACGAATCTGCGCCTGCTCGAATGTGGTTACCAGAGCAAGGCTGTGAACGTTGTTTCTTACGATGCGGCTTCGGAAACCGCCCAATTTCATGCTGTGCGGATGACACGTTGGGCCAGTGGGAATCTTGAGACGGCGATCTCCAAGTCCTGGGACCTGCCATTGGCTACCCGGCTGCGTATGTTTATGGGCGTACATTATTTCTCTCAGTGGTTTTTTTATGTCCTGGGTATGTTGCTGGTAGTTTGGGGATATCGCATCACCTGGCGGCAATTATATATCGCCTCATTTTTTGCTTTAAGATGGGGCAGGCCTTTCTGGCTGCTCTATCCACTGGCGGTCCTTCTGTTTTACATTCTCTATGGCACCGTTGTCAGACCACTGTGGGTAACACGGTTGACGGATCTATCCTGGAAAATTTACTGGAAACATTACCTTTTCAAAGTAGCTGTCAATTACTATTGTCTCTTCTACTTTATGCCTGGGCAAGTAAAGAGCTTGCTAGGGCGGAAGGCTAGGTTTATCATCGGCGAAAAACGCTGGTTTAAGAGTTCTCTGTGGGACATTGTCTGGGGCATGAAGTGGACGATGGCGGTTATTGCTATGATTGGTATGGGGCTTATTGGGAATCCAGTAGGCCGTATGATTCATTTTGTCTGGTACACACCGCTTTTCCTTTCGCCTTTCATTGTGTATTGGGTACAGAACACGGCCGTTGATCAACAAGCAGCCGACTTCACACCCACCGATGGTTTATCAGCGTCACCGATTACGCCTGGTAATTCAGGCGAAAGGAGGATTTGATGAGAAAAAATATCTGGTTTATGATGGTAGGAATTATGCTTGGCACCACTTTGTTGATCGCCTTTATACAAGGGTGTACCTCCCAGGTAGCTACCCCTACACCCCGACCAGCCGAGGAACCAGACATTGCAGCCACAATGCTGGTTCAACTGGCAATGGATTTTACAAGGGAGGCTGAAGCAGCGAGTAGTGCCCCAGACGTCCCAGACATGGCCGCTACCAATCTGGCCCAAATTGTGGTGGATTTGACAAGGGCGGCTGAAGTAGCCAGCGACACCTCAGACGCCCCGAACATGGCCGCTACCAATCTGGCCCAAATTGCAACGGATTTGACAAGGGAGGCTGAAACCACTGGAGACCCTATAAGTGTTCCCTCATCAACTCCAACACCGCAGCCCGAAATCCCCTTTCCTGCCATAGTCCGGCAGCTATTAGAACCATTTGATCAGCAGGTTCAGGAGATTGACGCCCAAATCGCGTCAGGATCTATATCTCCAAAAACGCTGGCAATTGTTGACTGCCCTTATGTAAGCGACCTTGAATATGGCGAATGTTCAATCTATCAACTCGGTGTCGGCAACATGATTTTTGTGTCAGGGTACGCCAGGTTGGTTAACTTCTATGCTTACGATTTGGATGGGAATGATGAGGTTGATGTCGTTAAATGGGACTTGGATAAGGACGGACAGGTTGATATCGTAGAGTACAATATTGATGACGATGAAGAAAACGATTATGCGATGGCAGATATGGATGGCAATGAGCAGTTTGGGGACGAAGAAATATACTACTACCAAGATGCCAGGCAGCGTTGGCTCCCTATTGTTCTTGGCGCGCTACCATTTCCAGTTCTGCCTATTTTTCCCTATTGAGATTGAGTAAAAACAGATGATCCGAGCAAGTAGGCATAAAGCAATTGTCATAACAATCATAATCCTTTTTCTACAAGTATTGTTATCGCAACATGTCGTTGCCCAAACTTCCGGCGAACTCCAATGGGAGCCAATTGGGCCGGTCGGAGTTAGCATTTTGGCGCTTGTTCCTCACCCGACGGAGCATTTAACCCTTTATGCAGTGGTTGATGCCCATGGGATATACAAAAGTACAGACGGTGGCCAAACATGGCAGGCCAAAAACCAGGGCATTGAAAGTTTAACCGTCTTTAGTCTGACCATTGCTGATGAAGCCGGAAACGTTTTATATGCGGGAACAATACAAGATGGTGTGTTTAAGAGCATAGATGGCGGCGAATCCTGGACGATGACGCCTGACAAACCAGCCAATTTAGCGGAAGATAGTTTGCTGGCCGGCGAACTCCCCTTTGTTTATAGTCTGGCGCCGGTGAATGAGAACATTGTCTATGCCGGCACCGGCTCAGAGGGCATTCTCAAAAGTGAAGATGGCGGCTTAAGCTGGCTCCCATTAGATGAAGGGCTGCCCGCATCTATTGATGTGTTGACGATACTGCTCGATCCGATCTATGAAAACAATATTTATATTGGTACAAATGAGGGAATCTTCAAAAGTGAGGATAATGGCGCCACCTGGCAACAGAAGAACAGATCTTTAACCAGTGCTCTGGCTATTGCAGATCAAGGGAAGACGCTATATGCTGGCAGCAATGAAGGTCTTTTTCGCAGTGAGGATGACGGGGAACATTGGGAATTAGTGAAAGAGGCCAGACAAGATGGTTTTCTGGAGACCAAAGCGCTGCTGGTTGATGATGACTCTATTTACCTGGGAACCACCGCCGGTTTCTATGAAACCTTCAATGGTCAGGATTGGCAGGATAGAAATGGACCATTGGCGCGAGAAGGGTTGGCGATTAGAGGAATCGTCAAGCAGGAGGATCACTTATTCATTGGCACAGGACAGGGCATATTTCGTAGTGAGGATAACGGGGCAAATTGGGTCTTGTTGCATCAGGGATTACCGGAGAAAGGATTAATCGTTAAAAATATTGCTTTCGATCAGACCAAAGAAGAAGGATTGTATGCAGGAACCTGGGGCGGGGGAATTTATAAAAGCGAGAATAGCGGTACGTCCTGGTCTGAAATAAATCGGGGCTTAGGCGCGCCTTATATTCCAGCGCTGACATTGGATGATGGCGTTTTGGCGGCAGCCTCGTGGCTGGCGATTTACGTGAGCGATGATGCTGGAGAGACGTGGCGCTTATCTATTGCCAATCTGGGCAAGCACAGCCAGGTAACATCGCTCACCAGCAATCATGGACTTGTTGCCAGTGTCCGGCAGTGGGTGGCAGATGCAGATGGCGCTTTAGAATTATCTGAGTGGCTTATCATCAGCCCAGACGGAGGCATTACCTGGGAACCGCTCGCAGATTTAAGCGTATATAACGTCACCGCTGCGTTGGCAGATGCTAAAGATGGTAGGCTAATGTATGTAGCTACAAATGAGAATGGCATCTTAAGCCGTGAAGCTGACGAGGAACAGTGGCAGATGTTTAATGAGGGTTTGACGGTTGATACTGTACACACACTAGCCGCTGCTGGGACTGAGAGGGAGATTCTTTTTGCGGGCACGGCCGTTGGCCTTTTCAGACGTGAACCCGGCGGAATGTGGGAACGGGTCATTTTAGGTTCCTACGACACAATTGTGGCTGACCCCAAGCGCCCAAATCGAATCTTCGCCGCCAACCGGGACGGAGCGCTTGTTTTCAGTTCAGATCACGGGCGAATGTGGCAAACAGCCGGCTTTGCTGACGCCGGCATCAACGATCTGGCAATAGACCCAGATAACAGCGATTTTATTTACGCAGCTACAGAAGGGCAAAGCGTGTTGCGCGCTGATGTCAGCGGTTTGTTTCCGCCTGAACTCAATTTCACTTACCTGGCAGTGGGGATTATCAGTGTTGCTTTCATTGGGACAACGGCCAGTTTATTTACTCTTTCCCGTTATAGTGGCCTGCCCCCTATTTTGTTCCTACGCAGAGGAGTCGTCAAATGGATTCCTATCGGTCTGGGGTATCGTCGTTATCGCAGCCTGTGGCAGAAGCAGACGTCGCTGGAGCGTTTACTGCTTCTCATAATACCAGTTGGTAGCACGACCAAGCTGGAAACTCTACAGGCGAGTCTGGAACAGCTTGAAACGCCCGTTGTGGAAGATCAACTTGAACGGGCGCTGCAGACATTGTGCAGGACACAGTTGTTAGAACGAACGGGGGAGCAGTATCGTCCAACCGAACCCGTTCTTCTGGCAACGCTACAGACACACGAAGGTAAATCCGGGTTAGCAATCCTATGCAACCAGGTACGGTCAGAACATCCGTTGTTGAACGAAGCGCAGCGTTTTCTTGAGACGGCCGGGTTTGTTTGTCAGACACACAAGGACGTGATGGCTTTTACCTGTGTCCCGGCTTTGCCAAGTTGGAAAAAGAAATTTCCGCAACCGATTTATACCCACATCTTCCCTGGCGAGCCGTTAAATCACCAGGCAATTATTGCTATTCAGGGACAGGCTTTAGCTTATGTAGATGACAGTATAAAGGTAATTTTTATTGTTGTAGACGAGACGCCGGCCGACAATGCCTGGATGCAGATCGGTACATTGCGCGCCACTGGGTTACAAATTATTCCTATTGATGACGCCACAATCCAGCGCGGCCGTGAACAACAAAACGAACGCGAGATATTAGCCAGGTATCTGGGTCCTTTTCTCGGCCGTCGTCGAGATTTGTACGATACGCGGCATCCGGTAGCTGACCGTCTAAACTTTTTTGGCCGTCAAGTATATGCGGATGAGTTATTAGAGGTGATGGCCGAGGGACGGCCGTTGGCGCTCTTCGGTTTACGCAAAATGGGCAAAAGTTCGCTGCTGCAATATCTACGTGACAAAACCTCATTCCCTGTTGCTTATGTAGATTTACAGGCAAGTATTGAATTAGCTGATTTATATACCCAAATTTTAACCTCCTGGAAGCACTCGCTGCGGGTCAAACTAGAAAATATTGTCTGGGAACCACCCAGATTAGAAAAATCTCCAGATACGGATCCGCGCCACCTGGCAACACGGTTTACCATGTCCGTGCGTGAACTGATGTCCCGTATTGAAACTGAAGGATACGAACCCCGGTTAGGATTATTAATTGATGAGATTGAGTTGATCGTACCTTTTCAAACCCCGGACACACCCATTTCCGAATCCGATCTGACCCATTATCTTTCATTTGCTCGCGCGCTGCGGGGGTTAGTGCAGGAAACGGGATTTTTGTCATTGCTCGTTGTAGGCGTTGATCCGACTCTAAATCGCGTAAACCGGTGGCAAGGTCATCAGAACCCCTTCTATCAATTCTTCCGCGAAATGTACCTGGGAGCTTTAAGTCACGATGATTGTATTCAGATGGTGCGCAACATTGGACGGCAGATGGAGCTGGCTTATCAAGATGATGCTGTTGCCTTCGTTGCTAGACTCAGTGGCGGACACCCGTTTCTGGCGCGACAACTGTGCAGCGCCGCCTATCAGTCATTAGGGCGAGGCGGCGCTGGTGAGATCACACTGTCCCAACTGCAATTAGCCGCAAACGGATTTATCAATCATCCAAATACAGCCTCCTTACTTGATGAACACGGACTTTGGGGATTTGTAACCGATTCAAAACTATGGCCATTGGCGCAAATCAAGGAAAATCAAATCATCTTGACGGCGCTGGCCCAAACTGAATCACTTCCAGAACCAGACTTATTAGCAGGTGCGTCTGATCAATCCGCTCATAAACGTTCGCTTTTTGAGTTGGAACATCGGGCCGTATTGGGTCGTTTCCATGAATCAGTACTCATCCAATTTGACCTGTTTCGGAATTGGATTAAGCGATTCCAACTAGAGGAAGAATAATATCCCATGTCTCGAAACCCGTTTCAATATTTGCTGCCAGTTTCACCTGATAACTTTGTCGGCCGCTGGCCTCTTGTAGAAAGCATTGCCCTTGATCTAACATTTGAAAGGGGTGATTCGTATGCCATTATCGCTGGCCGCCGGTGCGGAAAAAGCAGTCTGTTGTTAACACTCGGCCACCACTTGCGGCAACCAGAAACGGCCGTTGACGGTGAATGGCGCCCCCTACCCTTATTCATTGACTTAAAAAATGGAAACTTTTCTACAGAAGAAGCTATTTATGCTTACGTGCTGAATGAATTATGCCGTCGAGTGGATGTGAATAGTCGCCGCCGTCCCAAAGATGCCTGGCCTGAGCCGGTATCTTTGGAGAAAGATTGGTTCAAACTGTTGTTGGCTGAGTCTACATTGAGCCTGCTCGACTTTCAGGATGGGGTAGGCTATATCCTGGATCAATTGAGTTCACCAACCAAACCCGCGCGCCTGATATTATTGATTGACGAATTTGATGAAGTATTGGGCCATGCTTGGACAAATGCATTATTTAATCAGATGCGAGCGCTAATAGTTGCCAGCGACCTGAACGAGCGTGTGCGCCTGGTTCTGGCTGGCTCACGGCGATTCCTGGACGAAGTAAGCGACCGCGGCTCGCCCCTTTGGAATGTACTCAAACTGCGTTTTTTGGTGGCTTTTAACGAGGAGAGTATTAGAAAGCTGGCCGCTCGTGCTGAGGGTTTGTCGGAAGAGGTCGTGACGGCCGTCTGGCAGCAGAGCGGTGGACATCCCTTCCTGGCCCAATATTTGCTGCATTATTTTTGGGAGGATAGCCCATCTGGTGACGATGCAGGTGCAGTCCGTCGTCTGGCGTCACGATTCCAACATGAAGAAGTCGCCCACCTTGAAGGTTGGAGTCGAGCTATCGAAGCAGTCGGACGGCGTACTTATGCTATTTTGGCTGAAGAGGATGGCTGGATTAAAGAGACCAAGATCGTTCGTGCTGTGCAAGAGTCCCCAAAGGAAATCAGACGGGGCTTGACCGCATTATGGTATCACGCGCTTGTTATTCATGATGGCAGTTGGACAAATTACAAACAAATGGGCGATTTGTTTAAGACCTGGTTTGATGGCAATATTATTGTCCCGGATTCCCCAGATGACATTGTCGTGCTTTACAAACTGATTAGCAAATATTTCAGTAACGGTGAATTGCATGAGTTATGTATGGAATTGGAGATTATTTACGATAGTTTGCCCGGTCAAGGAACCAGGAACAAAGCGAGAGAATTAGTTGCCTACTTTGATCGTCACGGACAAATCAATCAATTAATACGAATATGTTCGCAGCTGCGACCCAATGTGAATTGGTCAGACTCTGGCAAGCAACTTTAAGGTGCGACGCACTTTTCCAGGATATGTTTCCATCCTAAGGTTGGTAGATTTCAATAACGTTTTTGGCGCGTTCACCTTGCTGCCTATCGAGGGTGATCAATTCTTCCCCCAAGGCTTCGGCCAACGCAACATAGACAGCATCACATCCTCTGATCCGATAATCCGCGGCAATAACGGCCGCTCTATTAGCCAGAGGTATGGAGACTGGAACTATTTTTGCAAAAGGGGCGGCGGCCAACGTCTGAACGACTTTTTTGGCTACTTCTGGTTGGTTATAAGCCCGGCTGAGAGGAGCGGCCACTTCGCTAAGGAGAATTGCTGGAGATGAAAAATAACCACCTGAACCTGCCAGAGTAACGAACCAGGCTTTACTGGCTTGATGGTGCGGGTCGCCAGAAAGGATAGTGGAAATAATAACACTGGCATCTACGACGGCCATTGGCTTTCTTCCTCCCGCATTTCAGTGAGGATTTTGACCGCAGATTTGGCCGTTGGATTACTTTCAGAGAGCAATACGCCCAGTTCCAACAGATCCTGCAATGCTTCCAGGGACTTCTGCTTTTGCAGGTCTTCTAAATCTTCGGTGCGAATTGGCCGCAGGACAGCGACGGGTTGACCATGAAGGGTGATCACATATTCTGCCGCTTGTTCGCGTACCTGGCGCACAATATTTGAAGTTTGATTCTTAAGTTCTCGAACGCCAATTTTATTGGGCATGAGGTTTCTCCTATTTGTAACCACAGGGTAGCCACAGCTAGGCATTTTGTCAAGAAAGGTCATACACATGCGGTTATTGAAATCGAAAAGGAGTACGAACCTGATCCTTCACCGGCTAAAATCAGCAGTTGGCAAAAATTGGGGCGGCCGTCTAACCTGCGTTCCCTGTTCAAAAGCGTAGGCTAACTTAATAAGTGTTGGTTCCTGGTAAGCGGCGCTGAAAAATGAAATGCCCACCGGCAAACCGAAAATAGTTCCGGCCGGAACAGTGATATTAGGATAACCGGCGACTGCGGCCATTCTGGAACTCCCCCCAGGATAATTGTCCCCGTTCACCCAATCTGTTAACCAGGCTGGGCCACCAGAAGAGGCCACCAACGCATCCAGATTGTGTTTTTGCAAAACGGCGTCAATCCCTTCATCTCTGGACAGACGATGGTTAGTTGCCAATGCTTGTATGTAATCTTCATCAGTTAGCGATCCTTTTTCCGCGGCCGCAAGCATCCTTTCCTGACCAAAGTAAGGCATGACTTTATCCTGATGCTTTTTATTGAAAGCAATGATGTCGCTTAAAGTAGCGACCGGAGCCTCTGAACCTAATTGGGACAGATAATAGTTTAAGTCAGCCTTCAGTTCATAAAGCAAGACTTCCATTTCTGTGTCTCCTAACTCCTCCACTGTTTCAATATTAGTGGGATCAATAATTTCCGCGCCCAATCTTTTCATCGCTTCAATGCAGTTTTCCATGATAGCGTCAACGTCTGGATTAAAACCAAAAAAATTACGGGCGACGCCAATTCTGGCCCCTTGCAATCCTTGCGGATCAAGGTAGGAGGTGTAATCTGTTAAGCCTTTGTTTTTGCTGGCGGCCGTGGCTGGGTCTTGAAGATCAACGGCCGTCATCCCTCCCAATAATATAGTCGCGTCAGCCACCGTTCGAGCCATCGGCCCGGCCGTATCCTGGCTGTGCGAGATGGGGATAATCCCCGACCGGCTAATGAGACCCACTGTGGGCTTAATGCCCACAATTCCGTTTGTCTGCGCTGGGCAAATGATGGAGCCGTCTGTTTCTGTGCCCACGGCCACGGAACACAAATTGGCAGCTACGGCAACGGCCGAACCAGAACTAGAGCCGCATGGATTTCTATCCAGCGCATATGGGTTGTGCGTTTGGCCGCCCCGGCTGCTCCAACCGCTGCTGGAACGGGTTGACCTGAAATTAGCCCATTCACTGAGATTGGCTTTGCCCAGAATGATGGCCCCGGCTTTACGCAACTGTTTTACCAGGAACGCATCTTGGGGAGGAATTGAATCTTGCAGCGCCAGCGAACCGGCTGTGGTCATCATTTTGTCATGGGTATCAATATTATCTTTGATGATGACGGGGATACCATGCAATTGGCTGCGGGGGCCTTTTTCCTGGCGTTCGCTATCTAATGAATCGGCAATAACCAGCGCATCGGGATTGATTTCTAAAACAGCATTGAGGGATGGCCCCTGACGGTCTAGCTGTTCGATGCGTTCCAGATAAGCGGCAACAATCTGGCGGGCTGTCAACGTTCCCGACGCCATTTTTTCTTGTAATTCAATGATGGTTAACTCTTCCATAATTCGATTTTTACAGCCAGCATTAAAAGTTGTCAAGCTGCCGATTAATTTGCAAATGATCTTTGCAATTTGATGTGGATTGGAAATCCACATCTGATATGAAAAGTGCGTTGAAAACGTACTGAAAAATCGGGGTTGTGACCATTCCAACCCGCTTTCAGCGGGTTTTTTGTCACAGACGTGCATTTGCAATACACGGTTTTTATGTGATGTTGTTCAAGGGAATATATCCGGTTAAACGTTGGTCGCTGCCGGCACGGCCGTTGCCCAATCCACCACCTAAAGCCACTCCCCCTTCCGTTTCGGCAATGCGGTTGCCACCGCGGGCTTCGCGCTCAATGCGACAGCCGCCACCACACAGGGGCAGATCGGGACATTCATGGCATTTTTCGGGTAGACCAGCCCACACCGGGTTCGCTTCCCGATCACGGAAACTGCGGAACAGATCGCTGCGCCACACTTGTTCCCAGGGGTCGCGTAAAATATTCCCGGCGGCCGCATAGTAAGATTGGCAGGGCAGCACATCCCCGTTCGGTTCAATGCAAATAGAGTATTCGCCGGCGTTACACCGTTTGGCCCCAATTTCCAATTCCACAGGCGACATACGGCAATATTCTGTGGGTGTGTACCAGAGGAAGCGCATTCCTTTTTCCTGAGCATGATCGCGTACACGAATCAACAAAGCTGGCATTTCCGCCTCCGAGATGGCATTGGGGTCGGCAAAGCCGCCGCCGGAGTAAATCATGCCGTTCATGGCAAAAGTACGAATACCCAGGTCGTGCAGAAAATCAATAATCTCTTCTACATGATCCATGTTACGGCGCATGAGGGTAGTGTTGGTAATGGTGTGAACAGTGCTGTTGACCCCATTTTGAATACCGCGCACGGTTTGGTGAAATGATTTGGCGTTCATGACAGCATCATGCACGTCTGGCCGGTTGGAACCGAGAGTGATTTGGACATGGTTTAACCCTGCTTCTTCTAAGGTTTGAAGGTACGGTTGGTGGGCTAGACGACGGCCGTTTGTATTCATCCCCACCACATGCCCCAAATTGTCTGCATAACGAATAATCTCCGGCAAATCGGGGTGCAGGGTGGCCTCACCGCCGGTGATGATGAGATGGGGAATGCCAATTTCATGCAGTTTGTTTATGATGCGGAACCAGTCGCCGCGGGGCAGAGAGGGCATGTCAAATCGTTCTGGTTCATTGTAACAATGATTGCAGCCATTGTTGCAGCCGTAGGTAATGGCTAAGTCTGCTTTGTAAGGCGCGTCGGCACGATGGCTGAAGAGGGCGGTGCGCTGCAAATCTTCGACAGCGCAGGTAGGGCAGCCGGTTTCTGGCTGTTGGAAACGGAGAACCATCTCGTAAATCTGATGTAGTTCCCGGTCTAGTTGGGGCCAGTCATTCCGCTGCACGCGACGGTGCAATTTAGCCTGTACCTGTTCCTGTGGGAAGTCACACAAGGCGAGGTAGGTCATTTCTACGGCCGTGCCATTCAAATGAATCGCATCCGTCACATCCACAAACAAGACGCCGCTGCCATCTTTTTCAATGCGTAAATGAATCCGTTTCTGGCCACCGTCGAGGGGAATACGAAAAGTGTGCAGTCCTGGCGTGGGACGGGGCAGGTCGGCAAAGAGGGCGCGGAAGTTGTGCCAATCTCGCCGCAGACCGGTGAGCAGTCGGCTGCGGAGCGTGGGGGCGGTCACCATTTCGGTTTTTCCTCAAATTGGTACGAGGCGCCGCAGTAAGGACAGTTGACAAAAATAGCGCCCGCCTTCACCTCAATGGACTCTTTGTCCAGGACACCTTCACAGTTCTGGCATTTGATTTGCTCTAAACCGACATCGCCGCTGAGGTCAATTTTTTGTACGACGGTGGTCTGGGAAGGTTGGGGTTTGACGCGGGTCATGTAGATGAACACGGCCGCTGCCCCCAGCAAAACAATACCCACCACAATGCGTAATATCTGACCTTGAGAACCGACAATGAATATGAAGCCAAAAATGGACAGTACCGCTGCCACTAAATAAGAAACGATTTTCATTTTTCCTCCCATGGTATTCGTATGTTCTTATAATGAGTTTATAGTGCGTGTTTATACCCGATGACGAATCTGTACTTTTTAGTCAGGAATTGGATGTCGTGTTTGGATTGTTTCAAGCTGATTGCGAAAGTGCATGATGGCTTGACGGATGTCGCGATAGGTTTCGGTTTCTTTAAGCAAATTGAGATAGAGCAGACGGTCGGCAACGGCCGTGACTTGAAAACACCAATAAACCGACATGAGTGGATTGATCCAAAGCCGGCTGTTGCGGGTGCGTGGAGTGGCATGATGATCGCCGTAAAGACCAGACAGGGAAGAGAGAATAGAACTGGAGACGATGCTCACATTGTCGGGCATTTGCTCAAATACATAGGCACACGCTTCACGATAGCGTTTCGCTTCTGGTTGGGCAGCTACCAGGGAAAATGCACCCAAGTAGCCGCCATTCTGTGACAAATCAGCAATGGCAGACAATGTCAGATCATTGGAAACACCGTGAAAACGGTCTACTCCAAACCCCAGGCAAGCCAATATTTTACGGGGGATGTTGAGCTGGGACACGGCCGTGATGCTGGTCATATCCTCTTGTGGCGTACCTAAACCATCTTCATCACCGCGCATCAGGCTGTCTGTGCCGCCATCAACCAGAACGATGGTATCCAGATTTAGATGTTGTACCAGCGTTTCATAATTCGCCAAAAGCGGTTTAACGCCTGTTCGTTCAAAGGCGTATATAATTACTGACTCTCCTTGCGTTTGAAACCAATCAGCTAAATATTTTTCAGGAAAATAACCAGTGTGATCAATTGTGTCGGCCATAACGGCTAACATCGTTGACGCTAAACGATCAGATGAAGGCGGCAAAAATGAAAAGGATAAATTCGCCAGGTAAACAGTTTTTCCCTGTGCTGCCAAACCAAAATAAAGTGGTAAGCCACAAAAAATATCATACCCACCGCCTGCGCCAGCGATGAGTATATTATTTGCCTCCTCAACTTCTTGAAAAATGGGTGGAGTGAGCATTAATTCACAATTTTATTGGTTGGTGGATAAATTCAAGTTTATCGTAAAGAGTGTTTGGTGTAATGTCAAAAAGACCTGACAGATTTTATCAACCCTGTCAGGTCTAAAAAGAATCAAATCCAAGTGGAACAAAACTCAGGTGTCATCCTCGTGTTTGGGGGCGTTTTCACCGGTGGCGGGCAGTGGTTTTTTGCCGCTCAAAGCCCGTTCCAGGCTTTCTTCGACATCTTCGGGCAGGGATGATTGGATGATCTTGCCTTCATATTGGCGCAGGGCAGCCAGAGCCACATCAGCCTGAGCGGAACGCACCACCAGAAACAGAGCCGAGGTGTTGGGTTGAATCGCTTCGCTGACATCTTTGATGAATTTGTTGTCTACCCCTTTGCCCATCAAAGCGCCCACAACGCCGCCGCCAACGCCGCCAACAAGCATGGCCCCAATAGGGCCGGCAAACAGAAAGCCCAAGAACAATCCTATTAAACCACCGACAGCCACACCTTCCTTGGTCGTTTTATCTACGGCATTGCGGGAATGTACTTTGCCGTCGGCATCTTTACGCACCACGACTGTATCTTCCAGGTTGATAAACCCACCTTTTTGAGCGCTTTTTATGGAATGTAACACCTCATCTGCCTTATCTTCGGTGTCGAATGCGATGACAATCATATCTCTGCTCATACTATTTTCCTCCATCTAGGTAATTGATGTATTGAACATCTTAAAATGGTATATTTCTCATATGTCTGAATATGATGATGTTGAACGAGTATACCGTACCAAAGCGGAGGCGCAAAGCAGTTATGATAGGATGAGCCGCTGGTATGAATGGCTGGCGCGGTCAGAGAAAAAGTATCGTGAGGCTGGGCTGCGTCTCTTAAACCCCATTCCTGGAGAGACATTGTTGGAGATTGGGCCGGGAACGGGGCAGAGTTTGATAGCCGCAGCCCGAATGATTGGAAACAACGGCCGCATTGTAGGCATTGATCTGTCATTGGGGATGCTGCGGGTGGCGCAAAAACGACTGTGGCGGGCTAATTTGCAGGACAGGTGCAGTCTGGCTTGCGGCGACGGCTTGACGCTTCCATTAGGGACGAACAGTGTAGACGGGGTGTTTATCTGCTTTACGTTGGAGTTGTTTGATACGCCGGAATTGCCGTTGGTCTTGGCTGAAATTCGACGGGTATTGGGGGACAACGGCCGTCTCTGTGTTGTCTCTCTATCTAAAGAAGAAGCGGGTACAGCCGTGCGCCTATACGAATGGTTCCACAATAAAATTCCCCGCTATATTGATTGCCGTCCTATTTATTGTCACCGTTTGCTAGCGGCCTATGGTTTTCAAACACGTTCTGTTTGCCAGGAAAAAATGTGGGGGCTGCCGGTGGAGATTGTGTTGGCGGTGTGACGGCCGTTTTGTTTTCTGAGCGGGTGGGGGGTGAGTTTAGACGGCCGTTGGTTGAACATTGCGGTCTAATTCTTCACGGATAATACGTCTTAAACTCTTTTCCAGATCATCCTGTTCTACTGCCTGCCGTAAAGTTTCATTGATCAATGTTTGATAGCCACGTTCGCCAGATTTAGCCTTGAAATACTCAATCAATACCGTATCTAACATAATTGTCACTCGCCGCTTGCGCGGAGCCGGCTTACGCCCTATCCGAAACGTTGCCCGGTCCAGGTCAGCTTGTGTAACTTCAGGGTATTCATCCTGCTCATCCGAAGTTGGAGAAGAATAAGAATTGCTCATTTTTATCACCCTTACGCGTATCATCTCAATATTTCGGGGAAGATATAACTCACGGAGGAGCAGGGATACGAACAGGATGAAAAACTAGTGTATGTTGCCGAATCATCTCGGCCAAATCTGGTAACTCATAGCTTTCAGAAATCCGGTCATGGATGTAAGCATAAAAACTGACCCTTAACTTTTTTGCTGTTTCGGCTAACGTCATAAATGTATCCCAGGCTCGCACCCCATCATCCAAAGGGCTTGTTCTTCAGCCAACCACTTGAACTGCGGCGCATCATCACTCATTAGGGCATTCAGAACTGGTATACTGGTTTGGGCGTGATAGGCGGTTAAGGCAGCCGATTCCAACACACGTGCTTTTTGTTGTTTGTTTAAGCGGCTTAAATCCCTTTCTACACGTTCCGCAACCTGCTCATATGTCAACCACTCATGCTGCGGCCATTTCTCTATCAGGCGACATGCCCATTTGGGAACATCAAAGCTATCTAACCATTGCTTTGTCTGATTGTTAAGCAGGAATTGTGCCTGGGACAAGTTTTGCAGTACTTCAATAATGGTCAAGCGGTCTTTGCGTGGGCGTGTGAAGTAGACCGTATACAAGGGATTGCTTAATATATGACAATATTGGTTCTCTCCATCTACCCGTGTACCGGTATCATCAATATGCTGCCAACTACTGCTGTTTAACCCTGCTTGGTAAATTTCATCTTTTTCAGTGTGCCATCGCTCATTCTTCTTGGTCAAAATATTGGATATCTGTCCATCCGATATGATTATTCCCATATTCGACAACAGC
>JAAEOP010000679.1 GCA_024223125.1 Chloroflexota bacterium
CTGCAAACCGTAAACCGTTGTCCGTAAACCGATTACGGAACACGGATTACGGATTACGGAACACGGAAATTATCTCATCCAAACGAGCCAACGTCCGTTCCCGACCTAAAGCAACCATACTCTCATAGACTGGCGGCGAAACTTTCTGCCCTGTTATACCTAAACGCAGCTTGCCTAAAAATGGGCCGGGTTTTTCATTAAGTGTATGTCTGGCGCCAATCTCCGCAATGCCGGCTCCTAATACCTGCACATCAAACGGCTCTACTATGGCTACAAAATCGCGTGTTTCTGCGAAGGCCGCTTTGGCGGCCGGGGTTGGTAGATGTTTGTGGGTTAGGGTAGCGGCCGTTTCCCGCAGCGGCATCTCAACAAACAAAAATCGCAAAAAGGGGATGGCATCTGGCAGCGTCTTCATTCGTGTTTTCATCGCTGGCATCACCAACAGCAAAGCATCCATAGTGACTTCCCATCCCTCCGCTTCCAAGAATGGTTTAATTGCCTGCGCCAGTTCCAGCGTATCCATTTCCTGAATATACAGTCCATTCAACCAATCCAGCTTACTGTAAGGTAACTTCATCGGTACCGGGCTGACATCAACTAGATCAAACCGGGCAATCGCTTCTTCAATCGTAAATTTTTCCCGGTCATCCCCAAACGTCCAACCCACATTAGCCAGAAAATTAACCGCCGCTTGCGGCAAATATCCTGCTTCCATATACTCATCCGCTCGCACCAGCACCTTTTCGCCGCTGTCCTCAAATGCTTGGCGCCGCTTGCTCAATTTACCCTTCCCGCTGGGGTTTAGAATAACCGGCAAATGTACTAATACCGGCATCTGCCAACCAAACGCTTTATATAAATTGACGTGGATGGGAGCCGTATTCAGCCATTCTACCCCTCGTGTAATATGTGAGATTTCCATGAAGTGATCATCAATCACAACTGCCAGATGATAGGTTGGCAACCCGTTTGATTTGAGCAGTACATAATCGGTAAACTGATCATTTTGGAAGACAACATCCCCACGCAGCAAATCGGGCACAATCGTTTCTCCCGTTAACGGCATCCGCAAACGAATCACATATGGCTTGCCCTGACTCTCCAATTCAGCCACCTTCTCGGCCGGATAATCCCGGTAACGGCGATCATACCCACCGCGGACGCCTTGCTCCCGCATCTCGGCTAATTCTTCCGGTGTGGTAAAACATTTGTAGGCGTGCCCATGTCCAATCAGCCAATAGGCATATTCCTGGTAAAGTTCGGCCCGTTCAGTTTGAATATAGGGGCCAAATTCGCCACCCACTTCCGGCCCTTCATCCCAATCAATATCAAACCAGCGCAAGCCTTCCATCAAATTTTCCATAGCGCCCGGCACGGTACGGCGAGTATCCGTATCTTCAATGCGCAAGATAAACTGTCCCTGATGATGGCGAGCATACATCCGGGCCAATAAAGCTGCCCAAACGCTGCCAATGTGTAAATATCCCGTTGGGCTGGGGGCAAAACGTGTCCGAATTTTCATAATCGCTTCCTTTTCAAAACATAATTAAGATGGGGAGTATACCGATTGCGCGGTGAAGTTTCAATAACTTCAAATGTCACAAATTGGTCTTCAGATACTCATTCTCTTTTAACTGAATACTAGACGGCCGTCCCCAATCCCTCTACAATCCCCCTCATGAGTACCAACATAATCACCCATGATCGCGTTATCTGGACTGATATTTCCTGCCCTACCCCAGATGATATGGCCCAATTACAGGATCAATATCCCCAATTCCATCGTCTGAATTTGCATGATTGCCAGACAGACCTGGAATTCCCCAAACTAGAACCGCATCAGGATTACCTATTTCTGGTTGTTCAGGTTCCCCTTTGGGATGAAGAGAAGGAAGTTTACCGTCCCAGTGAAATAGATATTTTTTTGACCAGAGGGACATTGGTAACGTCTCATGCAGGGAATTTACGGCCGCTCAACGATCTGTTTCAGCAGGCACAAACGGATGAACAGTGGTGTGAAAAATTAATGGGACAGGGCGCCAGCCCACTATTGTATGCCGTTTTGCAGGTTTTAGCGGATTCTTGTTTCCCATATATGGATAGAATTAACCAGACCATTCGCCACATTGAAGATCATCTTTTCAATGAAGATACAGAACACTTAATTAAGGATATAGCCTTTGTGCGCCGGGATGTGATTGCCTTGCGCCACATTTTACGGCCGCAGCTAGACGTCATACAAAGATTGGAGAAAGGGAAGTGGCCGTTTATTCAAGAAGGGTTGCACCTGTATTGGAGCGATATCAACACAAGTTTACTTAAATTACACGCTTTACTCGATGAGCAAAGAGACGTCATCAACGGGCTATCTGATACGGTTGATACATTGGCTTCTCATCGTATTGATGGGGTGGTGCGGGTTTTAACGCTGATTACGATTTTAACCGCCCCGTTAACCTTGCTGGCCACAGTTTTTGGCATCAATATAGAGTTTACATCTCCTAAATTTCACAGCCTGCTATTTATTACGATTAACGTTGCAGGCATTACATTGACGGCGCTGTTAGTGTGGTATTTGCACCGCAAAAGGTGGTTGTAATGGACATTAATTGGGACGAATTACTGAATGATTGTGTCACTTTTACACAGCGATTGATTCAAACACCGAGTATGTCATTTGAAGAGGAGACGTTGGCTGAACTGGTTGCGGCCGAATGTCGAAAACTGAATTTTGATAAGGTGTGGCTGGATGAGATGGGGAATGTTAACGGCCGTATCCAAGGCACAAATCGATCTTTAGGAGCTATCGTTCTCAATACACATTTAGATCATGTTGATCCTGGTGACCCAGATTTATGGTCAGTGCCCCCATACAGTGGAAAAATTCGTGACGGCCGCATCATCGGCCGGGGCGCATGTGACATCAAAGGGCCGCTGGCTGTGCAGGTGTACAGTATGGCTGCTCTGCTTCGCGCCGGAAAACGGCCGCGCCGGGATATTGTCTTCAGCGGCGTCGTCCAGGAAGAAATTGGCGGTGCGGGCGCCAAATATTGGGTGGAAAACCTGGACTACCCCGCGGACCTGATTATTCTGGGGGAGCCATCTAATAATAAACTGGCTTTGGGACACCGGGGAATTGTCCAGATGTGGTTGACGTTTCACGGTCGTTCTGTCCATGCTAGCGTTCCCCACAATGGCAAAAACCCCAATTGGGCGTTGGCGGAATTTCTGCGACAGTTGGAAACAGCCCAGGCTGCGCTCAAGCCCCATTCCATTTTAGGTGCGACCACTGTCGCCCCCACCATCATCGAAGTAGACACAAAAAGTCCCAACGTGACGCCAGCTTGGACGCGCGTTTTACTCGACTTCCGCACGGCCGTAGAAAGCATCAATAGTTTGCAAGCTTTCATCCACCAATTGGTCGGAGAATGGCCGCACACCATCACTGATGCCTGGTGTACCCCCGACGCCCTCTTTGACGATTCAGACGAAACCATCTTTGGCTATTACACACCGCCGGAGAACAAGAAAGCGTTGCGGGCACAGGCAATCATTAGTGAAGCGATAGGACACGAGGTTCCGTTTTCCAGCTACCAGTTTGCTACAGACGGCCGTCACTTCGTCCCCTACAACATAACCATCCTCGGCTACGCCCCCAGCGAAGAAAACCAGGCCCACGTCGTAGATGAAAGTATCAGCCTCGCCAAAATGGCCGAAAGCCTACGCGGCCACATTTCTCTATTACATGATTATTAGGCTTTTTCAAAAATTAAATGATCCTACCCGTTTTAAAAAAGCCTCCAGCCAATTCCCGAAATAGCATCAATTCGGGATCATTATTTTCTGGAATTGGCCTTAAACGAGAGATTCCATGAATTGGAAAGAGAGGATTAAGCCGGATAATCAAACCGAGAAAAAGGCAAGTGCAGCAGTCGCAAAAAACCGGCTTGCTGAAAATGTTTATCGGCCGTCAATGCTTCATGAAGACTGTGCTGCTGCATAATGACAAAGGAAGCACAATCTGTTAACCCCCATGCTTTATCAGAACGAGATTGGTAAAAAGCAATCGTTTGGATAAACAAATCTGGATCGATAATGACAATTTCGACATGGTTCAAGTGAGGGCAAAAAAAACCCGTAGTTCCTTTACAAGTGCTGTTTAACCCTGCTTGGTAAATTTCATCTTTTTCAGTGTGCCATCGCTCATTCTTCTTGGTCAAAATATTGGATATCTGTCCATCCGATATGATTATTCCCATATTCGACAACAGC
>JAAEOP010000680.1 GCA_024223125.1 Chloroflexota bacterium
CGAATAAATGTGAGTGCGGTAAGCCCCGCCTGCTCATCCGTCCGCGGGTTTGAGAATAAGCGGGAAGAACCAATCGAACGTCTCACCTGGGGGTGTGGTGGCAGTTGGTGTGGGTGTACTCGTCGGCTGGGTGGATGTAGGCGTTGGCTGGGTGGGCGTACTCGTCGGCTGGGTGGATGTAGGCGTTGGCTGGGTGGGGGTACTCGTCGGCTGAGTGGGCGTACTCGTCGGCTCGGTAGCAGTCGGCGTATGCGTAGCCGTAGCCGTTGGGGTTGGCGTTGGACCGGTCGGCGTAATCGTCGCGGTCATGGTTGGCGTCGGGCTGCCCGTGGTGTTCTCCTCGACATGGTAGATCGTGCCGTTATTGGCATTCGCCAAATACAACTCACCATCGGCCCCTTCGCCAAAAGTCGAATAGCCAGAAGTTTGTAGATTAGTGTGCTGTGTGGACGTCCACCCCCCTTGCCCATCGGATACCAGGTCCCAGAAAGTACCGGTGCAGTAATCCGTCACCAGGTAATGCCCGTACATCCACGGGTATTGGCTGCCCCGGTACATGTAGCCGCCCGTAATCGAAAAGCAACCACCTGAATGAGGGTACTCAAAAATTGGGGCGTCGTAATCCCCTGCCGGGCCACAGCCACTGGGGTTATAAGAATGGTTTCCCTCATAACACCGCCAGCCCCAGTTCTCCCCGCCCACGCTACTGGCAAGCTGAAAGTCTACCTCTTCCCATGCGTTTTGTCCCACATCACCGATGAACATGTCACCCGTGACCCGGTCAAAGCTCACCCGCCACGGGTTGCGCAGACCCAGCGCCCAGATTTCATCACATGTGTTCGGATCGCCCACAAACGGGTTATCTGCCGGGATAGTGTAACTGCCCGTCCCCCCGCAGTCCGAAGCGCCGCCCCCGCCATCCACATCGATGCGCAGCATTTTCCCCAGCAATTCCAGCGGGTCTTGGGCGCGGTTACCTGGATCATCATACAATCCTCCGTCTCCCATGCCAATGTAAAGATAGCCATCCGGCCCAAAGTTAAGATCGCCGCCATTGTGATTGCTGTAGGGTTGCCCAATGGTCAGCATAACCAGTTCGCTGCTCGGATCAGCCACATCAGGGTTGGCGGTTACGCTAAAGCGAGAGATGCTGGTTTGCCCAGAGAGATTAGTGTAATTGACATAGAAATAGTCATTGCTAGCATAATTGGGATGAAAAGCAAGACCAAGTAAACCTTTTTCACTACTTGGCGGAGGCGGGGGATCTACACGATCTGTGATGTCCAAAAAAGTCGTCACACTACCGCCCGAGTGAATAATCTTAATAACGCCATGTTGCTCCACCACAAAAAGGCGGCCATCCCCGGCATGGGTTATGTCCACGGGGCTATCAAACCCGGTCGCAAAAGATGACAGGCTCAAGTCCAACGGCGCCTGCGGCGTCTCCGCGCGGGCCGCGTTGGCGTATAGCGTGCTGAGTGCAATAAAAAGGGCAAAAATGATCGCCCCGGTAAAAAAGCTCGTTTGTTTTACAGATTTCAACTGCATGGATACCATCCTTTGGAATGAAAATTAGGGAAGTGGGGGGAGTTTATGGGAACTTGGGGGAACTCATGGGAGCTTGGGAGAATAGCACCAGTTTCGCCAGGAAACTTGACGAAAAACGGTTTGCTGACTTTGTTCCGCTACAAAAATTAGGCTCTTTCGAGTTTTGCACGGAAAATGAACATCTCCGCCACGAATTGCACGAATTCGCACGAAAAAA
>JAAEOP010000681.1 GCA_024223125.1 Chloroflexota bacterium
GCAACCGCGGGGGACTTCGGGTATGCCTGCCTGGTTGAAATGGGGCGGCATTGTTGTGGCTTTGATGATTGTCCTTGTCGGTGGATATGCAGTTTTCGGAGGCGGTGGAAATGATCTAGATGATCAACCTGTAACAGCAGAAGTTATCGAACCAACAACAGAAGTTATCGAACCAACGGCAGAAATGGTTGCTGACATCCCCCCACAAAATGCAGCTTTAGGCGACAATTGGGAACGCTCCGAAGATGGTATGGCAATGGTGTATGTGCCTAGCGGCACATTTTCGATGGGTAGCAATGATAGCAGCGGTGACGAACGGCCGGTACATGATGTGACTTTGGACGCCTTCTGGATTGACCAGACAGAAGTGACCAACGAACAGTATGAACTTTGTGTAGCTGATGGGGAGTGTGAAAAATCAACGTATGCTGGTGACAGTGATTTTAATGGGGATCAACAGCCTGTTGTGGGCGTTGATTGGAATGATGCTGAGGTGTATTGTACGTGGGTTGGCGGCCGTCTTCCCACCGAAGCTGAATGGGAATATGCTGCCAGAGGGCCGGAAGGCAGCACATATCCTTGGGGAGATAACTCGCCGACTTGTGATTTGCTCAACTATTGGGATGATAATGCTTGTGTTGGTAAAACATCGGCCGTTGGCAGTTACTCATCTGAGGGAGATAGTTGGGTAGGCGCGTCTGACATGGCGGGCAACGTTTGGGAATGGGTGAATGATTGGTATGATAGTGATTATTATGCCAATTCGTCTACCAACAACCCAACTGGGCCATCTAATGGTAAATATAAGGTGCTGCGCGGGGGCGATTGGTACAGCCTTGCTGATGACGACGCGCGGTCGTCCTACCGTAACTTCAACAGGCGCACGGTACGGAACGACTCTTTCGGTTTTCGGTGCGCGGCCCCAGGCATATGATCTCCTGAATTTCTGTTTTCTGGGCTTCTTCTAACCATTCAAAGTCCCCGGCACTTTGGAAGTGCCGGGGACTTGCATACACACAATGCCAAGACGTAAACTTGCTTTCCTTCCCGGTCATTATTATCACATCTACAATCGTGGGGTGGACAAACGCCCTATTTTTCACGAAGCAGACAATTACATTTTCCTCCTGCACCGTCTCAAAAAATATGCGCTGCAATTTCAAATCACTGTCATCGCCTACTGCCTCATGCCTAACCATTATCATTTTCTTCTGCGGCAAGACAACGATCAATCTATCAGCATCTTCATGCAGCGCGTTTTCAACAGCTACACCAAAGCCTTTAACAAACGGTATCATCGCAGCGGACCTTTATTTGCCGGCCGTTACAAAGCCAAACATGTCGCTGACGATCAATATTTGTTGCATTTATGCCGTTATATCCATGCCAATCCGGTAAAAGATGGCTTTGTAACTGCGCCAGAAGAATGGCAGTACGGTAACTATCTGGAATGGATTGGCGAACGTGAGGGCACATTAATTGATCGAGAATTTGTTTCCCATTATTATCCCAATCCGGCTGAATATGCGGCCGATGTAAGAGCCTATTTATTGGGCAAAACAGATCTGCCTCAAGATATTCAGGATTATTTGAAACGAATTCCGTAATGGCAAACTTTCGACACTGGCAAGTCCCCGGCACTTGCGAAGTCCCCGGCACTTGCGAAGTGCCGGGGACTTATTAGACGCCCATGAATCAACCTAATATTCTCTGGACAACCAAACTTAGCCAACCGGCTTTAACATCTCCCATTGTGGTGGGGAATTATTTACTGTTTGCTGCCAAATCATCTTCTCCTATGAATCCCCACAGTGATTTGATTGCCTTGAATTTAGACAGTGGACAAGTAGCCTGGCAGCATCATTTTGAATATGCGCTGATTAGTGGTTTGCAGGCGTATACAATGCTGGCAAGTCCTCGGCACTTGCCAAGTCCCCGGCACTTCGCAAGTCCCCGGCACTTGCGAAGTGCCGGGGACTTTCAAGACATCACCCTCGGCATTGTAGCGACCCAAAGCAGCGATTTGTTACATGGGCAGGGCGAGGTGTTGGCTTTTGATGCCGACGGCAACGTTGTCTGGCAGTGGCATGGGGAAGAAAAAAGTTATGCTGCCCCTGTTGTGCAAGAGATGCAGGTGCTGGTCTTGGCCGGAACCAGTACGTTGGTTATCGTCAGCCCGGAGGGGGAGGGGGATGAATCGGTGACGCGCATTGATCTGCCTATTAGCAGCAGCACGGCCGCGCCCACCATCCGTGACAATATCGCCTACATCCCCTGCCGCACGCCTGAGTTGTTAGCCATTGATCTAAACACAAACGAGCAATACCGTTTCCGCACGCTGGGGAATGAACGTAATTGGCTAGATCAAACGCCGGTATTGGCCGAGGACAGTGTGTTTGTAGTCGGCCGTTTGGGGACAGTTTACGCTTTAGACAGCTACAACTTGAAATTACGCTGGCAGCAAGAGATTGGTAATAAACGCTCCCTGAGCCAACCGGCCGTAGATGGGGATCGTCTGTTTGTGGGGTTCCGTTATGGTTTGTCTGTTTTGGACGGCCGCAGTGGACAACCCATCTGGACATTCCCTACCAGTCGCGCCATTTCTGCGCCGCCGCTTATCCTGGGCGATGTTGTGTATGTTAGCTGCGAAGACCACCATCTCTATGCCCTGGATAAAATGACCGGAGATGAATTGTGGCGCCTGGAAATGGGGCGGCGCATCAATATTTCCCCTGTCCTCACACCCTCTTGTCTGTTAGTTGTTGATCGTGGAGGACAGGTCGTCGCCCTGGAACCGCCCGATTTGCCGGAAGAGGTACTCGTCAAAGAATCCACCAACGCTCAAATGCGTAAAGAAGTGTTGGCGAAAAGGTTGATGGAACGGGGCGAATACGGCAAAGCGGCCGAATTTTGGCTCGGTTTAGGTCAATTGGAAACGGCCGCCGACGCATATGAACAGGCAGAAGTGTGGCTGCAAGCGGCCGACCTATGGCAGCAATTAGACCGGGATGGCAAACGAGCCGACGCTTTGCAGCGCCACGCTCAATCATTAGCCAAACAAGAGATTGACGAGGAAGAAATAGCGGCCGCGTGGGGACGAGCCGCTCGTGCCCATGCAGAGTTGGGTCAAAGAGAAGCCCGCCAGCGCTGTGAACGGGAAGCAGCCCGTTATCGTCGTTTGCCCATTCTTTCCCTCGAAATCGAAGTAAAAGATTTGACAATCAATCAATGGTCAAAGCTTGATTTTGTGGTCAAGAACGATGGCTTTGGCCCGGCCAGACACGTCGGCGTCAATTTGGTAGATGATCGCTTTGTGGGCCGGGCCAAACATTCAGCTACCTGGGTAACAGTCATGCCCAACAAGCAGTATGCTCATTGGTTGGAAGTACGGCCGCAAGCACAAGGGGACGATGTGCCGATGCAGTTGTTGGTTGAATATGTGGATCGAACAGGCAACAATAAAACGCTGGAGCGCACCTTCTATTTGCCGGTCACGGGTGAGTTGGGGACGGCAGGTAGCAGCGCTCATGATACGGGTAGCCGTGAATTTGCACGTTTGGAGTCACCAGACGGCCGTGATCTAACAGCCTTACGTAAAAATCTCAGCGCTTCTTTCAGTCGCGTCGAGTTGGATGACCTGCTATTAAGTTTCAACTTGAACCCCCAGGATTTCGATTCGCATTTGAGTGTGAAGGCGCGGGAAATTATTATTTGGGCTGTGCAGCATAAGCAGTTGAACGAGTTGATTGCTTATTGCCAAAGGGAGCGTCACAATATTGATTGGTAAGGGGGACTTGGGGGCAATAATTCCGGGCTTAACATAAATGAAAAATATTGTATAATAGGGGTGAACTTTGCATAAAGTGAGTGAATTTGTATTTGTCCGGTAGAGATGATGTTTGGCAACATCTTTACCTCCATTAAAAAGTGGGAGGTTACTCATGAATCGTAAATTAGTTGCTGTAGGTTTGTTGGGATTGATCTGGTTGGTGGTGGTCGGGGGTGCGGCCGCACAAACACCACGGCCGACGCCTACCAATGTGGCGCCGACGGCCACACCTACAAATAGTCTCCCGATTACTCCCACCGCTACGAGAACCCCAGGGTCAGGGAACGGTGACGGGCAGGATAATGATCAAAATAAACGCGGCTCTATTTCTGGGTTTATTTATGTGGATGTGAACGGCGACGGCCGCTGCGTAAACACCGGTATTGCCGGCGAAGAACCTATCACTGGTATTGATGTGCAATTTGTGAGCAGTGATCGGGAAACGATCATTGTGAACCAGTCCGGTGAAAAAGGGGATTTTGGATTGTATGCGGCCGGGCAAAGCTACTGGGAAATTGCTCCCCAACCAGGAAGCGGTTGGTACATTAGTTCCGACCCCATTGTGTATGTGCCAGTGTATCTGGAAACACTGAACCATGAGAACGTGAACTTCTGCTTGGCCAAGGGGAGTGGTAATGCCATCATTAATCTGTCGGGTGATGGGGCGATTGTTTTGCTGCCGGAATCGGGAGCGGCGGCCGTGGAACAACCTGTGTTTGATGCCTTTGTTTGGATTGTGGGGGTTGCGGCCGTGATTGGCCTCTTCTTTTTAACGGCTGGACTTATTATGGAGTACCGGCGGCGTTCTTATCTCCGCTAAATTAAGCTGCCAGATTTGTGCTAACTGCCCTCGTTCAGCCGCCAGCAGAAGATGCTTGTCTGGCCAGTAGGTTAGGGCAATGAGGGGGCGATTGGTTTCGGCCAATGTCTGCCAATGTATCAGGTCTGTGGTGCGGGCAATTGTATAAACGGGGAAGCCAAACGTTTGCGATTCTAAAACGGTAATTAAACTGTCGCCAACTGGTA
>JAAEOP010000682.1 GCA_024223125.1 Chloroflexota bacterium
CCCTGATTTTGACAGCCTAGCCCGACTTCCGCAAATCACCTCCCAGAACCGCTAATTTTGAGCGGATGTTCCCTACCCAAATCCCGGGTATTTTCAATATTAACAATAGGTTAAGCCATTTTATTGCGAAAAATGTGGTCACTAATAATATTGATTAAAAGCTTTTAATAAATAGTTAATAATGTTATAAGTGTAGACACTAACAATTGCCCGATCACAATTCGCCATCATGTACCTCGATATCTCCTTGCTGCACAAAAACGGCCGCACCTATAAACGCGTGCTCCTACGCGAGTCATATCGCGAACAGGGTAAAGTGAAAAAACGTACCATTGCCAACCTCAGTGCATGTTCGGAAAAAGAGATTGCTGCGATTAAATTGGCGTTGCGACACAAGAGCGATCTGTCAGAGCTCGCTGCCGTTTCAGAGCACCTCACTTTACGCCAGGGCTGCTCCGTAGGCGCCGTATGGTTGGTGTACAAGATCGCCAGCCGATTGGGTATTTCGGCGGCTCTAGGTCACTCACGGCAGGGTAAACTGGCGTTATGGCAGCTCATCGCACGCGTCATTGATCAGGGTTCACGTTTGTCCGCGGTACGCTTTGGCGCCAATCATGGTGCTTGCGATGTGTTAGACCTCGAAGCGTTCCATGAAGAGCATTTGTACGCCAATCTTGACTGGTTGCACGAAAACCAGGAAACCATCGAAAACAAACTCGCTCGTAAGCGCCATGGAAACAACCCGATTGAGTTGTTCTTGTATGATGTGACGAGTAGTTATTTAGAAGGCGAAAAAAATGAGCTCGCCGCCTTTGGTTACAATCGGGATAAAAAACGAGGCAAGCAACAGATCGTCATTGGCTTGTTATGCGATCCTGGCGGTACGCCGCTGTCGATCGAAGTATTTCCAGGCAATACACAGGATACAAAAACGTTTGGCCGGCAAGTGGCCAAAGTCGCGAAGCGTTTCGGAGGCGGGACAGTGACCTTTGTCGGTGATCGCGGAATGATCAAAGGCCCACAGATTGAACAGCTCCAAGACTATCATGATCATGACTTTCACTATATTACCGCAATCACCAAGCCGCAAGTCGAGAAGCTTCTTCGGGAGGATAAGATTCAGATCGGCTTGTTCGACCAACAATTGGGTGAACTGCAGTTGCACAAGGCGCTTCGGCTTATATTGCGCAGAAACCCTATCCGGGCTGAGGAGATCAAACACTCCAGGCAGAGAAAATATCAAGCGCTACTCAGATTTGTAGAGGAACAAAACAGCTATTTACAGGCGCATGCTCGGGCAAAGGCTGGCGTTGCCAAACGCAAGATCAAGGAGAAGAGCGAACAATTGAAAATTGATCAATGGACGATGGTGTCGTCTGAGGGCCGCTCAATGAGTTTATCGAAGAATACTGAGCAACTTCAGGAAGTAGAAAAACTGGATGGCTGTTATGTATTAAAGACTGATCTTCCTGCTGACAAAGCCCCGAAGGAAGTGGTCCATGATCGATACAAGGATCTGGCGCTGGTTGAATGGGCTTTCCGAACCAGTAAGACCGTAGAGCTTGAAATGCGCCCCGTTAACGTCAGACTGGAAAGCCGCACAAGAGGTCATGCATTTGTTGTGATGATGGCTTATTGGATCGTTAGAGAGCTTTCTTCTCTTTGGGCGGGTCTTGATGTAACGGTACAGGAAGGTCTCAAGGAACTGGATGC
>JAAEOP010000683.1 GCA_024223125.1 Chloroflexota bacterium
AATGTGATGGAATGGGTTAACGATTGGTACGATTCGCGCTTCTATAAAAGCTCCACCGACACCAACCCGATGGGGCCAACCGAAGGAGGGTTCAAAGCATTACGTGGCGGTTCGTGGTTGTCTGCGGCCGAGGAGGTGCGCGTGGTAGCCCGCGGCTCTTTTGATCCTCGGGTTATCCAGGCAAATTTGGGTTTTCGTTGCGTGACGGCCGCGCCTTAAATAGTGTGGCCACCGGGTTGTTGCAACGATGATTAAATTGGTTTCTATTCCGCCAAACAAATTGAAAGAATTAAGCCGGCATATCCTGGAGGCAGATGAGTATGGGCAAATTGAAGTGTGGCTTGAAGCACATCGGTCGCACGATGTTTAGGTGAAGACTTAAATTAGAAAGCAGACTCAGTAGCGTACACATCATCCATCGTAACCAAAATGTCATTTAGTTCTGTCACTTCGTCGGCGATTTCCTGGCGCAGCCGCCGGGCGCGAGCGCGATCTATACCTTTAGCGTCTACCAGCATCGTTTGGGAGTAGATGGTTCCTAAATGGGTCAGGGAGTTTTCTAATTGTAGGCGGGCGCGGTTGATGGCGCCGTCCAATGTATCCAGGATTTGTAGCTGTCGCTGTAACCCTTCTATCGTTAATTCCATCTGGCTTTTTACGGCCGGATTTTGCGCCGAACTGTATTCACGTTTTAACTGTGCCAGACGGGACTCGGCTCGTGTGCGATCTCTTTCCAAAATGGCTTTTTCTTGCTGGTAGCGATCTATCTTTAGGGCCAGATCATACATATTAGCCAGCCAATCATCTATCTGCCCGGCCGTTTGCAGGAGTTCATCTGTGACCATGGAGGAATCTTGCTGGCGAATGCTATTTTCAATACGGCTACGGTAATCTAACGCTTCCTGCATTCGCCGCTGTAAAGATTTGTCCTGCAACCGCTCCGGTTTGAATTCCTGACGCAGTAATTTTTCTACTACCTGACGGCCGAACTCTTCATCCGTAATGCTGCTGTACAAAATGAGGGCTTCCAGAAAAATGCCCCCGGCCAGAATAGGCAGCCACAAATTATCTCCAATAAGAGGCAGGTTTACATTGACTAGATTCAGTCCGGCCGCGGCCGTCATGAGAATCGTCAGAGCTAATATCAACGCACTCTCTGCACGGAAGAATGCTTCTTGTATGATGGCTTTTTGGGCGCGTGTTTCCAGAGGTTCTTTGTCGGCCATAATTGGTTTAGGGGTTGGTTGTTTTTGCTTGTTGTTGTATGGATTGGATCAAATCGTCTAACTCAGTTTGCATATCTGGACGGGGAACCAACAACCGTGCTGCTTGCAATACATCCAGGCTACGGCCGTAAAACCCCAACCGGGCATACGCTTCACCCAAATGACGTTGAAAGGTATAACGAGTCGGTTCCAATGCGGCCGCTTGCTGCCAATTTATGACGGCCGAAGCCCACAATCCATTGTCGGATAAACGTCTGGCGGCTATGTGGTAGTCGCTGGCCTGGGCTAACCCTTTGGTGAGTACGGCCGTTTGTTTATACCGTACTCGTTCAAAATCAGGTGCGGCTTTGAAGGCGAAAAACAAAGCCAGCAATGAGGTTACAATCTGTATGATTTTAAGTACAATCCACACGCTAGAGGTTAACGGGGCCACAACTCCTTGAATGGTCGGGTCTAAGGCATCAAATCCCAGAGCGCTTAAATCGGGCAGCGCCAGAAAGCGCACGATGATGGCAAAGATGATGAGGATGAGAATGACGACGGCCGTAAGATAAGCCCAAAACTGACGGAAATAAACACCAACTGCCAGGCCCATCAGGAGAACGGCCGTGAGCAAACCGGTCAGCGCCGCCAATGTGCTTTGTTCCACTACGATTGTGTACATCATCTGAATAAAAAATGTTTGTGCCACGCCAACCAGCATGACCCAAAATCCGGTCAAGTCCACACTTGGTTGCGGATACCGGTACAGGTTGACAATGAGACTACGCCTACAATGGGGACAGCGTGTGTCATCCGCGGCAATCTCGCCGGCACAGTAACCGCATAAGGGGACATTGCGTGACCATACATCGTTGGTGGATTCATATTGTTGGTAGGAAATTTTAGGCGCCTGGATGCTTGCTGGTTGATTAACGGCAGTCTCCACCAGTTCAGCGGACGATTCCAACTTTGCCAACCCTTTTTGGGCAACCACATTCCCAGGATTAAGGGTGAGGGCATTCTCCAAACAAATGCGTTTTTCATCGTCGGATTCTACAACGCTGCTCAACCAGAGCCAGGCTGATTCATTTTCCTCGTCCGCTTCCAACACCTGTAGCAGCAGTTGGCGAGCCTCATCATGGCGACCGTTTTTTACGGCCGCCACCCCCTCTTCCAACAACCGCGTTACCTCATCAATTGCCACACACCACTTGCCACTCTATGAAGCCGCTTCCGCTTCATCCTCATCTTCATCCAGCTTATAAGATTTTGCTTCGGCCAGACCCAGACGCCGTTTCCGTTCCTCAAGCTGCAAATCTAGTTCCGTTTTGCCCAAGGCGTCATCCATTTGTGAATCTAAGCGGCTGGCATACATCTCACTGTGAGCCGACGCTTTATCCAGGCGGGTGCGAATAGATTCACCCAAACGAGCAATGTCGGCGTCGCCTACACCCGTTAAATCATCCAGACTCTTAATTGCCTTAACGGTTGCTTCTTTAGATTTGGCCAGACGCATGAGGGATTCCAACTCTTTTTGCTCCTGACGAATTGTTATCAGCTTGGCTTGCAATTTCAGGCGAGCGTTGAGCAAGGATTCATACTCCCGCTGTTGGCGAACCCACTGCTCGTGGTACTGTTCTTGCATACGGCGAGTGCTGTTTAGTTCCGTTTGGGCTGCGCGAGCCAGGTCTGTTTTGCCCTGCATCAGCAGCATGTCAATATTTTTGTCGAGTTGGTCACCCTTTTTCTTATATTCTTTGTATTTGCGTTCCAGGGTTTTAACCTCGCCGCCCACGGTAGCTGCGGCGTCTTCCAGATCATCTAGATTATTTTCAGCGTCACGGATGTATTGTTTCATCACGGCGACGGAATTGGCTTCCAGAGCCGAGTCTACCATACTGTGTAAATTTGCTTGAATGAGGGTTTGGGTTTTTTCTAGTAATGATGCCATGCGTTCATCTCCTATTTTTATAATGGACTCTATATGTTGAATAACGCTTTGGGGCGCACGCTCATTGTAAACAATGTATGCTAATTTTCAAAGCGATGTGTTTTGTGTCAGGCTGGATTTCTTCATGTACTTCACGGAAAAATGCCACGCCAAAACTTTCTCCCTGGTCTACTCGGCCGGTGACACATTCCCAATGTCCGGCGCCTACATCTTTATCATCCGCGCGGTGCAGCAGCAAATATTGTTTGGTATCCGGCTGCCAGACTAAAGTCGCAATACCGCCTAGAAAGTGACCGATCTGACTCATGCTTTGTTCCTCGTCCATAGTTCAATCTACGATAAATTCCAACTCTACGTTTCCCAACTTTCACTCAGAACCACCATCTGAGGATACCAAACACGGCCGTCGCCGCAACCATGCAGCCAAAAATCACCACAATAGCCACAGTTGGACCAACGGCTTCAAACTGCTGGCCGATAAACCAGGGAACAATCATGCTGCCCAGGCTAGCCCCCACGAAAAAGTAGCTGGTACTGCGGCCGTTGACCTGAATATGTCGTTCAGCCAAAGAAAGAGTAGTGGGGAAAATGGAAGCCATAGACAATCCCAAACCGACAGCGCCCAGCCAGACGGCCGTAGGCGACATTGGCCGCAGCAGGATCAACCCCAAACTCAACAAACAGCCTAGCAAATCGAGAGAGATGATTTTCCGATTTCGCAGCTGGGTAGCGATGGGAATGGCTGCCAATCGGCCAGCCGTCAACGATCCCCAAAACACAGACGTGAGCAGGGCGGCCGCTTCCTCACTCGCCAAATTTTGTTTGGTCGTATAGGTAAAAATCCAGCCGCCAAAAGAAACCTCGGCCCCTGCGTACAAAAAGAAAAATAGAGCAATCAGGAGGACAACGGGCCAGTTTAAGGGCTGATCTGCATCGGCTTCTATGCGGGCGGGATTGGTTGGGCTGGGCTGGCGAAGGATGAAAAGTGTCGGTAGTAGAATGAGCAGCGCCATAATCCAAAACGCCCAGGCAATGCCTTCGCTGGCACGAATACCCCAGGCGACAATGATTGGGGATACAAAAGCGCCTATACCAAAAAAGAAATGCAGCCCGTTCATGTACGGCCCAACTTTGTCTCGATGCAGCCAGACGATAAGCGTGTTGCCGCCCACATCCACACCCGGCTCAAAAAGCCCCAGAAAAAACATGAGTAGCGTTAAAACCCATAAAATAGGAATGAATGGAACGAGGGCCATCATCAGCGCCATCAACATCAGCGCCAAAGTCATCAGTCGGTGGCCGGGAAAACGATCATACAATCGTCCGGTCAGCAATGCCCCTAATAAAAACCCTGACGACCGGGCAATGAACAAAATGCTGATTTCACTGAGCTGGCTGCCGGTTTGGGCGGCCAGGCCGGGCAATGTAGGGCCGAGGGCAGAGACAGCCAGCCCCAGAGCAATAAATGCACCGTAATATCCGGCAGTTGTTTTTGATGCCTGTTTCATGTTAGATGTTACTTCGTATGCACATCGTGCTGGGGGAAGGGGATGGTAATGTTGTGGGTGTCGAATTGGATTTAATGCGTTTCCACGCCGAATCAAAAATCATGGCTGACTATAATAAGCGGCCAGATTCACGGCCGTCTGCCGCATTTTCTCTCGTAAAGAAATGGGTTCCAAAACCTCTACGGCCGTGCCCAACCCCAACAACTGTTCGCAAGCCGCTGTCGCTGAATCGAACGACACGGGAACTGTTACAAAGCCTTCCTTATCTGTCGCCTCTGATTCTTCTAGTAGATCGTAAAGCCCTTCCCCCAAAAAACGTGTTAATCCAGAAACTGCATCTGGCGTTACCCGCACTTTGACCACAAACTGTTCATGATTCTCTTCAAACTGGGCCGACCAATTTTGCCAATATTCAGCCAGATTGAAGGAAGGCGGCCGACTAAATTGACTGTCCGACAACTCCGCCTGCTGAATACGGGAGACGCGGAATACCTGGGGATAGCCGGTATACACCGCTCCCACCACATACCAGACGCCCGCCTTGGCCACCAGCCCATAAGGAGCCACCAGCCGTTTGACCCATTGCCCATCCGCCCGCCGGTACATCAGCCGCAGCCGGCAATCTTGAAATAGCGCGGTTTGTACCAACGGCAAAAATGGGGTTGGTTCTTCCGGTTGAAACCAGGCGGCCGCATCCAGATACAATCGCTCTTGCACCCGTTGGGCATCTTTTTGAAATGGGGCTGGCAGAGAAGCAGTTAGCTTCAAAAAGGCGCTGGCAGACGCTTTGTCTATACCCAGGTCAGCCAGCAAACCAGGCACAGTGATCATGAACAGCGCCCGCACTTCATCCTCTTTTAAGCCGGTCAGGTTAGAGCGGTAGCTTTCCATGAGCATACAGCCCCCTTGCGGCCCGCGTTCAGCATAAACAGGTACGCCGGAGGCGCTGAGCGCATCCAGGTCGCGGTAAATGGTGCGGGTAGATACTTCTAGTCGTTGGGCCAAATTGTCGGCCGTTAAACGGCCGTGTGTCTGCAACAACATCAATAGAGAAATGAGCCGGTCAGCGCGCATAATGGAGGGGAGAGATTGAGAGATTCATGGTCTCAATTCTCTAATCTCCCAAAATTACAATCCTGTAATAAAAAAACGAGGTAACAAAAAAAACATAAACAACCCAATAAACCCCCACACCCATTGGGCGCGGTTACTATCGTCGCCGCGCAGCATGACAGTGTAAACGAAGGGCAGAAAAATGAGTACAAAGGCCCCATAAAGCAGATGCACATCAAAACGACCCATGCCGGTGGCACGGCCGTTTAGCCACAAAATTCCCCCGGTAACAATATTCAACATCAACAAAACTTGGGCGATGACCAATGCCCCTAAGTAGCTCGGTTCTACCGCTTTTCCCCGTATCGCCCGGATCATTCCCCAACCCCCCAGAACCAGAAAATAGAGAACAGCCATATTTGTTAGACCTTGATGGAGTATAAAAATAAAGTTCATAGCCCTGCCTTTGTAGAACAAACTGTTAGTTTGTTCGGCGCAAACGAACAGTTTGCGCTACAAATATTAGATGCGGTATCCTAAATCGTTAGGCCACAATCGTCAATGGTTAGAGGTACCACCGAGTTTTACCAGATATTGCCGCCGAATGGAATTCGGCGTCTGAAATGCAAAACGCACTGAAAGTGCGTTAAGAGGTTTGCGACCAATATCCTTATCGCGTTGCTCACTTTCCGTGCGCTTTAGTGCATTTTGTATGGCAGACTGGGATTGCAAATCCCGGTCTGCCCCACGATTTGTTCCGTGCCCTTTTCACTGAATCCGTTACAATCCGCACTTATGGAAAAACTGCCCGACAATAACGCCTTTGAAGAGGCTTTAGATTACCTCTACAGTTTTATAAATTTTGAGCGACGGCCGCAGGATCGTTACATGGCGGCTAAGTTAGACGCCTCACGGCCGCTCCGTTTTATGAATGCCCTCGGCGCACCGCAGGATACCTTTCCTAGTATCCATATTGCGGGCACAAAAGGCAAAGGCTCCGTAGCCATTACCACCGCCCACTGCCTGCGAGCGGCCGGATACAAAGTAGGCTTATACACCTCTCCCCATTTGCAAGATTTTCGAGAACGGATTCGCATTTTAACGCCCGATGACGCCGGTGGCCGCATCACTGAAACCGCCTTCATACAGCAAATAGAAGCCCTGAAACCGATTATTGCCACCTTTCCCGACGTAACCTGGTTTGAAATTTTAACGGCCGTTGCCTTTCGTCATTTTGCCCAGGAACAGATAGATGTGGGTGTCATTGAAGTGGGGCTGGGGGGGCGGTTAGACGCCACCAATGTTGTTACCTCGCTCGTTTCCATCATCACCAGCCTGAGCATAGACCACACCCGGTTTTTGGGCGACACCTTGCCCCAAATCGCGGCCGAAAAAGCGGGCATCATCAAGCCGGGCATCCCTGTCATTACCGTTGCTCAGAAACCAGAAGCAACGGCCGTCTTGCGTCGTATTGCCGCCGAACAAGAGGCCCCGCTGGGCATCATCGGCCAGAACTGGCAATACAGTAGCGGGGAACAGTTTCCTCAAATTGGCGAGCAAGAGCTTATCATCACCCGTTCGCCTGACTCTGACTTTATCCCCAATGGCACTGTTTTGAGATTAACACTTTCGGGACAGTATCAGTTGGAAAATGGCGTTCTGGCTTTGGCTGCTTTGCAAACTGTCCGGCCGCACTTTCCGGCGCTAGATTTAACGGCCGTTCAAACCGGCCTGGCACATGTGGAATGGCACGGCCGGTTGCAAATTTTGTACCAGGGAAGCGCTGGCCCTACATTGTTGGCCGACTGCGCTCACAATCCTGACTCAGCCCAAAAACTGTGCCATGCCTTAACCCACAATTACACCTATGACCGGCTGTGGATCATCTTCGGTAGCGCCCGCGACAAAGATATTCGCCGCGAAATGGAACTGCTACTGCCGCCGGTGACGGCCGTCATTACAACCACTGTCAACCATCCCCGTTCAGCTACCCCTGAAGAGCTGGCCCAAATGGCGGCCGATTTTGGCAAACCGGCTTACACAGTGGCGGATATGGATACGGCCGTTTCCCTGGCCTGGCAGCAAGCTGCGCCCCAAGACCTCATCTGTGTCACCGGTTCCATCTACGTCGTGGGCGACTTGCTAAATCGTTGGGAGAGTCTACAATCTCAACTAATACACAACGAGGAGCAATCAATTGTCAATTGATAACTGTCAATTGACAATTGAGAATTGATATGGATATAGACGACGATTCTGACTTTGATTTTGATTTTGAACAGTATCCCGACTTTTTGGATGCGATGCCTGGGCCAGAGGGAGATTTATTTCCCGAAAAGAGATTGACAGAAGATACCGAAGGGTTAATAGATTGTGCTTTTTTGCCCCTGCGAGACATTGTATTGTTTCCCCAAATGGTCATGCCCCTTTTCATCGGTCGCGAACGTTCATTAACGGCCGTGCGCGCGGCCGTCAACAACGATGAAAACCTCATCGTTGCCACTCAAAGAGACAGTAATATCACCGAACCAGGCGCCAGTGATATTTATGCCATCGGCACCGAGATCACCATTGGCAAAGCGCTGCGAATGCCCGACGACAGCACGAGCGTTCTGGCTCAGGGGCGGCGGCGGGTGGAAATCGTTGAATTCATCCAATGGGAACCCTACATTCGTGTGCGTGCCCGTCCCGTTTATGAACCGATGGATTGGGACCGCAACATCGAAGCCTTGATGCGAGCTGTCACGACCCTGTTTGAAAAAATGGTCTCCCTCAATCGCAACATGCCCGAAGACGCCCTCACCTTTGCCATCAATATAGATGAACCAGGCTGGCTAGCTGATTTTGCCGCATCCACCTTAAATATCAATATACAAGCTCGTCAAGAAATATTAGAGACGTTTGATCCCGGTACACGCCTGCAAAAAGTTAGCATTGTGCTGGCCAAAGAACTGGATGTATTAGAGCTAGAAAACCAGATTCATAGCCAGGTGCAGCAAGAAGTGGATCGCTCCCAACGAGAGCATTTCCTGCGCGAGCAAATGCGTGTTATTCAGGGTGAATTGGGTGAGGCCGATATCTTCGCTCAGGAATTATCCGAAGTCCGCGAACTGGCCGAGAAAAAGGAAATGCCCGATGCCGTGCGGCTGAAAGTGGAAAAAGAGATCGCCCGCTTAAATGCCATGCCGCCCATGTCCCCCGAAGTAGGCATTATTCGCACATATATTGATTGGATACTGGCTTTACCCTGGGCGGAGACAACCGAAGATAATTTGGATGTACTCCATGCCGCAGATGTGTTGGACGGCGATCATTATGGCCTGGAAAAAGTGAAGGATCGCATTTTGGAATATATTGCCGTCAAAAAGATTGCCCCAGATACGATGCGTAGCCCAATTTTGTGTTTTGTTGGTCCGCCGGGAACAGGTAAAACAAGTATCGGCCGTTCCATTGCCAATGCCTTAGGGCGGCAGTTTGTACGCATCAGTCTGGGGGGTGTACGGGATGAAGCTGAAATACGGGGCCATCGTCGCACCTACATCGGGGCGCTGCCAGGCCGCATCATTCAGGCCATGCGCCGGGCTGGAACCAATAATCCGCTGTTTATGTTGGATGAGGTAGATAAACTGGGCAATGATTTTCGCGGCGACCCCAGTTCAGCTTTATTGGAAGTGTTAGACCCGGAACAAAACAACAGCTTTGCCGACCATTATCTGGATTTAGATTTTGATCTGTCGCAGGTGATGTTTATTACCACAGCTAATTATCTGGATACGATTCCATACGCCTTGCAAGACCGCATGGAAGTGATTGAATTTTCCGGTTACATGGAAGAAGAAAAGTTGGAAATTTGCCGCCAATTTTTAGTTGCACGACAGTTAAAGGCACATGGGCTGGATACGTTGGGTATCCGCTTTGAAGAAGATGCGCTCAAAACGATCATTACCCAATATACGATGGAGGCAGGGGTACGTAATCTGGAACGTGAAATTGCCAATGTGTGCCGCAAAGTAGCCCGTAAGGTGGCTGAAGAGAAGAAGTTTGCCCGTCGTATCTCCGCAAAAAAGGTGGAAAAGTTGCTTGGCCCGCCGCGCTTTTCACAAGAGATGCTGCAGGAAGAGGATCAGGTGGGAGTGGCTACGGGAGCGGCTTGGACGGCCGTTGGTGGCGACATCATGTTTATTGAAGTGAATCTTATGCCCGGCAAAGGAAATATGCGCCTGACTGGCCAGTTGGGCGATGTCATGCAAGAAAGCGCCCAGGCCGCCCTGACCTATACGCGCAGTATGGCCGAAGCGATGGGCATAGACAGCCAACGATTTGAAAATACCGACATCCATTTGCATATCCCCGAAGGGGCTGTGCCCAAAGATGGCCCCTCGGCCGGCATCACTTTGGCTACGGCGATTATTTCAGCCTTTACCGACCGCCCCATTTACCGGGATATTAGTATGACCGGAGAGCTGACTTTACGTGGCCGGGTGCTGCCGGTTGGCGGCCTTCGTGAAAAGGTATTAGCGGCGCGACGGGCTGGCATCAATACCTTTATATTGCCAGAAAAGAACACGTCTGATCTGGAAAACATCCCCAAAAAATTACGCCGAAATATGAAGTTTGTGGCTGCTAAACGTATGAGTGATGTGTTAACTGTGGCTCTCCATACAAAACCGCGGGTGCGTAAACGGCCGTTACTCCCCATCCTCACGCCGTCTCGCCCCGTTGTGGCCCATCGTCCACAGTGATAAATAAGGCTTTTTCAAAAATTAAATGATCCTACCCGTTTTGAAAAAGCCTCCAGCCAATTCCCGAAATGGCATCAATTCAGGATCATTATTTTCTGGAATTGGCCTAATATACCTCAGACCTCAGACTATTAAGGAATAAAATTTATATTACTTGTGCATTTAGAAATCCAATTTCTCAGAGAAATTGGTGGCTTCATCTTTGGAGCAAACGGCCGTAAACATATAACGATCCACTATCTACACGGGAGATTCGGTAAAAATGAAAAAAACATTACTAGCTGTATTAGCCCATCCCGACGACGAGTCCTTTGGACCTGGGGGCACCCTGGCCAAGTACGCGGCTGAAGGTGTTGAGGTTCATATCTGTATTGCCACAGACGGTGTAGCCGGTTCTGTCGAAGACGGATTTGAAGAGGCGGCAAATGAGTTAGTAAACGTCCGGGCGCAAGAGTTAGAGCAGGCAGTTGCAATATTGGGGGCTGCTCTACATCGCTTTAATTACCGGGATAGCGGTATGCGGGGCGACCCGGCTAACGAGCATCCCGATGCTTTTATTAATTCAGATGATGATGAAGCAATTGGTAAGGTGGTACAGTTAATCCGCCAGATTAAGCCCCAGGTAGTCATTACCAATGACGAAACTGGCGGCTATTATCACCCCGACCATATACGCTGCTACGAAATCACCACAGCCGCCTTCCACGCCGCTGCCGTCCCCGACCAATACCCAGAATTAGGGCTTGCCCCCTATCAAGCGCAACGCCTGTATTACACGGCGCTCCCTAGTTCATTGCTAAAAATATTCAGTTGGATGCTCCGCCTGCGCGGACAAAACCCGCATACAGTTGGACGTAACAAAGATATTGATCTGACTCGATTGGGGTACCCTCGCAAAAATTTACATGGATTCATCAAATTTGATCAATATTGGGATATAAAAATACAAGCGAGCGCCGCTCACGCCAGTCAGGGCGGAGGTGGCATGAACCTGTTTTTACCGGCATGGTTTCAAAAGCGTTTTTTAGCCACTGACACCTTTATTCGAGCTTACCCGCCAGTTCCGGCTGGATTTCGTGAGCATGATTTATTTAATAGCCATCATGGATAGCCATTAGGAACGACAAATTTTCAAGTTGGGCGCAGAAATCCGATTTCTCCGAGAAATCGGATTTCTAAATGCACATGGTAAGCAGCGCGAACATCGCCCAAGCAAAATGAGCAGACTGTCTACTTTGCGCTTAAAAAAGGAAGAAATTATGGCTGCCACACAATTCTTTGGTGAACGAATCAAACGGAATGAAGACCCCCGCTTGTTAACCGGACAGGCACTTTTTACCGATGATGTCCATCTACCTGATATGGCACATGTCGCTTTTGTACGCAGCCCCTATGCCCATGCGCGAATCTTGAGCATTGATGCTTCTTTCGCCTGGGAACAAGAGGGTGTTCTGGCTGTTATCACGGCCGAAGATTTAGGAGATTATTGGCAGCCCGGCCCCTTGCTCGTGCCGCCGCCGCCCGTCAAAGACATCGTCTTCAACCAGCGCACCCAGGTTCCGTTAGCCAAAGACAAAGTACGCTTTGTGGGCGAGCCGGTTGTCATGGTCGTGGCCGAAAGCCGCTATATAGCCGAAGACGCGGCCGAACAGATATTTATAGATTATGAACCGCTCACGGCCGTCGTCAATTTAGAACAAGCCGTCCAACCAGAGTCCCCGTTGGTACATGATGATTTAGGCAACAATATTTCCGCCCACGTTGTGCAAAAAAAGGGAGAATTCACGGCCGTCAAAGAAAAGGCTGACCTTCACATTCAACGCCGCTTCCATTACGATCATGGTATTGCCGCAGCCATGGAAAATCGCGGTATCGTTGCCGAATGGGATAAACGCGCCCATCGGCTGACCATTTGGGATACCACCCAGGCCCCCGTATCTATCCGCAATGGCATGGCTGCTCTGTTGGGCTTGTCTGAAAACCAGGTGCGGGTCATCGCTCCCTTCATCGGCGGTGGTTTTGGCCCCAAAATAATGATGTTCTACCAGGAAGAAGTACTTGTTCCCTGGGCAGCTATGCAGTTAGACCGGCCTATCAAATGGATTGAAGATCGGGCTGAAAATTTTGTAGCTACCACCCACGAACGGAATCAAGTACATGATGTAGAGGCGGCGTTTGATAGTAACGGCTGTATTCTGGGCATCCACGACACATTTTTACACGATCAGGGAGCTTATGCTCCTTATGGACTCACCGTCGCCCTCAATAGCCAATGCACCCTTTTAGGGCCATATGATATTGAAAATTACACGTCGGAATTTACGGCCGTGTTCACCAATAAAACCATCGTCACCCCCTACCGCGGCGCCGGTCGGCAGCACGGCGTCTTTGTCATCGAGCGCTTGTTAGACATCGCTGCCAAAGAATTAGACATAGACAAAGCCGAAATCCGCCGCCGCAACTTCATCCAACCCCACCAATTCCCCTACAACAACGAAATCATCTACCAGGATTTTACCCCCCTCACTTACGACAGCGGCAATTATGAACCTATCCTGGACAAAGCTTTACAGATGATTGAATACGATAAATTCTACAGCCAAACCCAACCCCAGGCACAGGCTGAAGGTCGCTATCTTGGTTTGGGATTGGCTTGCTACGTGGAAGGCACCGGTATTGGGCCATATGAAGGAGCGCGAGTACAGGTGCAAAATAGCGGCCGCGTTACAGTGGCTACCGGCATCGGCACACAGGGGCAGGGGCACTTTACCAGCTTCGCTCAAATCGTAGCCGACCAGGTAGGCGTAGATGTAAGCGATGTAGACATTGTCACCGGCGACACCGATCAATTCCATTGGGGTGCGGGCACTTTCGCCAGCCGGGGTGCGGTCGTGGCTGGTAACGCCATTAACGAAGCGGCCAAAGATGTACGCCAAAAAATATTAAAACTGGCTTCTGAATTGTTAGAAGCGGCCGAGGGAGATTTAGAGTTAGGCGGCGGCAAAGTCCAGGTCAAAGGCGCCCCCGATAAAGCGATCCCCTTAGGCCAGTTAGCGCAGCAGGCCAACCCCATGCGCGGCGCGGTTAAACCAGGCGCCGAACCTGGCCTGGAAGCGACCAACTACTTTGGACCTGAATATGGGGCGACGGCCGCCGGCGTTCACGCCATGATTGTAGAAGTAGACCCCGATACATTTGAAGTCAAAATTATAAGATACGTTGTCGTGCATGATTGCGGCGAAGTTATCAACCCACTTATTCTGGATGGGCAAATTCAGGGCGGCGTGGCGCAAGGTATCGGCAACGCCTTTTATGAGCAAATCATCTACAATGAAGAAGGGCAAATTCTAACTGGTTCCTTTATGGATTATCTGCTGCCTACCGCCAGCGATGTACCTCGTGTAGAAATCGGCCATGAAGTCACCCCCTCGCCGCTCAACCCGCTGGGCATTAAGGGCGCTGGCGAGGCGGGCGCGATTCCCACCGGCCCCCTCTTCGCCCAGGCCGTGGAAGACGCTCTGCATAACCAAAGCCTGGAAATCCTGGAAATACCTCTCAGCCCCGGCCGTTTATGGGAATTGGTGCAAGAAAATGAAGCTTGAGCGTTGCTGTATCCATTTATATTGAACAAGAAGGCGCTTACGAAGCAAGATAAAGTTCCCTAATATGAATAGACAGATTGATCCAAATAGATCTCTTGATAATAGTCCATTTCACAACCCTGTGATTCGTCGGTGACTTTTTTCAATTAATCTCTACATTGATTACCTTTACCACGATTATGAATCTGTAAGAGATTAAAACTCATCGCTGACACGATTGCTTTACGATGCAAACTTCATCATCATCAACCACATAGTAAATTAACAGCAGATCTGGACTGGCTAAAACAAATGTATTATCACAACTGCAATTATGAATTCGATTGGCCAGATATTAGCGTTCATGGACACTGAGGATTAAGAAAATGAGTATTGAAATCGAGAGTCTTCCACCTGAATCGGGTCAACTTTCTGTCAACATCCAATTATCGGCCACAGTCAATGTAACTGCGTTTAGCGCCAGACAAAAGGTAACCGGTTTTGTGGCCGACGAAATTAGTACGCAGATGCACGCTGGTGATCCGGTACTCATTATGGGAAAGCGTATTTGTTGGCGTGTGCCGGTCATCCTTTCTTTACCGCCTACAGGAGATCGCGGCGAAGTTGGTTCTATTGATGTTGACGTGGAAACAGGCCAACTACTTATTACCCCAACCTTAATTCAAGAGATAGAAGATCGTGTGAATGATCCTGCCTTTAAGAAAGTGCCACAACTGATTCCAAAAGACGAATTTGAATTGGCTTGAATGGTGTTTGATTATCGTTACGGTCTGATCAAACGGCCATCTTAACCAATATTAGGAGAATTAATTATGAAGAAAATAGGTTACTTACTCACGGCCGTCACCCTCATCATCATCCTGGCAGCCTGTAGTGGAAATAGTGAAGAGGTCGTCAGTGACGCGGCCGTAAACGGCAACATATCCTACTTACAACGCATCGCGCTACCTGACAACGCAGTAGTAAATATCACCATTCAAAATGCGTCCATTGCCGACGCCCCACCAGAAGTGAGCGTCATCAGTGCCACGAGCATCGAAAGCCCAGGCCAGGTTCCCATACCCTTCTCCACCCTTTACAGTCCCGAAGATGTAGACTCCAATTCGACCTACCTTTTATATGTTCGTATTGAAGACAGCTCTGGCAATCTGCTGTTTCTGAATACAAACGGCACACCCGTCCTCACCCACGGCAGTCCCACTGAAAATGTAGAGGTGATTGTAGAGCAGGTTGGCGGCACGGCCGAGGTTCCAGCGCCTACGGACGTACCCCCCACCCTGGCCTCACTCAACGGCAATGTCATCAATGATGAAACCATCACCCTACCCGAAGGCGCCACTGCCAATATCATGATCCAAAACGCTTCTATTGCCGACGCGCCCCCAGAAGAGAGCCTATTAGGTCAACAAATCATCAACAACCCCGGCCAATTCCCTATCCCTTTTTCTGTAACTTATGATGCGGCGGCCGTTGAGGAACAGATGAGTTATGTGCTGTTTGCCCGCATTGAGGATGCCGAGGGGACACTGCTTTTTTTGAATACCCAGGGACAATCCGTGCTGACACAAGGCAATCCAACCGATAATGTGGATGTTCTTGTCGAAGAAATCACCCCTATCACCCCGCCTGAAACACCTACAGAACTACCGTCACCTGAACCAACGGCCGATCCCAATACAGGCACAAACCCCAATTCACCCACTGCGCCTGCGGCCGGTTTAACCTTCCGCCTAGTTTCCTTTGGCCCGCCCGGATATGAGCGGGAAATCATTCCCGGAACCGAAATCACAGCCCTATTCACTGCCGATCAAATCAGCGGTTCGGCCGGCTGCAACGGTTACAGTGGCAACGTGATTCCCCTCAACGACTATTTCGTCTTTGGCCCCCTCGTCGCCACCGCGATGGCCTGTGCCGAACCAGAAGGCATCATGGAGCAAGAACGGGATTATCTGGCCTCTTTACAAGGAACGGCCGGGTACCAATACCAATATCAAGCGGATGGCAGCAGCGTCGTTGTGGGTTTGCAGCTTTTATACCCTCTGGCCGACGGTGGTAATGGCGTCTTAACTTACGTCACCACGCCGTGATGACAGTTTTCAGTGGGCAGTGTTCAGTTTTCAGTGACGCCAAACTGAACACTGAAGTCACTCAAGTTCCTGCTCAATAATCGCCGCCAATTCGTTGTAGGATGGGTTGACGCGACGGCCGTTGACCATAAACGTCGGCGTCCCTCGCGCCCCGGCATCCAAAGCCGCATCCCAATCATGGCGCACATAAGGGGCATATTTACCCGAATCCAGACATTCATCAAACTGCGCTTGGTTCAGACCTACGGCCGTCGCATAACTCTTCAAATCAGAACGACTTAACGCATTTTGCGGCGTGTTCTCATAAACATAATCATGATACGTCCAAAATTCATCTTGTTCGGCCGCGCATTGTCCCGCTTCAGCCGCTTGGGGAGACTGCGCTGTAATCACCGGAAAATGCCGGAACTCAAATGCTACCTGATCCCCATAATCCTGCTGAATTTGTTCTTTGATACCAGCATTGTGCCAGGTGCGACACGCTGGGCAGCCAAAATCAGCGAACTCCACAATACGCACTGGCGCATCGACATTGCCGTCAATATTCGGTTCCACCAACGCTTGCAACTCTGCCAGCGGAACCTGATTCGCGGTGCGCCAAAAATAGGCGCCGCCCAAAGCCAGAACCACAATCAGAATAATCCCCCCAATGCGAACTGTTTTCAAGCGAGAGGTACGTTGTTTTTTTGCCAGTCGCTGCTGCTTTTTGCTAATCCGTTTTCTAGATTTTGGTGATGCGGTCATGAACTTTTTCCCTTTGTTTGCAGATGTCGCCGGGATGGTAACACGGCCGTATCCCCCCAACTGTGAGCCAACTTACGCACAAAAAAAGACCTGCGAGGTTTCAAGCGACCGATGGTCGCCAACCTCGCAGGTCTTTTTAGGCGGAGAGGGTGGGATTCGAACCCACGGTGACCGCAAGGCCACAGCGCATTTCGAGTGCGCCCCAATCGTCCACTCTGGCACCTCTCCGTTTGAGTTGCAAGTGGCAAGTAGCAAGTGACTGACCCGTACTTGTTACTTGCCACTTGTTACTTGTTACTTCTTAAATTTTGAAAGAACTGCTGTAACAAGGCAATTGCTTCTTCTTCCAATACCCCGGATGTTACCTTGACCTGATGGTTAAACCGGGTTTTATCCAACACATTTACAATGCTGCCATGCGCCCCAAAGCGGGTATCTTTAGCCCCGTACACCAGTCGCGGCAGCCGGGCTTGAATCATCGCGCCGGCGCACATGGGACACGGTTCTAAGGTGCAGTATAAGGTCACATCAATCAGCCGCCAGTTGTGTACCGTTTGCGCCGCTTCCCGCAAAGCAATCATCTCCGCGTGAGCGGTGGGGTCTTGAGAGTGTTCCTTCAAGTTGTACCCCGCACCGATGATTTGACCATCCTTGACGGCCACAGCCCCAACCGGCACTTCGGCCAGAGCAACCGCTTCGGCCGCATAAGCCAGAGCCACCCGCATCCATCTTTCGTCAACGGCCGTTTGCTTCTCATCCTGGTTAGAAAAGTGCGTCTCATTCACAGCGGACAAATTATAACAAAAGCATTCAGGTAACGCACAGTTTCACAAGATTGGCCTGGTTCGGTATTGTTGCGGCCGTTCACAATATTTTTTCCTTTTGGGTTATAATGAGAGCAATTGCTTATATCTGAAGTAGTTAAATGAGGAAGACGGCCGTGACCCTAAACGAAATTTTGCAAGACATTCATGCCATGAAAGAAGATATGTTGATGTATGAACGCAAGTATGGCGTATTAACAGAGACATTTTACGAGTCCTATATGAACGGTGAAGAACCCCTTGACGATGCCTGGGTATTGGATTGGGGTGATTGGGCTGGCGTATATGAAATTTGGTTGCGCCGCCGCCAGCAATATAATGATTTCATTCTGGTTCTAAAAGCTAATGAACCCTTGTCTACCGTTATAGGACGAACTGCTCGCCGTGAATCCATTTCAATCCCTGCCTGATTACGAAGCGTATATTTACACATTACAACAGCAATATTCAGCCATACGTTCCTCTACATTGACCGTTTATCGTCATGGCGCCCGCGTGGCCCTCGTAAAAGGAGAGATGCATTTTCGTTATGGATACCGTCTGGTTGTTCATGAACGGCTGGAATTTGAATCTGGCGCTTTACGTTTGGTGCGTTATGGGTATGAAATCTGGCAAGGACAGAACAAGCTATACTGGTATGATCCTCAGCCCCATCCTCATATTCCTGAACTCGCCAGTACCGATCCACATCACAAGCATGTGTCGCCCGATATAAAACACAACCGCATTCCCGCACCTGATCTTTCTTTCACCAGCCCCAATCTCCCTTTTCTCATTCAAGAAATTGAACAATTGCTGTGCCAGTAACCATCCAGTTTTGTAATAAGCCCTAGATGTCGTACCCCAATCCATTTTCATCCAGCAATTCCAAATTTGAACAGATGTTGCGTAGGGGCGGGATGGCGCGGTGCAGTCTTTGGTCGCGTCTAGACGTTATTCCGCGCCATCTCGCCCCCCCGTATAGCCGTATCTGGGGCGAGATGACCGGCATTCAGGTTCCACGTTGGGCAGGTTTTTGGCCGGTCATCCCGTCCCTACGCATTTTGGGGTCGGCCGTCGTTCGTCATCCATCGGCCGTCATCTGAATTCACAAGAAATAGTTGTATAGATACACGGCCGTTTGTTACACTACCCACATCATTCATGGGAACCAATCACCCACCGTGTTCGTTCCCATGAATATCAGGTTGAACATATTTCAGCTAAATGGGCGCTGCCCCACTGGAGAAAAAACAATATGAACCATCAGCGGATTGTTCGTCTTATTACCCTCACACTAGCGTTCCTGTTCATTTTAGGAGCTTGTAATCGAGAAGAAGAAACTCCCACCCCCTTACCCACGGCCGCCGTACCGGCCACCCTGCCCACCGCCACCAACACCCCCATTCCCAGCCCCACACCAGAAAACGCCAGCGGCCCAGAAACGGCCGATCCCAACCCCACCCCCATTCCCGCCGCCGACACTGTGAAGCCAGCCGACATCACCTGGCCGCCCCAGGTCATTGCCAGCGCCCCCTTGCCCAATGAAGAACTACTGCTAGACGGCGCGATTACCATTCGCTTTGACCAGCCGATGGACACCGCCACCGTCGAGCAAGCCATGTCTGTAGCCCCGGAAGAAGGGGGCACGGCCGTCAGCGGAGAATTCTCCTGGCCCCGCACCGACACCCTCATCTTCACCCCCAAATCCAACCTGCAAGGCAAACAACTTTACAACGTCACCATTGATGAACAGGCGCAGGGGCAAAACGGCCGTACCCTACAAACCCCCGTTCAATTTCATCTGCAAACGGCCGGAAACTTAGCCGTCAGCCAAATCATCCCCGCCGACGGAACCAATGGCGTAGCTACCGACGGCTCCATAACCGTCCTCTTTAACCGCCCCGTCGTCCCCCTGGTCAGCAGCGGACAGCAGGCCGATTTGCCCCAACCGTTAACCTTTGACCCTCCCGCCAGCGGACAAGGGGAATGGACATCCACCAGCATCTACCGCTTTATGCCCGATCCACCACTGGCCGGGGCTACCAGCTACAACATCTCCGTAGACCCCAACCTGACCGATGTGGTCGGTACATCCCAGGAAGCTGCCTTTACCTCCCAATTCGGCACCCTCAGCCCCGATGTTATCATCGCTTTGCCGGAAAGTGTCGCCCCGATTGCACCCGATACGACCTTTACCGTGACCTTCAACATGCCCATGGACATTGCCCGCACTGAAGCAGCCATCACCCTGACCGGCAATGACACCCCGGCGGCCGATCTTGCTTTTAATTGGGTGGAAGACGGCCGTATCGTCGGCATCACTCCCCAAGAAAATCTAGAACTAGACACTGATTACCAGCTTGTCATTGGCGCCTCGGCCGCAGCCGCCAGCGGACAGGCCACTCTGGAAGAACAGGTTACATTTCCTTACCAGACCCATCCCTTCCCGGCCGTCATCGGCGTTTATCCTCGCGCCGGCACAACGGCCGAATATTATGATCGCGGCGTCACCATCCAGTTTGCTTCACCGATGGATTGGGAGACGATAGAAGGTAAAGTGTCCATCATTCCCGGCCCGCCAAACCGGCGCTACTTCATCAACGAATGGGCCAACGAAGTACAGATAGACTTCCCGCTGGAGCCGGACACCCGCTACAACATTACTGTTCCTAGCACGGCCGCAGACCCTTATGGCAATATCATCGGCGCGCCTTATGAATGGCAGTTTAGCACACCCAGCAGTCCCCCCATCGCCTCCTTCAATTTGCCCCAAAACCAAAGCCAGCTCAGCGCCAGTTTCCCCAGCCAGGTAGACATCATCCACAGCAATGTAGCCGAGATGAATGCCGCTTTGTACGATTTGGGGCTGCCGCTGAATCTGCTGAATCGGCCGTATGACGTGCGCGAATACAATCCGGCCGGAGCGCCGCTACGAAACTGGAATATTCCCATTGACGGCCGTCATAACGAACTCAGCATTCTTAGCCTACCCCTGGCCGATGGGGGCGTCCTGCCCACCGGCATCTACCTGCTCACCCTCGACTCGGCCGACTTGTCCGAAGACGCCCAATGGTGGCAAAATCAACGCAATCTACTCATCCTGGCCGATACGAATATCGTCGTCAAGGAGATGTTTGGCGATGTGCATGTCTGGGCGACCGACATCGCTTCCGGCCAACCAGCCCCCAATTTAGACGTCGCTTTATATGACGCTCAAGGGATTAACATCGGCACGGCCGTCACCGACAACAACGGCTTTGCCCGCTTCGATTATTACCCCTTTAACGACTATTTAGAAGGTGTCACCGTCATCAGCAACAATCCCAGTCAAGCCGGATTTGGTGTGGGCAATAGCAATTGGAATGGCAATGCCACCCCCTGGCAATTTGGTCTAGAAAGCAGTTCACAGGACGAAACGGCCAACAAAGCATACATCTACACCGACCGTCCCATCTACCGCCCTGGGGACACAATGTATTACAAAGGGATTGTGCGCCGCGCCAATTACGGCCGTTACGAGCTCACCTCCCCCCTGGATGTCAATCTTATCATTCGCTTCAACAGCTTCTCTGGCGAAGACTCCTTTGAACAGCGCGTCACCGCCACTGTACGGCCGGATGGCACATTCAACGGCGAATTCCTGCTGCCGGAAGACGTCCCCCTGGGCAGCTACCAAATCGTTCTGGAAAGTCCGCTGGTAGATTACACCGCCGCCCGCAACTTCACCGTAGCCGAATACCGCCGCCCTGAATTCCTGGTTAGCCTGACTCCTGAAAAAACAGACGCCGTGCGCGGCGAAACGGTAGATGTAATACTGCAAGCGGAATATTTCTTCGGCGGATCGGCGGCCGATTTACCCGTCACCTGGAACATTTCCGAAGAACCTTATTACCCCAATTTCCCCGGCCCCTATTACTGCTGGTCAGATTGCGGCAATTTCTATTATGAAGACCCTGGCTTCTTTTTCGGCGGCGGCTTTGGCGGCAATTTCCTAGCCAGCGGCGAAGGGGTTACGGATGCAAACGGCCGTCTCACCATCACCTTGCCCGCCGACTTATTGCAAAACGTAGACGAGGGCAGCCGCATCGCCAACATTGAAGCCACCGTGCAAGATTTGTCCAACTTCCCCATTTCCAGCCGCACAGAGGTCACTTTCCACGCCGCTGATACCTACGTCGGTATTAAGGCCCAAAATGGGTTTGTAGCCGTTGGCGAAACGGCCGCCGTAGATTTGAAAACAGTAGATTGGGATGGCGTTGCGGCCGCCAACCAACCCATCGAAGTTATCTTTTACCAGCGGGAATGGGAACCGGTGCGTACCCAGGATTTCGGTCAATACTACACTGCCTGGAACGCTGCCGATACCGAAGTCACCCGCCAAAAAGTGACCACAGATAGCAACGGCGAAGCCAGCGCCAGCTTTACGCCAGAGGCAGGCGGTAATTATCTGGCAGTGGCTACAGTGACAGACAACAGCGGCCGGGTAAACCTGAGCAGTACCTATTTGTGGGTAACAGACGACGGCCGTATTGCCTGGCAAACTGATCCCCACGATGCGACGATGGATCTCATCCCCGATAAGCAAGAATACGCTGTGGGCGAAACAGCCCGCATCCTGGTGCAAAATCCGTTTGATGTGCCCTTACAAGCGTGGGTGACGCTGGAACGGGGCGATTTGCTCACCCAACAAGTTGTCACTTTGCAAGCCAACAGCGACGTGCTGGACATCCCCATCAGCGCCGATTATTCGCCCAATGCGTTTGTGACGGTCACGGCCGTCAAGCCCGTCTCCCCCGACAATGAAAACAACCCTTACGCCGAGGTACGATTGGGGATAGCCGAACTGGTTGTGCCCCCCATTCCCTTTACGCTTAATGTGGAATTGACACCGCAGCAAACATTGTTGAAGCCGCGAGACACGGCCGTGTATGACATCCTCACCACAGACAGCGGCGGCCGTCCCATTTCCGCCGATCTCTCTCTGGCATTGGTAGATTTGGCTATTTTGACCCTCAAAGAAGACAACGCTCCAAATATTGTAGATTACTTTTATGAGCGGCAGCCGTACCGCAGCCAGATGGGTGGCGGGCTGTTCATCTCCGGCGAAGGGTTAGAGGTTGAAGTCCCTGTACAAGGCGGCGGACTGGGCGGCGGCGGCGGCGATGCGGTCGCCAATGAAGCGTTAGCCCGCGTCCCCGGCGATGAAGAGGACGATGTGCGCCGCGACTTCCCCGACACCGCTTATTGGGAAGCTAATATTGTCACAGACGCAGACGGCCGTGCCACCGTAGAAATTCCCTTGCCCGACACCCTGACCACCTGGCGGCTCTCCAGCAAAGCGAACACGGCCGACACCCTCGTCGGTCAAAACGCGGTAGACCTCATCACCACCCTGCCGCTGCTCATCCGTCCGGTAACGCCTCGCTTCCTGACGGTGGGGGATGTGCTGCAACTAGGCGCGATTATTAATAACAATACGAATGAGGCTATTGAAGCGGCCGTCACTCTGGAAGCCGACGGAGTGACATTACATAGTCCAGCCGAACAAACGGTAAATGTTCCGGCCAATGGGCAGACGTTGGTGAGATGGGAAACGGCCGTAGACGAAGCCCAATTTGTCAACGGCCAAGCCTTTGCCGACTTCACCTTCCGCGTAGAAGGGGACAGCTACAGCGACGCCACCAAACCCGGCTTCGGCGTCGGCCCAGACAAGCTCATCCCCATTGTGCGTTACAACGCCCAAGACATCGTGGGCACATCTGGCGAATTGGATACGGTCGGCCGGCGCGTAGAAGCGATTCTCCTGCCGCCCGGTGTGGATATGGATCAGGGGAATGTGGAACTGGTTCTGAGTCCTTCGCTGGCGGCCGCACTCCTGGATAGTCTGGTCGTGCAAAACAATCTGGAAATTCCGGCCGTTTGCGCTAGCAGCGTGGCCGACCGGCTGCTGCCCAATGTAGCCGTCGCCAGCCTCATCAACCGGCTGGATGTGCCCGAAGTGGAAAGCCAATATGGGGCTGAACTGGATGTTGTCATCACGACCAGCATCAGCCAATTGCAAGAAATGGTGAAAGCGGATGGCGGCTGGGGCTGGTGTTACAGCGCCGAATCGCAGCCGTGGTTGACGGCGTATGTATTGTTAGGGCTGACCAAAGCGCGGCAGATTGGCTACAAAGTTCCAGAAAGCTTACTGGAAAATGGGGGCGATTATCTGGTCGCTCAATTAGAACAACCGGCCAGCTTCCGCCAGCCGTCCGACGCCAACCAACAAGCATTCTTCCTCTACGTACTGGCCGAAATGGGCGCCGATGTCAACGGCGAATTAGACAATATGTTCAATGAGGCCAGAGGGCTGCTAGACCCCTATGCCAAAGCATTACTGCTGATGGGCTACCGCATTACCGATGGCGATGCTAACAATGTGCAGGCGTTAATCAGCGATTTGAATGACAGCGCGGTGTTGTCGGCCACTGGGGCGCATTGGGAGGATGCCAGTACTGATTTTGGAAACCTGAGCAGTGATATACGCGGCACGGCGATGATCATTGACGCCCTGACTTTGCATGAACCGGACAATCTGCTGGCAGCCCCGGCCGTGCGCTGGTTAATGGCTGCCCGCACGGCCGCCCACTGGCCGACAATGCACGAAACCGCCTGGAGCATCTTCGCGTTAACAGAATGGCTGGCGGAAACGGGTGAACTGGACGCGAACTATGATTATGGGTTGCAGGTTAATTTACAGCCAACGGCCGACGGCCGTTTCACCCCAGACAATATTACCGAAAGCCGCCCCGTAGCTGTGCCCGTTCCCGGATTGGCCCAGACAGACCCCAACTATTTTGAATTTCGGCGCGGAGAGGGAGACGGCCGTCTTTATTACACAATGCACTTGAATACGGCCATTGACGCCAGCCAGGTAGCCGCGTCCAACCAGGGCATCCGGGTAGAACGCGCCTATTATGACGCCGCCTGCGACCCAGAAATAGAAACTTGCGACCCCATCAGCCAGATTGAAGCTGGGCAGCAGGTGCGGGTAGTCGTCACTGTGAACACGGAAAATGATCTGCTTTATACCGTCATTGAAGACCCCATTCCTTCCGGAGCGGAAGCGGTAGACCCCAACCTGGACACCACGCCATCAGAGGGTGGCAGCGGCCCAGTTCCGTTTGATTACAAACCCGGCTATTGGGGTTGGTGGTATTTTAATCGGGTGGAATTTCGGGATGATAAGGTGGTGTTCCTGGCCGACTTTTTACCGGCGGGGACGTACCAGTACACTTATTTCCTGGATACGGTTATTCCCGGTGAATATCAGGTGATGCCGACCTTTGCTAAACAAGAATATTTTCCAGAGGTGAACGGCCGTGCCGATGGTCTGCTGTTCACTATTAACGAGGAATAATGACACAAGATAGACGTATGAGAGGTTCCACCTTTTGCAAAGGTGGAACCCTCTCTTACTCTTCTTCGCCTCGCAAGCGGGCCAATTCAATTCGCAATTGTTCTAGTTCGGCTTCGGCTTTGTCCGCTCTTTGACTTTCAGCTTCGGCTTTCTCGCGTTCGGCTTCGGCTTCAGTAGGGATGAGACGGCCGTTTTCATCCGCTTCTAAGGGCGCATATCGTTGTCCTTCCAAATGCCAACCGTACAATTGGCGGCCGTCCGGATCATAACAAAAATAATCGGGCATCTTGAAAGTGCGCTCGTACAGCTTTTTCTTGGGGCCTAAATCTTCATCCTTCGTAGATTCTGACATCAACTCCACAATCACATTGGGGAAACTGGCGTCTTCTTCCCAAACAACCCACTTTTGGCGCGGAAAACTACCGTCAATATCCTTCACCACAAAAAAATCTGGCCCCTTATAATCCCGGTTACGCACCTGGTTCATGCTGTAATAAACAAACATATTGCCCCCCGTGAAAAAATCTTGTCGGTCGCGCCAGCGATGTCGCACCACATCTATCAACAAATTCATCTGTAACACAATCTACGATCGTTTTTCAGGACACTTTTTCGATTAGGTGAATCGGCAACCAAACTTAAGCACTTGAGTGCACCATTTTGGTGGCTTAAGGCATGGCAATGTCAGTGTTCCATCGGGCAAAATTCAATCAATAGTAGATGAAAAGGTTCATAGTACGGGCTTCGTCCCGTTCCCGCTAAAGTCGTCAGTACAAACCAGATCTCAGGAGAGATGATCATGCGTGTGAAGATGATTTTGCCAGCCCTTACAGAAGCCAAAAGTCCGTTTTTTCGTCCCGTAAAGTATTCGTTGTTCCCGCCGTTGGGTCTGGCTACTTTGGCCGCTTACCTGAAACTAAATGATGAAGTAGACATTCAGGATGAGCATGTGGAAACAGTGACGTTGGATGACCGGCCAGACCTGGCAGTGATCCAGGTTTATATTACCTCTGCTTCCTGGGCTTATGAACTGGCCGACTATTACCGCCGTCAGGAAGTTTTTGTAGCTTTGGTCGGCCTGCATGTTACCTCGCGGCCGGATGAGGCGGTTCAACATGCTGATGCCATATTTCTGGGGCCTGGCGAAGATACGTGGCCTTTGTTTTTGGATGATTTTCGTCACGGCCGTGCCGCCCCACGCTACCAATCTAGCCAACGAACCCTCATCGGACTGCCCCCAGTACGTAGAGATTTGATTAAGCGTCATCTCTATCTGGTTCCCAATTCAATTATCGTTTCCCGTGGCTGTCCGCATAGATGTGACTTCTGTTACAAAGAGGCTTTTTTCCAGGGTGGTAAAGATTTTTATACCCAGGCTGTAGATGATGCCCTGGCCGAAATTGAACGGCAGCCCGGCAAACATCTCTATTTTTTGGATGATCACCTGTTTGGCAATATACGTTTTGCTTCAGCTTTGTTTGCGGGTATGGAAGGGATGGGGCGGATCTGGCAAGCGGCCGCAACTGTACAATCTGTTTTACGACCGGGGTTGTTAGAAAAAGCAGTAGCTTGTGGCTTACGCAGTTTGTTTGTGGGTTTTGAGACGCTCAATCCTGAGAATTTGCGGGCGTAGCAAAAGTTCCAGAATTTGAATCGAGACTACAATGACGCCATTCGCCGTTTGCATGATTTGGGCGTCATGGTTAACGGGAGTTTTGTATTTAGTATGGATGATGACGATGAGGCCGTTTTTACCCGCACTGTGGAATGGGCCATTAGCCAGGGAATTGAAACAGCCACATTCCATATCCTGACCCCATATCCGGGAACAGCTTTATATGCACGGATGGCAAAACAGGGACGTATCTTGCACCACAATTGGGATTTATATGACACGCGCCATACGGTTTTTGAACCGACGCAGATGACTGCGACCGAATTAGAAAACGGATATTGGCAGGCGTACTGCGATTTTTACCGTTGGGGATCGATCTGGCGCGGAGCGATGACAAAAGCGGATTGGTACGGTCGTATTCGTCATGCAGCCTATGCAGGCGGTTGGAAAAAATTTGAACCGCTTTGGAATGTGCTGATCAGGTTGAAACAGGTGGGGAGTTCAAAGCCGTTGTTAGAAAAAATCCTCTCTGGTTTCGGTGTACACCAGTCAAACGAAACAACCCAACCCAAACCGGTGCTCCTCAAAACACCCAGATAAACAACACCGCGTCACCATGTCACCTTGTCGCCATTAAGGGATCCCGCTCGCCGACGAGAGATATCTGTCTGGCCCGGAATTGTAGCAGGCCAGCTCTTTGTTGTATCACAGCAAGTGATTAAAAAAGTCCCCAATCGCCGCCGGCGCCTTCTTCCATCATAGAAGGGTCCCACAATTCGGTACCGATTTCAACGGTGACGCCGCTGCTCATAACTTTGTCACCGGCCATTCGTACTTGTTCAATGAGCTGCGGGCCATAAGGGCAGAAGGGAGTAGTAAGGATCATTGTCAGCTTGGCGGTATCTGTTTCTTCGTCTAACTCTACGTTACGTATTAAGCCCAACTCGACGACATTTAAGCCAATTTCAGGGTCAATGACAGACCGGCAACTTTCTACGATTTCATCTTCTTTACTTGCTACCATTGGTACTCTCCGAATTTTGTTTAGGAATATCTCTGAGATTAGAGATTGAGAGATTAAATCTTCTAAATCTCTCAATTTCATTAAGGTTGAATTGCTATGGCTGTTTGCTCCGACATAGAAAACTGACAGTGATCATCTCCGTGTAACATACAGCTTTGCTGCTGAATAGGGGTTTCTAAAATAGTCAGCATCAGTTCTTTATCAAATGTACAAATTTCAGCATGTTTTTGGCCGACGGAAATGTAAGGGCAATTGTATTCGATTATTTTATAGCCACTTTCTGTTTTTTCCCACTGGGCCATAAACCCCTCTTCGGCCAGAAGTTCGATGACATAGTTTAAACGATCTTCAAAGTTTAATGTGACAAAATCATCTTTGTTATCATCAACCAACGATTTAACCACGCCGGTAAAGATGTCGTTGACAACATCATCGGGCAGGCGGGTTTTGAGTTCATCTAACAGCCGGTTGGTCAGACTGAAGTAGCGCTGGGGGAATAGCTCTTGCCCTTTTTCACTGAGGGTGTAAATGTAGTACGGTCGTCCAACTTTGTGCCGTATACTTTCTACTTCAATTAACCCCTCGGCTTGCAGGGAATTGAGATGATGCCGCACTGTAACCGGAGAAACATCGGCCGTCCTCGCCAAATCTTCAATCTTTGACTGAGGCGACAACTTAATATTGTATAAGATGATTTCTCTGGTGCTTTTTTTACCTTTGTCTGATATAGATTTCACGATAAAATCCTCTGTCCGTCTAACGTGCCAGAGTATAGCAATGCCCCTTATTTTTGTCAATTGTTACTATATTTATCATTATTATTATAAATATTGACGCTGTCGAACCTGTTTGCTATAATCCGGCTTTCATATGAAAGATACATTGTAGGGTGAATTTACAATTCGCCAGCGATTTGAAACTCACTCTACTAGATCGAAAATATTTTAGGAGAGTTTTTCACAATGACGATGGCTCTGGAAATCAAGAATTTGCATGTGACTATAGGCGATGCTCCCATTCTAAAGGGGATTGACCTTCTTATTAAAGAGGGGGAGACCCATGCCTTAATGGGACCAAATGGCTCTGGTAAAAGCACTCTGGCTTATACATTGGCCGGTCATCCCGCTTATGAACCAACAGCCGGACAGGTGATTTTTAACGGTGAAGATTTATTGGAATTAGGAGCCGATGAACGCTCGCGTGCGGGCTTGTTTTTGGCTTTTCAGTATCCGGCAGCTGTGCCTGGCGTAACATTGGCGAAATTTTTACGCCAGACAATTAATTCTCGTCGCAAAGCAGAAAACCCGGACGATAAAGGTATCTCTATTCCCCAATTCCGCCGCCTCTTAACAGCCAAGATGGACAGTTTGGGTATTGATCACAAAATGGCTGGCCGTTACCTGAACGAAGGCTTTTCCGGCGGAGAAAAGAAACGGGTCGAAATTTTGCAGATGTCTGTAGTTGAGCCAAAGATAGCTATTATGGATGAGACAGACTCTGGGTTGGATATTGACGCCCTGCGAGTGGTTTCTGAAGGCGCTAAACGTTTGCAAGATGAATTGGGGATGGGCGCTCTGATCATCACCCACTACCAGCGGATTTTGAATTATGTTCAGCCAGACTATGTGCATATTATGCTCAACGGCCGTATTGTAGAATCAGGCGGCCCCGAATTGGCAGAAAAACTCGAAGAACGGGGTTATGACTGGATTCGTGAGAAGCATGGGATGATCATCAATGATCGGTGACCGAACACTGGAAACTGGTTACTGAACACGGAGGTTCAAAATGGCAGAGTTTATTGAAGATCGTGAACTATCAGAGGAAGAAGTTGTTTCCATAGTCAATCAAGATTACGCTACCAAATATGGGTTTGTTGACGTTGAAGATTATGTATTTAAGGCTGAGAAAGGGCTGAATGAGGAAATGATCCGAGCCATGTCTTTGGGAAAGGAAGAGCCGGAATGGATGTTGGATATTCGTATGAAAGCGTACCAACATTTTCTGGAACGGCCGATGCCCAAATGGGGCGCCGATCTCAGCAGTATTAATTTCGACGATATTTTCTACTACATCAAACCGAGCGATAGGGAAGGGGATGATTGGGAGGATATACCTTCCTATATTAAAGATACCTTCAACAAGTTAGGTATTCCCGAAGCAGAGCAAAAATTCCTCTCTGGCGTCGCCGCACAGTATGAATCTGAAGTGGTGTATCACAACATTAAAAAGAGCCTGGAAGAGAAAGGGGTCATCTTTTTGGGAATGGATGAGGGATTGCGTCAGTATCCAGAGGTTGTACAGGAATACTTTGGCACGATTATTCCTTATAGTGACAATAAGTTTGCCGCTTTGAACACGGCCGTGTGGTCAGGCGGTAGCTTTATTTATGTTCCCCCAGGCGTACATGTGGAAATGCCGTTGCAGGCGTATTTCCGCATCAATGCCAAAAATGCCGGACAGTTTGAACGCACCCTCATCATCATTGACGAAGGGGCGTATGTGCATTATGTAGAAGGGTGTACGGCGCCTATTTACTCTTCAGATTCGTTGCATTCGGCCGTTGTGGAAATCATCGTCAAAAAGGGCGGCCGTTGTCGTTACACTACCATCCAAAACTGGTCTAACAACGTCTACAATCTGGTCACTAAACGAGCCGTCGCCCATGAAAATGCCACGATGGAATGGGTGGATGGTAATTTGGGATCGAAAACAACTATGAAGTACCCGGCTGTTTATATGATGGGTGAAGGGGCGCATGGCGAGATTCTTTCTATTGCTTTTGCCGGTAAAGGGCAGCACCAGGACGCCGGGGGTAAAGTAGTTCATGTGGCGCCCAACACCACCAGCCGTATTATCTCCAAATCTATTTGTAAGGATGGCGGCCGTTCCTCATATCGCGGTTTGCTGCAAGTGAATGAAGGCGCCCACCATGTTAAATCAAATGTGGTTTGCGATGCCTTATTGCTGGATGAAACCAGCCGTTCCGATACATACCCATACATCGAAATTGAAGAAGAAGATGTGAACATCGGCCATGAAGCATCGGTAAGCAAAGTGGGTGAAGAACAGCTTTTCTACCTGATGAGTCGGGGTATTAATGAAGAGACTGCTACCTCTATGGTCGTAAACGGTTTCATTGAGCCATTGGTGAGGGAACTGCCGATGGAATACGCTATCGAACTGAACCGCTTGATTCAGTTACAGATGGAAGGATCGATTGGTTAGTAAATTATCAATTGACAATTGTCAATTGATAATTTTTTTAAAACTCTGATGACAACATTTAACGAAGATGCCATTAAAGAATTATCTGCGTCGTTTAACGAGCCGGAATGGATGTTGCAGCGACGTTTACGAGCCTGGGAGCTTTATGAAAGTTTGCCCATGCCCACTACCAGTGATGAAGATTGGCGGCGCACCAATCTCCGCCGTTTGAAGTTGGATAAAATTAGCCCCTCAGTAAATGGGAATGCGGCCATAGATGCTGAAATCCCAGAATTTTTGGGCAAGGAATTGGCCGAAGATACGGCCGGTGGGCGAATGCTCCAGATTGATGGGGTGGTGTGCCACTATGAGTTGAGCGTGGAGATACAAGCGCAGGGTGTAATTTTTTGTGATATGCACACGGCCGTAACCAGCCATCCTCAACTCGTCCAAAAACATTTCATGACCGAAGGGGTTTTGCCTGGCGAAGGGAAATTTGCGGCTTTACATGCTGCTTTTTGGCGCGGGGGAACTTTTCTCTACGTGCCAAAAAATGTTCAGGTTGCCGCACCGCTGCACAACGTTTTATGGTCAGCCAATGGCAAAACATTCACCCATACTTTGGTTGTTGTTGAGCAGGGTGCAGAAGCTGTTTTTATAGATGAATACGCTTCGGCTGGCGGCAACAAAGAACAGGGTTTCCACAATGGTTGCGTAGAACTGCTGGTACGGGATAATGCCAGTTTGATTTATGCCGGTTTGCAAGATTTTGGCGACAATATCTGGCAGTTTAATCATGAACGTGGCCGTATCGGCCGTGATGGTAAATTAGATTGGGTCACCAGCATGATGGGGTCTCGGTTGACAAAAGCGTTCCAGACATTGGAACTGGACCAACCCGGTGGGTGGGGGCGGATGAGTGGTATTTTCTTTACCAACGGCCGTCAACACCTTGACCTCGATACCCAACAAAACCACAACGCCGGCGATACTGTCAGCGACCTGTTGTACAAAGGCGCCTTGCGTGAAAACTCTCGTACAGTCTGGCAGGGGATGATTAAGGCATTACCCGGCTCACAACGAATTGATGGCTTTCAGGCTAATCGTAATCTGATGCTGGACAAAACAGCCCGCGCCGATTCGATTCCCGGTCTGGAAATTGAAGCGGATGATGTGGTTTGTACCCATGCTTCGGCCGTTGGGCAGCTAGATGAAGAAGAACTGTTTTACCTGATGAGCCGCGGCATTCCCCGTACCACAGCCATCGAAATGTCAGTGCAAGGCTTCTTTGACCCGCTCATGCGACGCATTCCCTTTGAAGGCGTCCGCAACCGTATCTTTGACCGCATCGTAGAAAAAATTTACGCATAGTCATTATGGTATACACACAAAATAAAAAAACACTAACCAATTTGTCAGGAATTGAAAATCAGCCATGCTAGACCTAGACGTCGAAAAAATCCGTTCCGATTTCCCCATACTGTCCACCGAAGCGCATCCTGGAACGCCACTCATATTCTTAGACAGCGCCGCATCCTCACAAAAACCTATTCAGGTCATTGAAGCCATGAACAGTTATTACCGTCAAACCCATGCCAATGTGCATCGCGGTATTCATGCTCTTAGCGAGGCAGCTACCAATGCGTATGAAGGAGCGCGGGAACAAATTGCCCGGTTTATCAATGCGGCCGATACGGCCGAAGTCATTTACGTTCGTAATGCAACTGAAGGATTTAACCTGGTAGCTTACAGTTGGGCGCGAACGAATCTGCAACCGGATGACGAAATCCTGATTACGGAAATGGAACACCACGCCAACATTGTGCCCTGGCAAATTATCGCCGAGGAAAAGGGGGTGGTGGTGAAGGCTGTACCTTTTTTACCGGATGGCACATTGGATATGACCGCGCTTCCGGAATTGTTGACTGAGCGGGTGAAGTTATTTTCATTCACGGCCGTGTCCAACGTCTTCGGCACGGTCAATCCTGTTAAACAACTGGTGCAAATGGGACATGATTCCGGAGCAGTGGTAATGGTAGACGCTGCCCAGGCCACTCCCCATTTGCCGGTAGATGTGCAAGATTGGGATTGTGATTTTATGGCCTTTTCCAGTCATAAAATGTGTGGACCGACCGGGGTGGGTATTTTGTACGGCAAGCGTGATTTATTAGAAGCAATGCCCCCTTTTCTGGGTGGCGGCGATATGATCCGCCGGGTGACGCTGGCCGGTTCTGCCTGGAATGAGTTGCCCTGGAAGTTTGAAGCAGGCACGCCGGCTATTGCAGAGGGGATTGGTTTGGGCGCGGCCATAGACTACCTTACCGGTTTGGACATGGAAAATGTACATGCCTACGAACAGTACATTACAAATTATGCCCTGGAAGCGTTGAGCGAAATTGACGGTCTGACCATATTGGGGCCATCAATCCAGCAGCGGGGTGGGGTGGCCGCTTTTACAATAGAAAGGTTGCACCCCCATGATATTGCCGAGATTGTAGATAAAGACGGTATCGCCATTCGGGCAGGGCATCATTGTGCCATGCCACTGCATCATAAGTTAGGTATAACGGCCAGCGCCCGAGCTAGCTTTTATATCCATACAACAACCCAAGAAGTAGACAAACTGGTGGAAAGCCTGTATAGAGCTAGAAAAGTATTCAGGTTGTAAGGAAGAGGTTCCACCTTTTCAAAAGGTGGAACCTCTATCATAATTACCTATTATGGACGAAGGCATTTACCGCGAACAAATTATAGATTTATACCAAAGCCCTTGGAATTATGGGGAATTGCCCACCGCTGATTGGTCTTATGAAGAAGACAACCCCCTGTGTGGCGATGTGGTGTTGATTGAAGTGAAGTTGGGGGAGGACGGCCGTGTGGCCGATGTTGCCTGGCGCGGTGATGGCTGTGCTATCAGTCAGGCGTCCGCTTCTTTGCTCACTGAAGAAATCAGAGGGAAGACGTTGGAAGAAGTTCGCAACTTTTCTAAAGATGAACTGCTGGAACTACTGGGAGTAAAACTCAGCATGGCTCGTGTAAAATGTGCCTTGCTCTCCCTTAAAGTGTTGAAGGCCGGCGCTTACGGCATCCCAGATCCGCAGACGATGCGCGAGCAGCAAAAGGATAGCCGTGGCTGAGTTTGTTAAAGTGTCTCGTGTGGTTGACCTGCCCCCTGGAGAGCGATTATTCCATGACTTTGAATATGAAACCGTCATTGTCTTGAATATTGCTGGTAGATTTTACTGTATTGCCAACATTTGTTCCCACGACGATGGCCCCTTAGAAGATGGTAAACTGGACGACTTTGAAATTTCCTGTCCCCGGCATGGGGCGCGGTTTGATGTGCGTAACGGCCGTGCGTTGTGCTTACCTGCTACCAAGCCTATCCCTCAGTATGCTGTCAAAGTTGAAGATGGCGATATTTACGTTGAGTCTCCAGACGATAAGTATATCAGATAAAGTCCGCCCGAATGATGCCATCTGGATTTTCCAACATCGCCTCAGCTAAACGATACAGTAGTTGTTGTTTGCCATTGACCCGAATGAAATCCGCCAACAGTTCTCGTTCTACTCGTTTTTTGGCTCGCAAGCGAATGTCATTGATGATTTGGATGCACAGGTCTACCAGTTGATCAGTAGCACCACTCCTGACAGGAGGATCATTACCGTCACCAATGTGTGAAAGCGGGCTTTGTCCACTTTGCCATCTACTTGTGAACCGATGAAGATGCCGAGGAGAAGTGTGGGGATAATGGTGAGATAGGTTTGCAGAACGGCCGTTGTCAAATGCTGTGTCATCCCATGTCCCACCACCACTAATGTGCCCTGCAACAGGAATAAACTTTGTAACATAGCTCGGAATTCATCTTTCGGCCATTGGCTGGCCGAGCCGTACACGACAACGGGCGGACCAGGCACATTGTATGCGCCGCCCAGACAACCTGCCAAAAAACCGGCGCCATAGCTCCAACGGGAAGATGGTACGGCCGCTTCGGCCAGCGACTTTTGATCGTTGCTAAGTGCAGGCGTAACTACTGGTCTAAACAGAGAATACAAAGCGTAAGTTACCAGTACTACCCCCAACAAGACCCGAATTATCATTTCGGGGATATTGGTTACGGCCACAATACCTACCGGAACGCCCAGAGCGGCCGCTACCCCCAAACGCCCCAATTCACACCAATCAACAGCGCGACGATAACGCAACAAATTGATACTGTACAATGTCAGACCCAGCAGAGCTACGAGGGGAGCGGCCGTCTCTATACCCACCATTACCGTCAAGAGCGGCATGACCAGCAGTGCAAACCCAAACCCGGATAAAGTTTGCACCAACGCCGCCAGAAACACAATGGTCATTAAGGAGGGTAATATTTTCATCAATTGCCGAGAGTAGTATAACTTTTAAGGAATCATCTCGATTTTTATCAATCTAGTTTGCATAACCCTATTTCATCCATCCCGGCCCGCGTACAACGCAACCAGATAATGTCAAGGCCGATGTGGGCTTTACTTGCCAAGCGACTTTGACTAATCCAGCGCGACAGTCAAACCGCCAATTAATTGATTAATTTCTTGTTCAGATGTGTAATGCAAAAAGGAAAGTCGCAGTACGCCAGTTTCAAGCGAAACATTCATTCCTAGTAACGGCCGTACTGCATAAAAATTACCACTGCTAACCATCAGCTTATGTTCCGTCAACACAGAAACCACCTCACTGATGCTTTTTCTTCGTGGAATGATCGAAACAGTTGGGGCACGCAGTTCCGGATCATCTGGCCCTACAATGCGTACATCATCTCGATTTCGCAGCCAGCCCAGCAGAGGCATAAGCAACTGCTTCTCATGCGTCTGGAATAAATCATATAGTCGTCGGCCACGTTCAGCAGCTTCAACCTGTTCACTAAAATGACGAGCATACACAGTATCAAGATATTCTGCTATTCCGGCTGCGGCCGCGATTTGGGCATGATCTGGGCCAGCAGGCGTCAACATTTTACGCGCCAACCCATCATTAAAATAATGACCCTGATTGACCATCTTATCCAGAAGCTCTCGTTTCACCGTCATCAAACCCAAATGTGGCCCCCAGGTTTTGTAAAGCGAAAACAGATAAATATCAACGCCCAAAGCATTAACGTCAGGAAGGCCATGCGGCGCAAAAGCTACCCCATCGGTGACAACAATAGCGCCGGCCGCTTTTCCCCTTGCAGCAATTTCAGCTACTGGGTTAATGTGGGCAACTACATTAGAACAGTGGGGAAAAGCAACCATGCGCGTTTTATCGGTCAATATATTGTCAAGTTCAGATAGATTTAGTTGACCCGATTCTGGATCAACCTGCCATTCTTTCACGACAATGCCTGTTGTTTCCAATCGTCGCCATACACCTGCATTTGCTTCGTGATCTTGGTTGGAGACGATAATTTCGTCCCCATCTTGCCACATACCGCGCAGCGCATGAGCCAGAACATAGGTGTTTTGTGAGGTTGAAGGGCCAAAATGCACCTCATCTTCACCTACATTTAGATAGGCTGACATTCGTCTGTAAGATTCATCCATTGCCGCGCCCCCTGCTTGCGCGGCCGGATACGGGCCATACGGCTGAACTTTCGATTTGGTATAAAAATGGGTTAAACGGCCGATGACTTGTTTGCAGGTGTAAGAACCACCCGCATTTTCAAAAAACCCCCATCCCTGAAGCGATGGCTCTGAAAAGGCAGGGAATTGAGAGCGGACAAAACTCAAATCTAAACTGGACATTTGTTATTCCTCATAAAAGATATATGTGGTTGCTTCATACGCCTACAAACGATCCACAACCGTAATCCCCGTCCCCCTAAAATGACTCATATTCACAAGTTCATCAATTGATTCTGCCAACGAAATTGTTTTACGCACCAACCTGTCCGGATGCAATTTCCCGGCTTGAATCATCCGCAACATTTCAGGATAACGGTGTGCCTGCATCCCATGACTTCCCAATACTTCCAGTTCATGAGCAATAACCTTGCCCCACGGCAGCGGAGCTTGCTCATGATCGCCCGCCATCAACCCTACCTGAATATGTTTACCGCGACGACGCAAGTTGGCAATGGAGTTGTAACATGTGGTGGGATGACCCAAAGCATCAACAGAAACATGAGCGCCACCATTTGTGATTTCTTGTACTTCAGCCACAACATCGGGCGATGTTTGAGCATTGACTGTGGCTATGGCTCCCAACGATTGGACAAAGTCCAGCGTCTCGTCGTTAATGTCCACCGCCACCACATTTGCACCCAACGCATTAGCAATCATAACGGCCGAAAGTCCCACACCCCCACAACCATGAACAGCCACCCATTGACCGGCTGATACCCGACCTTGATCAACAATAGCACGAAAAGAAGTAACGAAACGACAACCCAGACTGGCGGCCGCTATAAAATCTATTTCCGGGGGCAACCCGACCAAATTCGTATCCGCGCGGTTGATGTTCACAAATTGGGCAAACGACCCCCAATGCGTAAAACCCGGTTGGAATTGATCGTGACACACCTGATGATTACCAGAAGCACATTCAGGACAACTGCCGCAGCCGCCTACAAAGGGAACTGTAACCCGACTGCCTTTCTGCCAACGCTTCACATCTTGCCCCATTTCAACAATAACGCCGGCTAATTCATGTCCGGGCACATGAGGCAAGGTTATATCAGGATCATGTCCCATCCAACCATGCCAATCACTACGACAAATACCCGTCGCTTCTACTTTTAACACTGCCCCATCCTTTGTCGGAATGGGATCAGGTAATGTTTCGATAGTGGGTTGTTTTTGGAATTCGGTAAAAAATACAGCTTTCATTAGATGGCGATATATTCCCCTTCGATGCCGTGAGCTGCTTCCATAATCGCTTCATTTAGCGTGGGATGGGCGTGAACGTTGCGGGCAATTTCGTGGGCTGTTAATTCAGCGTTGTGAGCCAGGGTCAGCTCTGGAAGCAGTTCGGTTACATCCGGGCCAATCATATGCGCGCCCAAAATCTCACCATACTCAGCGTCGGCAATGATTTTGACAAACCCATCTCGTTCTCCCAGCCCCAGCGCTTTGCCGTTGGCCTGGAAAGGGAATTGGCCGACGTTAATTTCGTAGCCCGCTTCTCTGGCCTGAGCTTCGGTGTAGCCAAAGCTGGCTACTTGCGGCACACAGTAGGTTGCTCGCGGCAGCATACGGTAATCTAACGGTTCGGTATGTTCGCCGGCAATGGCTTCGGCCGCTACCAACCCCATTGCCGAAGCGATGTGCGCCAATCGCCACTCGGTGGCCACATCGCCAATGGCGTAGATATGAGGGATGTTGGTTTGCATCGTGTCGTCAATGGCGATGGCCCCTCGTTCGGTAAGCTGTACCCCGGCCGCTTCCAGACCGATGTTTTCGACGTTGGGCTGAAAGTTAACGGCTACCATCACCTGATCAGCTTCCAGTTGGCTGCCATCAGGTAAATCTATAAGGACACCGTTGTTATTGGTTTGGATGTTTTGCACGGCCGTATCCAACAACAGCTTCACCCCCAATTTCTTATACGCCTTTTCCAACACTGTGCTAACTTCTGGTTCCTCATTGGGCAATAAATGAGACATCATCTCCACAATCGTCACCTCAACCCCATAATTAGCCCACATATAGGCAAACTCTACCCCAATGACGCCGCCACCAATAATCAGTAATTTCTGCGGCAGCTTATCACTTAAAATCGCTTCTTTGTAGGAAATGATGCGCTCGCCATCAAAAGGGATGCCTGGTAGTTGACGCGGCCGTGCGCCCGTGGCAATGATGATATGTTTGCCGCGCAGCGTTTCTTCCTCACCCTTGTTGAGCGTTACTTGAATGGTATGGGGATCGGTTAGTTGTCCCGATCCATCATAGGTGTCAATCTTATTCTTACGCATCAAGAAACCGATGCCTTTAACCAGCCGTTTGGAGATTTGGCGGCTGCGTTTGTAGGCTGCCCCGTAATCTACTTTCAAATTATCAAAGCTAAAGCCAAACTCTTTAGCCCGATGGGTGAGGGTGTGAACGACCTCGGCATTTTTCAGCAAGGCTTTGGAAGGAATGCAGCCCACATTTAAGCAGACACCGCCCCAATATTCGCGTTCGACAACGGCCGTTTTCAACCCTAACTGTGCCGCTCGAATGGCAGCTACATAACCGCCCGGCCCCGCACCCAAAACAATGACATCATATTCATTCGTCATAAAAAACTCTCCGTTTGATTGGTATAGACTCTCAAAAAAAGAATAACGAATAGTGAATAATGAAATGTGAATGGTGAATAAATCTTCATCTCACAATTCATTATTAATTATTCACAATTCATTATTTCCCTGATCATCGACAATGTTTTGTCAATATTGGCGTTGTTAGCGCCTACATCAAGAATTTGGGAGATTATACCCTATCCGGCATAACTCCAACCAACATGAGGTAAGGTCAGGGTATCAGTTACGGCTCCTTCTTTTAGAACATCCCCCCAATCACTTCGCCCACTAAAATAGCATGATCACCACCAACATCTACCATTTGGCGACCATGGCGTTCACATCATCACCATTGCGGGAAGTGATGCTATGAAAGCCATAGGGCATACGATTCAAAACATCTTTAATAGGATCATTTGACATGAGTTTCTCTCCTTGTGGATGGTGGTTAGTGGTTAGTACCAGCAACCATTCACATTATCATTTTGAGCTTAGGAATGAGGATTAAATAAAACCCGAAAGTTGTCATTCCTGTGAAGGCAGGAATCCATCTTTTCTGAGGAGTGGATACCCGCCTTCGCGGGTATGACAGATTAAAGTTTGGGGATTAAATAAATCCCCATTCCTTAACGAATTTTAGATGGGTTCAAACTGGACGAAAGTCCAGTTTGTTTGAGGGGGTTAGATTGAACTGGTTTAACCACCGGAGAGGGCAGGCATCAGGTGAACTTGATCGCCTGCTTGCAAGATATGTGTAGAGTCGGCAACACGGCCGTTGACCACCAACAACAGCGTCTCCCCTGGCAGCATCACTCCTATATCAGCCATCAATTCAGTAATACTGCTTCCAGAGAGTATCTCTACTTCAATCTGGCGTTGAGGACCGTCGGGCGACGGCCGTTGTAAAATCGTATGCAAGTGAACGGTAACAATCATCAGAAGTCAAAAATCGTATCCAAATGCTCATCCGGCACATCAAACACCGTATGATGAGGAGCTAATGGTTCCCGCGTCATCCATTCCGGCAGGCGGTCATCTTCCTTTGTAAACCCGGCTCGACGGTTAAACTCCCGCTCCAACCGGATTGTTTGCCGTCCCAAATCGTGCAAAATAGTATCAGTTACATCCCAATCATAACGGGCATTCAGTAAATCCCGAATTGTGTCTGGCGCGGCCGCAAAGCCAAATCCAGCAAAAACACACGCGCCTAAGGTATCGTAACCGGCCATACTCAACTGAGCATTACGCGATACCTCTTGCTGGACGTTCGGGTCCAGATGGTCTACCTTAGCTCGTATGGTCAAGCCAGAGGTGTGATCTGCCCCTTGCGCTGTGGTGGCATAGGTGACGCCGGTTCCTTTAATGGCACGGGGATCATAGGCTGAAATGGCCTGTCCCTTGACGGCCGGAACCCGCTCCACCCCATACACCTTGCCCACCGTCACCGCCCCGTTACCAAGTACGCGCCCCAACGGTGAACCGGCACGAATTTCGCGGGTGAGTTCTAAAGCCCGCTCCCCATCTCCCCAGGCCAGCAAACCAGCATCGGCCGCTACGCCTAATGCCGCCCCAATCTCAATCGAGTCCAACCCCAAATCATTCACTTCCCAGTTCAGGCGGGCAATCATATCCAGCGAGTCAATACCCAAATTGGAACCCATCAGGCCAATTGTTTCATATTCCACAGGCGAGACGATTTCTTCACCATCTTCGCTGCCAAAAATGTTAGAGCAGCGAATGGTGCAACCGGCCATGCAAGCGTGGGTTGTTTCGCTGGCCCCGTCTCGAGTTTGCAACAAATCGTGCATAAATTCACCGCTAATTTTGTCCGCCCCTTCAAACTGCCCCGCAGAGAAGTTGCGGGTGGGAATGGCGCCAAAGGCATTGGTGATAAGGGTCATCCCGGCCGTGCCATAATCAGCATAAGATTGAGTTTGTGGATGAGCCATCAACTCTTTGTTGTAGATTTTTTGAGCTGTGCGAAAAGCTTTTTTGTCGGCGAGGGGCGGTTTTTGGCAGCCCTCTTTGTCAAAGATAATCGCCTTTAATCCTTTGCTACCCATCACCGCCCCCAAACCACCGCGGGCATTGATGCGGGAAGGAACGTTATCTTTGTCCAGATTTTGGATCCCGGCGCTAGCCAGTTTCATCTCGCCGCCGGGGCCGATGAGGGAGATGGCAACTTTATCTCCGTACCGTTCCAGCAAAGCGGGCGCCGTTTCGTAGACGCCCTTTCCGGCCAACTCATCTGCTTTTTCCCAGCGGCCGCCGGCCTGGCTCAAATGTAAAACCCACCAACCTGGCTCCTGGGGTTGGTCTTCAATGATCAATGCTTTCATGCCTAAATAAGCCATTGTCAGACCGGTGCTACCGCCCGCATTGCTCTCTTTAATACCGCCCGTCAGCGGACTTTTGCCGCCGATAGAGAGGCGGTCACAACTGGAGAGCATGTGCCCCACCAGCAAACCGGGGGCAAAGATAAGTTTATTGTTTGGGCCAAGTGGTTCGCAGGTGGGCGTTACTTCATCTACCAAGATTTGAGCCAACAAACCACGGCCGCCTAATGCTTCCCAATAATCGGGGACAACTTCTTGAGAAAGTGTTTGATCCTGTACACTCACGCGCCAGATTTTCATTTTATACCTCTATTTCTCATGATATTCGCTTATGATTTCAATTAAACCGACAATATTATCATTTAGTTCTTCAAGACGTTCTGCTGGAATCCACCATTCAGTATGATAAGATGCCCCTACTTTATGAATTTCAAATTGCTCCACAAACTCTTTTTGCACTTCAAACTTTGTAACGAATCCACTTCCGCTGGCTTGAACATTCCATCTTGAGGCGATCTCAGTAGCATACTGCTCATTTGTTACAGGATAAAATATAGGCTGTTCAGGCAACCGTGGCGGCCATCGTTTGTATCTGCTGTCGATTATCAATTCCAGTTCTTTTGGTCCGGTTGGACGATATAGAGTTACTGTTTCCATGATAATCCGATGCCCTATCAAACGGCCGTTAACGCCTCGCCAAAAATATCCAATGTCTCTCGCACCTGTTCCTGATTCACGATCAATGGTGGAATCCAGCGGACGACATTGCCATACGGACCACAGGTTAACAGGAGCAGGTTTCGTTCCCGGCAGGCAGCAGTCACGGCCGCAGCCTTCTCCGCCCATGGCTCTCCATTTGCATAGCTGAATTCGGTAGCGATCATCAACCCCCAACCGCGTACATCTCCAATTTCAGGGTACTCTTCTTGCAGTTGGCGCAGACCGGCCGTTAGCGCCTGCCCCATTTTCCGCGAATTTTCAATCAGCCCTTCATCACGCAAGACTTGGATGGTGGCGACGGCCGCAGCGCAAGCCACTGCATTGCCGCCATACGTACCCCCATGAGAACCGGGCGGCCATTTGTCCATAAGTTCACGGGAAGCGACAATGCCAGAAAGGGGCATACCAGAAGCCAATCCTTTAGCCATAATCATGATGTCGGGCACAACGCCGCTGTGATCCATGCCGAACCATTTACCAGTACGGCCGAATCCACTTTGCACCTCATCCGCGACCAACAAAATCCCGTGTTCATCACAAATTTGACGTACTTTTTCTATAAAGCTGTTGGGGGCGGGCACGTAGCCGCCTTCGCCTAGCTCCGGTTCAATGACGATAGCGGCCGTTTCCGAGGGCGCCGTTTGCATTTTGAGCAATCGTTTCAATTCTTTGATGCAAAAGTTCACGGCCGTTTCCTCATCCCAACCATAATAATAAACATACGGGAACGGAGAAACGAAGATGCCAGGGACGAGGGGCTGATAACCGGCACGATAAATCGTTTTGCTGGTGGTCATGGCCATGGTGGCATGGGTGCGGCCGTGGAACGATCCCTGGAAGACGATGATATTCTGTTTGCCGGTAGCAGCACGGGCCAATTTTACGGCCGCTTCCACCGCCTCTGCTCCCGAATTGGAAAAGAAGTAACTGTCTAACTGTTCTGGTAAAATTTGGCTCAACGCTTCCGTCAGTTGAATCATCGGTTCATGGTAAACAATATTCGCCTGGGCATGTAAAATTTTGGCTGCCTGCGCCTGTACCGCAGCCACAACTTTCGGATGGGCATGGCCCGTATTCGTCACACCAATACCACTGGTAAAATCAATATACCGTTTGCCATCCACATCGTACAAATAAATGCCTTCGCCATGATCGGCCACAATCGTCGCGGAACGGCTCCAGACCGGGGAAATGCGGTTGAATGAATAACTGCTCATGATAACCTCTTGTAGAGGAGATTGGGAGATTTAGCAATCTCTCAATCTCCAAATACTGATGAAACTTCAATTGTCCCAAGTTCTCATAAATTTTACCACTGGCTGGCTCTTCTGCTTCTTGCCTTACGATAAAAACCTGTCAAGTGTGAGTGTACACGGCCGTGTTCGCAAAATGTTCGCAAAATGCAAGCCGCCGGATACAATCTGAGAAGGTGACAGTCACTTAAAGCGACTGTCACCTGAACACTTGTTTTTAACTTGGCAAGATTGGTTCACTCTCGAAAGAGTGAACCAATCTGGAAACTCAAAAGTTATTTACGGGCAAACCCTTACCAATCTCGGATTATTCTCAGGTTCAGGTTGTGTTAAAATAACGTCCTGGAGAAGAAGCCGGACATGGACCGTTCATTTTTATTACAAACGAACTTTTTGAGCTATCTCATTGCCTGCGCCTGCGACATTGAAGCGGCCGTGTTCCCTGAGCAAGCGCCCACATTGGGGCAGCGACGGCAGTTTCGCATTCCGCTGGCGATGATTTATTTTGGACTGGCGTATGTTCATTTGCGTAACGGCCGTACCCCCAAAGTCATCCAATATGCCCAACAATTTTGTACCTTCGTCAACGGGGAAGAAATTACCCAGGAACAGCGGGAAGGTGATAACAGTCTTGCCCCATCTAAACCAGCCCAGCAATTGTATGAACAACTGTTGTGCGAAATAGAAAACCCAGCTAACAATTTGGAGAGGTTTGAATAAAACACGAATGGAGATTCAGATGAACTTTGATTTTGATATCGAAACTAGTAAAAAAGGCACACACAGCATCAAATGGGAATTCACGCTGAAAGATGGCAAGGCACACCGATATGGGGATCACGCTGATCCCCAATATGGGGCGGAGCGTATTTTGCCTATGTGGGTGGCCGATATGGATTTTCGCTGCGCGCCACCAATATTGAAAGCGTTAAGTGAGCGTGTGGCGCGAGGTACATTTGGCTACAGCATGCCCGCCGATTCTTATTACGAAGCGGTAATAGACTGGATGTCTCGGCGCTACGGCCGTACCATCCAACGCGAATGGATTGCCCTGACGCCTGGTGTCGTACCGGCCGTCAACATGCTTATAGAGACGTTTATCCAACCCGGTGACAAAGTATTGATACAGCAGCCTGTGTACTATCCGTTCTTTAACGCCATCAAAAATAATGGGGCCGACATTGTATCCAATTCATTACTGCTGCAAAACGGCCGTTACCAGATGGACTTTGACGACCTGGCCCAAAAAGCGGCTGACCCGGCCGTGAAGCTGACCATCTTGTGCAGCCCCCATAATCCGGTCGGCCGAGTATGGAGCAGAGAAGAATTGACCCGTTTTGGCGAAATCTGCCAGGCCAATGATGTGCTGGTGGTGTCTGATGAAGTTCACTGTGATTTGATTTTTGAGGGGCATGATTTTGTCTCTTACGCGGCCGTCAACGATACATTTGAGCAAACCAGCATTGTTTGTACGGCCCCTAGCAAAACATTCAATCTGGCTGGGCTGAAAACCTCCAACATCATCATTCCTGACAAAACATTGC
>JAAEOP010000684.1 GCA_024223125.1 Chloroflexota bacterium
CAGGCGCAAATGGTTGGACGATATCTTGTATTGTTACCGTAGAAAACATAGGTAAAGTAACCGGGTTATTGTTCGTATCGGCAAAGGCAATAATCGAGTTGCCCCGGTGCATAAAAATTTTATTTTGATAAGGGATCGGGGGATTATTATCTCCGTGATAGCCATTAATCCCATTGATACTCGGCGCACCAAATGAAGCAAAAGACTTCGTATCGCTCATATGGTATTGGTCATTATACCCGGATATTTTTGCTTCTAGATTATAGCTGAAATAACCGCCGCCATTTCCGGTGTGGTTAAGATCAATGGATTCACCAACCCGGTCACAGCAACGATTCCAATAAAGAAGGTTGCCACCCGCTGAATACGCCTGTGGTTCATCTACTGCATTCCAGCCATCATCCGGTACGCTGATAAAAGGCGTATCTATTTTCCACCCACTGATATGTCCCCCGGCGATCCAGGTATCGGAATAAAAATTGTTTGATTGATAGATGACGTCATCGCCACCGACAACTGGTGGATAACGAGTACCACTATGCGTACCCACCCAAAGAATGGGTGCATACTCCAGATTATTGTCATTGTCAAAATCATACGTAATTTCGTTCCCAGTGGCTCTATCTAAAACAAAGTATGTGCGACGCCATGGTTTGGCTTCTAAATATTCAGTTACGGCCGTTGTGCTGCCATTAGCCGTTACATTAGGTTTGCTCATGTCAATGGTTGCTGTGCCAGATGCCCAATCTCCCGGTTCAAACCCGGCAACTCCAGGTAATGTTTTGCGCGGGTCGTCCTTGTGATTGGGGTATACGTCATCTAGTTCTAATTGAGTGATCTGCTTGCCACCGCCCGGCCGAATATTTGTCCGATAATTATTACTGCCGGCAAAGATAACGCGATCTTGATAAATGACCGGCCACCATGATTGAAAGCCAGCGCCTGGTAATTTAGACGACTGCCAGACAACTGAACCATCAGTAGCATTGAGCGCATAAGCATAGCTGTCTTCTGAGGCAAAAAACAAAACGTCATCTTTATAAGCGGCCGAAAACAAAACAGGACCGCCCGTTTTATATTTCCAATCCAGTTGTCCTGTGGCAGCGTCAACAGCATAAAAATATCCATCTCGATTGCCGGCATACACCACGCCATTCACAACCAAAGGGTTGGTTTGATACCCGGCTTTGGCCTCTTCAAATGTCCAAAGCCCCTGACCGGTGGTGGCATCAATTGCATGTAATTTGCGATCCAACCCGCCCACATAAACAACCCCATTGGCAACGGTTGGTGAATGTCCCAACGGCATTTCCGTTGGATATACCCACCCTTCAGCGCCAGTGTCGGCATCTAATGTATATAATCCTTTAGCAGTGGAAATATATAGCGTCCCATTGACGGCAATTATCTGAACTTTCTGCGAAATATATGGTTCAATGGGCTTATACCAGAGCGGGTCTAACGACCCTCTGACTTCTTCTGGTGTCCATGACGTTCTTTCAGGATTTCCACCAGCCATAGGCCAACTGTTTTCATTAGCCAGTTGAGACAAATCCGCTTCTGCATCAACCGGAATCAATGATGAGGAAGATAGGTCGACCGATTGAGCTTGTGTAGATACAACAATTAATAATAGGAAAGAAATAAGTAAAACAAGAATTTTTCGCATCATTTACCTCTTCTTGACGCTGTACCCCAATTCTTTGGATGGCCCATTAATATTGAGTATTAACCATCCATATTGGTTAGCAAAGCCTATGTTTCCACCTGAAATCATCATTGTGCATTGTCTGGTTTTGTGTTGGGGATATTTATAGGGGAGCGATGATACGATTATAGACAACACACATGAAAACAACCAAAATGATATTTATACTACTAAACAGTCCCAGGCGAAGCGCTTATTATATTCATCTGCTTATTCTGCTTTAATCGGGAAGTATCCTAGCAATCCCCAAATCCATGCACAATAGTCCCTTTGGGCCATTGCCCCATAGTGCTGTAAGCCGGGTAGTAAGTGATCGTTAGTATAGTCAGGCAAGATATTTTAGCAATATTTATGGTAATTGAGTGGACTTATGAAGATATTATTTGTGGCCCCATATGTTCCTAACCTTGTCCGTGTACGGCCGTATAACTTCATACGCTCTCTGTCTAACCGAGGACACCAGGTAACGCTCCTGACACCCTGGACAAACGAGCAGGACCAAGCTGATATAGAGCATTTGCAACCGATTTGCCACCACATCATTTCCGCACATATTTCTCAACTGCGTTCACTTTGGAACTGTGTACAAGTCATTCCTACACACAAACCCTTTCAAAGCGTCTTCTCCTGGCTGCCCGCTCTTACCTCCCTGGTCAACCCCGCCGATTATGATGTTGTCCATGTAGAGCATTTACGTGGCTCACGCTATGGACTTCATTTTAAGACCCACACTACCCTGCCAGTTGTCTGGGACAGTGTAGATTGCATTACCCACTTGTTTGATCAGGCTGTGACCCAAAGTGCAGATTTTGTGCGTCGTTGGCGCAGCCGCATGGATTTAGCCCGAACAGCAAAATATGAAGCCTGGGCAGTGAATCAATTCAATCAAGTTTTAGTCACATCCAAAGTAGATAAAGGGGAGCTGCTGCATTTAAGCCACACGCCAGATGCGCCCATTTCAGTTGTACCCAATGGGGTGGATTTAGATTATTTTAAACCAGACACGGCCGTTACCCGCCAACTGACCACCCTCATCGTTAGTGGCAAAATGAGCTACCATGCCAACATCGCCATGGTACGACACCTGGTACACAATATCATGCCCCTGGTCTGGCAGCAACGAGCCGACATAAACTTATGGATTGTCGGTAAAGACCCCATCAGTGAAATCCGCAGCCTGAGCGCCCATCCACACATTACAGTCACCGGAACCGTCCCTGACCTGCCACCCTATATTAACCAGGCTGCTATTGCCGTAGCCCCCATCACCTACAATGCGGGCATACAAAATAAAATCTTAGAAGCAATGGCCTGCGGTACACCTGTAGTCACCACACCACAAGCTATTTCCGCACTGGATTTAGTTCCTGGTAAAGATTTGCTGGTAGCTGACGGGCCAAAAGCTTATGCTCAGGCTATTTTAGAATTGTTGGCTAATCCTCAAAAATCGGCACAAGTAGGAGTTAACGGCCGTCGCTACGTAGAAATCAACCACAATTGGGGCCATATTGCCCAGCAGCTAGAAACAATTTACCGTCAATCCATCAGCGCCCAAACCGCCGTTAACAACGGTCGTCAATCCCCCATCGCCCCCTTAAATGAACAATTGATACAAGAGGCAACAAATTAGCGCCTCTTGAATACAATTAAGGGGAAATATGGTTGCAACTTTGTTGTTCTTATTAGAAGCTATCCTTGCAAAATCTGTTCAGAATTCATGATCATGAGAGTATATAAATGGAAATAAAAGATTATCTTGCTCCACTACTTAAATGGTGGTGGCTCATTCTGATAGCCACATTAATCGCTGGTGGCTCCAGCTATCTGGCAGCCAAACAACAATCATCTGTCTACCGCACCTCCACCAAGCTAATTATTGGCAACACCATTGATAACCCCAACCCCTCGTCCAGTGAATTATTTCTAAGCCAGCAGTTAGCCTCAACCTATGTTGATTTAGCCCGCCAAGACTCTGTTCTCGACGCCACCATGGAAGCGTTAGAGGTTGAATGGCTGCCAACAATAAACGTCTTTCAACCCAACAACTCTTACATCATCGAAATCTTAGTAATCGCCCAAAATCCCGCCTTTGCCCAGACTGTTGCCAATGAACTAGCCCAGCAGCTTATATTACGCAGCCCCACCAGCCAGGAACAAAGTCAGGAACGGCAGGAATTCATCAATCGCCAGCTTGATGACTATGAAGCTGCTATCACAGAAACACAGACTCAACTGGCAATAAAAAATGAAGAGTTAGGTACACTGGTGAGCGCCCGCGAAATTGCTAATCTCCAAACTGAAATACAAACTTTAGAGAATAATCTGCAAAATTTTCAATCAAATTATGCCCTGCTCTTACAAAGTACAGAAAGGGGAGCCACAAATACGATTCGTGTGTTAGAAGCGGCCGCTTTACCCAAATCCCCGGTTGATCCTAATAACACCATGTCTATTCTGACCGCGGCTGGTATTGGGTTCGTGCTAGCCGTATCGGCCGCTTACATACTAGAATACTTGGATGACACCGTAAAAACACCCGCCCATATTAAAAGATTAACCAATCTACCTACTTTGGCCGGTATTGCCAAAATCTCCAATCCTGACGAGCAGCTTATAACTTTGAAGGAGCCGCGCTCACCCATCTCTGAGGCATTTCGAGTGCTGCGTACAGGCATCCAATTTGCCGCTATAGATAAACCGATGCGCTCTATCATCGTAACCGGGGGCACACCGGGCGTGGGTAAAACAACAATTTCTTCAAATCTAGCAATTATTTTAGCCCAGGCTGGCAACCGTGTTTTGTTAATAGATGGGGACTTACGTAAGCCCAAGCAACATGAGCTTTTTAATGTGCCCAATTCACGCGGTCTAACCAATTTATTGCTATTTTATGATAAGGCCAAGGAAGACGGCCGTTTACAGCAACTCGTTGAAAAAGCAGTGCATACTTCTTCCATAAATGAATTAGAAATTCTAACTTCTGGCCCTATCCCCCCCAATCCTTCCGAATTATTGGGGTCAGCTACGATGAAAGAGTTAATGACGTATCTATTGCAAGAATATGATTATCTCATCTTCGATTCACCGCCTATTTTGGCCGTCACAGATGCCATTATTTTAAGCACCCAGGTTGATGCCACCTTACTGGTTATTCGTACTAACAAGAGCCGCAAATATCATTTACAACAAGCTGTGCAACAGTTGCAGGATGTACATGCTAATATTATCGGCTGTGCTCTAAATTCTATTTCTCGTCGCAGTGAAGCTTATGGCGCTTATTACTACTATGCTCATTCCTCACATTACGGGTCGGAACAATCATCATCTGATGGTGATGACAACCAAGAAAACAGACCCGACGTTAAGAAACGAAGATTATTACCAGGTCGTCAGTAGCGTCCTTTTCTAAAAAACAAGCGTCCTATAATGAGATTAGAAGATGGAGAAATTTAATCTCCCCATCTCCAATCTCAAAACGGCCGTCTTTATTTTTTGTCTGTACCACTAACGGCCGTTAACACCCCCAACAAAATATAAATCGTCCCTGCAAAATATCGTTGTGATCGCAAAAAACCCATATTTCCTCTGAGCCAATTACCTACTGTCCCCGCCAAAACTGCATAAACAGAATCACTTAACAACCCCATCACAATAAAAATCACCCCTAAAATCAACATTTGTGTGGTAACAGACCCACTTTGCGGATTCACAAATTGCGGTAAAAAAGCAAAGAAGAACAAAGCCGTTTTAGGATTCAGCACATTGATAACAACCCCCTGGTAAAAAATACGGGATAATGTTTTGGGTGTTGTCGCTTCCCCTTCATAAACATTATCCTTTTCCAGCAGCTTCCGTACTCCCAAATAAACCAAGTAAACAGCTCCTAGATACTTAACCACAGAAAAAGCCACGGCCGACGAAACCAGAATAGCCGAAAGCCCTATCGCTGCCGCCGCTACATGAAAAAATGTACCGACACCCACTCCCCATACAGAAACAATGCCCGCCATACGTCCCTGATCAATGCTGCGGGCCACAATATACAACACGGCCGGCCCAGGCGTAATAAGCAACACGGCCGCCGCCACAAAAAACAATGTCAATGCTGACCAATCCATCATAAAACCTCCAAGTCTACTTACATACTTGCTACTTTTGATTGGGTTTTGACATCCATTTTCCCGTCTGAAACCTAGTTATTTTGATAATGCTGCTTGCAACGATTGTATGTAAGCTGCGGCCGCTACCGGTTTATTCGTGTCGGCCGTATCAGCTGCATTAATAAGAGCGCTGCCCACAATTACCCCATCTACCAAAGTTCCCACGGATTGTGCCTGTTCGGGGGTACTGATGCCAAAACCGACGGCCAGGGGCACGGCCGTTTTCACTCGCACCCGGTCTACAAAATCTGATACATCCAACTTCACTTGCTTACGCGCCCCGGTAACGCCGGTTAGGCTAACCATATAAATGAATCCCTGCGCCCGACTGACTACCATCTCTATCCGGGCTGGATTGCTGGTGGGGGCTAAGAAGTGAATTAGACATAAACCGACCTCGGCCGCTAACTGCTCCAGTTCTCCCGCTTCTTCCGGCGGCAGGTCAGGCACAATAAACCCATCAGCGCCGGCCGCGGCCGCATCCCGTACATACTCGGCTAAACCATAAGCCAAAATAGGATTAAAATAGCCCATCAAGATGAAGGGAATTTGTATGCCACGGTCACGCAGTTCGTGTACCATTTCCAGACAAGCAGCGCTGGTCGTGCCATTTTCCAATGCTTTTTGGGTACTGTGCTGGATGGTGGGACCGTCGGCCAGGGGATCGCTAAAGGGAACGCCCAATTCCAGCAAATCGCTGTACGGGGCGATGGCTTCAATGATGTCCAGACAGGTGTGGCGGTCAGGGTAGCCCAATGTGAAGTAGGGCATGAGGGCGGCGGTTTGGGTTTGTAAGGCTTTGTCAAAAGCAGCGCTGATATGGTCACGGCCGTATATTTGTTGCGTCATCTGTTTAACCTCTTTTAACCTGAGTTGGTTATATTTTCTGCTACTATACCCAGAATTGTGTTGATCTAAAAACGAAAAGGAGTAATCATGTCATGACCATTCAACTGAAACGAATCGGAATTTTACTTTTTATTCTGCTGGCAGCTTGCAGCGTGAGTACGGAACCGGCGGCAGTTGAGGAAACGGCCGTTCCCCTCAGACCCATTCCTACTGCCACTACACCAGCCACAGAAACGGCCGTGCGCCCCACACCCACCGATGAACCTGAACCCACTGCCATACCACCAACCGACACACCTACAGACACCCCCGAGCCAACAGTAGAAGAAGTGGAAGCAGAAACAGAAGAAGTAGAAAAGGAAACGGCCGACGCCACCACCCAAGATGTCACCATTCCCGGTGCAGACGGTCTGGAAATTCAGGGCATATTATGGCTGCCGGGGGACAATGAATCCATTCCTGGCGTCATTTTACTGCACATGTTAGGTAGCAATCGCGGCAGTTGGCAACCGTCTAGATTGCCAGACCTGCTGTCAGAAAACGGTTACGCAGTTTTAGCAATTGACATGCGCGGGCATGGAGAAACAGGAGGCAGCCCGGATTGGACATTGGTAGAAGAAGATTTGCAATTGGTTCATGAATATTTTGCCGGGTTGAATGAGGTAGATAAGGGAGCTACAGCCGTCGTTGGCGCCAGCATTGGCGGTAACATGGCCTTGATTGCAGGGGCCAATCTTCCAGCAATCAACGCCGTTGTATTACTGTCGCCGGGATTAGATTATCGAGGCGTTACAACCGAAGACCATATAGAAGAGTATGGCTCGCGGCCTATCTTCATTGCCGCCAGCGAAGAGGACAGCTATGCGGCCGATTCATCCCGCACCCTACAAGAACTGGCCCAGGGCAAAGCTGAACTAACGCTGTACAATGGAGCTGGACATGGAACCAATATGTTCTCGTCCCAACCAGAATTGGCTGAGGCCATATTGGCCTGGTTGAATACGCACGTTCAACATTAATGTAGCCCGAACATCCTTGTTTGGACATCGAATAAGGATGTTCGATTTACTAGGAGAAACAATGATTAGTTTTTTAGGCAACTTAATCTGGCTTATTTTTGGCGGCTTTTTGGCCGCTGCAGGATACATATTGGGGGGATTGCTGCTGTGTTTGACTATTGTCGGCATCCCTTTTGGCATTCAATCTATTAAACTGGGGTTAGCTACTCTGGCCCCGTTTGGCAAGCGTATTGAGCGCCAAGATCGGTCTGACGCCGGTTATATTTTTCTGTTCATGGACGTAATCTGGCTGCTGCTGTTTGGTTGGGAAATTGCCATAGCTCACCTAGTTGGCGGGGTGGCCTTAGCGATCACGATTATTGGCTTCCCCCTGGCGCTGCAACATTTCAAGTTGGTTCCGGTGGCTTTAATGCCTTTCCATTACCGACTGGAATAGATGCATTTTTACTTCACGGCCGTTACCTGCTACAACAACATAAACGTACAAAAATCCTCGTTGTAAACTAATTGGACTGTAGCAAAAAGCTCAAAAAGCCGGTAAGGAAGAAACGGACAATCGTCTAGAAAATCCGTTCCTTCCTCTATCCTCTGCTGCCACTTGCTACCGCTGAAACTGTAGCGATTGGATCAGCGTATCCAGTTTAGCCAAGTCAGGTTCCCAATCGGCCGCACTCAAGCCATTCAACAAATCTTTCGTTTCTTGTAAATATTGCTCATAGGTTTCAGGATTGGCAGCCATATCGTTTGTTTCCGTCGGCACATCTTCGGGCGTATCTGGCAGATTGTCGGTGCGTACCGGCCAGATGAAGGAGATGTAGAAACGGCCGTCTTCCGTTAACCCCTGATAATAATAAGCCGTGCCCTCGTTTGTCCAGGGGCCAATTTCCTGCCGGTTGGGATATTCAGACACATAACGTACCCCTTGTCCCTGGACAAAATTCAGGTCGGCAAACTGTGCCCAGCGGTTCATAAAACTAGACGGCGGGGGCAAAATAGGCATGGGGTTATCGGGAGTTGTTTGACGGCCGTCTGCCTGCCCAATTAACTCTTCCAGACGAGTAATCTGGCTGGCGGCTGGCTGCCCGGCCACCGCTTCATACGTTTCGGCGGGGAAGATGTAAAGACGACGGCCGTTGTTAGCAATAGCCTCTTCCGCGCTTTCCCCATCAAACGTCACCACAATGTGTGAGGGCATCCCCAAACCGCCCGGGCCGGGCGATGCAGGATAACCGGCCACAACCTCCCATTGGAAGGAATCGGCCAACCCTTGTAAATCCATTTGAATTGAATCTGGGGGAATACTGTCTGAACTTTCACTGACTGGGGCATCGGCGGCCGTTTCCCCAGCTGCAGCCTCTGTAAAGCGCATCGTGCCACTATCGGCAAACAAGTCAAAGAAGAGGTCGTCCTCCTGCGTAAACCAAATAGCGGCCGCTTCCAGATATTGCAAGAACTGCGTATCCAATGAATCCTCGCCACAAAAAGCGCGGGTCATGGGGCCAACGATGATGGAAAGACTGCTGCCATCCATACTGTAAATACCGCTGCCATTGTTACAATCGGCCTTGATAAAAACGGTTCCATCCGCTTCCAACTGTATCTGGTACTTCTCCGGTTCGGCAATATCAGTGGGGCCAGCAGCCGGGTCGTTGAAGCTAATCCACTGCCACAGCTCGCCAGTTAGTTCTTCCGGTAAACCGGCTGCCTCGGCCGCGGCCGTACCCGCCTCATCAAACTGCATCGTGCCTGAATCGGCTGCTAAATCAAAGAACATGCTGCCATCTTGGAAAAAATAGATGGCGGCCACAGCCAGATTTTGTATGAATTGATCCCCTAAAGAATCTTCTGGACAGGCGACTAATGTAGACGGGCCAGGCACGATAGAGATGCTGCTGCTATCTATGGTATATGTCGCCAATACATTATTGCAATCGGCTTTGATATTAGCCGTACCATCTTCATTCAAAACCAATTCATAACGCTCCGGTTCAGGAATTTGCTGTGTGCCTTCTACAGGATCAGTCATCGCCGTCCACTGCCATGTTATGCCGGTGAGGGTCTCCGTTTCTAGCTGGGCAACAGGTACAACTATAGCCTCCACATCAGAGGTGGGGTTGCCTCTCGTTATAACAGGAATGACGGTGTCATTGATGAACATCAAGTTACCCTGGGCGTCGGTTATACGTGCCGAAAGAGCATAACTCAGATTTTCTTGAATATCGGCCGGATTGTAGGGAACGGCAAAGGGCAATGGAACCTGCGCTCCTTCAGTGACATACGTTTGTTCGCCCATAATTTTGGCCGGGGCATCGGCCAGGGAAATGTCCTGAATTTGCACGGTGAGAACAGCGTCATCGGGTAGGGCGCTGCGTTGTACGTATGTTACTGTGCCGGTCACTTCGGCCGCGCCCATAGTCAGGGGTTGGTCGGCGGGTACGCCATTGGCTTCAACGGTGTATTGGCCGTCCGCTAAACCGTCTGTATCAATCACCACTTCTTCGCTATAGGGGGTGACAACCTGGGTGCACATCATATCGGCCGGCCGAATAGTGCTGACTTCAAGTTTGATTGTGTCCCCGGCAACAGATTGGTTAATCTCATAAATCTGGGTACAGCCGTCGGATAGTTCCCCTTCAACAGTGGCTATCGTTTGATCATCTTGCGTATTCAAGGTGATGCTGCTGACAACGGCCGTGCCAATAATAGGTTCCGCTGCCGTGGGTTCTGCTTCTGGGGTGGGTTCCGCTTCCGGGGCTGTTTCCGGTTCGGCCACCTTTGTTGGTTTGGTAGCCATGTCGGCTGCAGTCGCGGTGGGGGCGGGGGGATCTGTGGGCGGCGCGGCCGTTGGCGTAGCCTCGCCACCGCCGCAAGCGGCAATTAGGATAGCTATGAATGATAGGGCAAATACAAATTTAACGGTTCTCATTTGGATTCTCCTCAATTTAGGTTATATACCTCTCAAAAGATAGCATTTTAACATAATCGTTCTATTTTAATAGGGATTTGTAGGGGAATTAGACGATTGGGGTACGGAAGTCGGCCGTTATATAGATGTTGAGGAAAATATTTTGTGATTATGTAATTACTTGATTACCAATTTCCCCAAACCATTATCCTTGCCGCCCAGTAATATACGCCTCCGTCAGCTCTTTCTCCGGGTTCGTGAATAAATCGGCCGTAGACTCATATTCAATTAGCTCGCCTAACCAAAAGAAACCCGTCCAATGGGATGTCCGGGCCGCTTGCTCCATACTATGCGTCACAATGACAATGGTATAATCCACCACCAACTGCTGCATCAACTCCTCAACCCTTAGCGTAGCCACCGGGTCTAAAGCTGAACACGGCTCATCCATCAACACAACTTCTGGCTTGACAGCAATGGTGCGGGCAATACACAAACGCTGCTGCTGCCCCGGATTCAAGTCCAGCGCCGGCGCATCCAGCTTATCCTTCACAACATTCCACAGAGCAGCGCTGCGTAAACTCTGCTCCACAATTTCAGCCAGCTTGCCATTTCTCTTAGCCAAACCTAAAACACGCGGCCCATAAGCCACATTGTTAAAAATGGATTGGGGGAATGGATTGGGACGTTGAAAAACCATGCCCACCCGCTGCCTCAATTCCACCACGTCTATATCAGGATCATAAATGTTTTTCCCATCTAGCAACACCTCGCCTTCGGCGCGTGAACCCTTGATAGTGTCATTCATCCGGTTTAAGGAACGTAAAAAGGTGGATTTTCCGCACCCCGATGGACCAATCAGCGCCGTTATCTGGTTCCGGCGAACAGGCAGATTCAGATCAATCAACGCCCGAAAATCGCCATAGAAAAAATTAAAATTCCGAACTTCAATTTTGTTTTCCATAAGTTTTTATAGTTTCTCTGACTGTGGCCTTAGCCAAAACGACCGGTCACATAATCCTCTGTGCGCTGGTCTTGAGGGGTAATAAATAGTTGTTCTCGCAAACCCATTTCCACCACTTTGCCATCCAGCATAAATGCAGCCCGGTCAGCCACTCGCGCGGCTTGCTGTACACTGTGGGGAACCATGATAATGGTATATTGTTGCCGCAGTTCAAATAATGATTCTTCTACAATAGAGGTTGAAATGGGGTCCAGGCCAGATGTGGGATTATCTAATAAGATCACTTCTGGTTCTAAGGCCAGGCTGCGTGCCAAACACAGGCGTTGCTTTTGACCGCCAGACAAAGCATAAGCTGACGTATCCAGACGGTCTTTTACTTCATCCCACAACCCGGCTTGCCGCAGTGATTGCGCTACCCGTTCATCTAATAAGGCTTGTTTTTTCATGCCGGCCATTTTCAAACCATAAGTCAAATTTTCGTAGATAGTTCCGGGCAGGGGTGTCGGAGTAGCAAAAACCATACCAATCTGTCGTCGCAAATCGAATATGTCTATGTTGGGAGCAAAAATATCCCGGCCGTCGAAGGTGACACGGCCGTTAATCCGCACATCCGGCAGCAAATCAGACAAACGGTTTAGCAGGCGCAGCAGCGTTGTTTTGCCACTGCGGGACGGCCCAAACAAGACAAACAATTCATTGGGCATAATGTCCAAACTCACATTCTGCAAAGCAGTGGAGCCATCGCCATAATCAAAGGAAACATTCTGAATAGATAATCTAGGAGTCATAGTTGTTGGTGTCTAGTGGTTGGTGGCTGGCGCTAATAACCAACCACCAGCCACTAAAAAATTACCATTGGCGCTGCCTCCGCATGTAAGTGCGAATCATCGCGGCCACAAAAGTGAGTGATAAGGTAAACAGAAGCAAGACTAAGGCTGTGCCATATTGTATATCTAGCGGCATACCGGGAACTTGAGTAGAGATGACATACAGGTGATAGGGCAAAGCCATTGTTTGATCAAAAATGGAACTGGGTAGGTTTGGTAAATAGAAAGCGGCCACAGTGAAGAGAATGGGCGCTGTTTCGCCGATGGCCCGGCTTAAACCCAGAATGATGCCGGTAATGATGCCTGGGGTAGCGTTGGGCAACACCTGGTAGCGAATGGTCTGCCACTTGGTAGCGCCGACACTGTAACTCACCACACGGAATGTTTGCGGCACAGATAGAATCGCTTCTTCGGCCGTACTGATTACAATAGGCAAGGTCATTAAACCTAAAGTCAACGCCCCAGCAATAATGGAAGTGCCAAACTGGAAAAAGAGGACGAACATACCCAACCCAAACAGACCATAAACGATAGACGGTATGCCCGCTAAATTGACAATAGCCAGACGAATCGTGCGCGTCAGAAAATTATCACCAGCATATTCGGCCAGATAAATGGCCGCCCCAATGCCTAAGGGAATGACAGCCACGGCCGTGCCCAGCGTCAAAATAATCGTCCCTAAAATGGCCGGCATAATACCCCCTTCTGTCATCCCGTTGCGGGGGGGCTGGGTTAGAAATTCCCAGGAAATAGCCTGCCACCCATTCACAAAAATGGAGAAGATAATCAGAAGAATGGGGATAACAACCAAAGCGGCGACGATGGTGATGATAACTGTGGCCAATTTCTGCGTTTGTTGGCGTTTCATAGCTGCGCTCCCCGGCGTTTGGTACGCCCCCCTACTAATTTTGTAGCCAGTGAATTAATTAGAAAAGTAATGAGGAACAACACAATGCCAATGGCAAACAAGACACTATAGTGGGTACTGCCCTGAGCCACCTCCCCCATTTCGGCCGCAATCGTGGCTGTCATGGTGCGGATGGGCTGAAAAAGCATCCCGGCCCCCAACTTGGGGACATTGGCTGCATTTCCCGTCACCAACATCACCGCCATTGTTTCGCCGATGGCTCGGCCAATGCCCAACATCACCGCCATAACGATACCTGGTTTGGCGGCTGGTACAACAACACGATAAATCGTTTGCCACTTTGTGGCTCCAATGGCTAGTGAGCCATCTCGATACTCTTTAGGAACCGCATACAGCGCATCTTCGGTAATGCTAATAATGGTCGGCAAGGCCATATAAGCCAAAATCAACGCTCCGGTAAACGCGGTCAGGCCACTGGGTGCGCCCAGGCTTTGAATAAGCGGGGCCAGAGCAATCCAGCCCAAAAAACCCAGCACAATAGAGGGAATACCGGCCAACACTTCAATGAGCGGTTTCAAAATTTCGCGCAGCCAGTCGGGTGCAAATTCGCCCAGGTAAACGGCCGTTGTCAAACCCAGAGGTACGGCAATGATGACAGCCCCGGCTGTTACCAACAAAGAACCGACCAACAACGACACCAAACCATACATCTCTTCTATGGGATACCAACGGCTGCCCAAAAAAGCGCCTATAGGCAAATCAAAAAAAGCGGGCGCCCCTTCTTTAACCAGAAAGAGAAAAATCAAGCTGATAATAATGATAACGGATACGCCCGCAATCAGAATTAACGTTTCAATGACAATTTCACGGCCGTTACGACTACTGCGCCGCGCCTGTTTCTCTGTATTCTCCTGGGGACTCTGCTGATTCTCTTTATAAACAGCCATCTTCAAACTCTCCCTCTCAACCTGGGGTCACTCACCGGGCAGCGACACAAATCCCAAATCAGCCACAATTTGCTGCCCGGCCGGACTTAAAATCCAGTCCAGATAATCGGCAATAGCGTCTTCCGGTTCTCCGGCCGTATACATAAATAAATTTCGCGCCAGAGGATACTCGCCGGCGGAGGCCGATTCGGCCGAAGGGAAAACATACTCGTCCCCATCTTCCCTGGAAATTGCCAACACCTTCTCATGCGCCGGGTCCACATACCCCAACCCATCATAACCAATCGCATTGGGATTGCGCCGTAATTCACTGGTAATGCCCACCGAAGAAGGCATTAACAATGTTTGCGGGGCAAAAATATCACTATTTTCCTTCTCCCCTTTACGCACCACTTCTTCCAAAAAATAAACATGCGTCCCCGAATTTGTCTCTCGTGACAACAAAATGATCGAGGCATCATTGCCCCCCACTTCCTGCCAATTAGTCATTCGGCCGGTGTAAATGTCTGCTAACTGGGGAATGGTCAACTTGCTGACAGGATTATCAGGATGCAAAATGACCGCCAGCGCATCAATGGCTACCACATGCTCTACAGGTTCAATGCCATTGGCTATCGCTTCGTCTACTTCGCCATCCTTCATCCCGCGAGAGGCATTGGCAATGTCCACCGTGCCATTGATGAGCGAGGCAATGCCCGTGCCAGAGCCGCCGCCGGTAACGGCAATGCTCACAGATGGCTCTACTGTACGGTAATTTTCGGCCCAGGCCAGGGCAATATTCACTAATGTGTCTGACCCTTTGTTTTGAATAGATTGCTGCGCTTCTTCTAGCTCTGCACCAGCGGCGTCAGAGTTGTTTTGTCCATTACAAGCAGCTAACAAAAAAGCAAGTAGCAAAATGAATCCGGTTCCCACTGCTTGCTTTATACAATTGTTAACTTGGCTTGAACTGTAACGGCCGTCCTTAAAGATTGTTCGTTTCTGTTTTTTTCTCATATCTTCCCATCAATTGCCAAATTTTCCCAGACTAGATTGTACTTTGTTTCACAAAATTGCAACAACTTTATTTAGGTTAACGATTTGATAAGGAATTGCACCATTTGCGCCCACCTATCGCGGACAGATTTCCTGTTTTCTAAAAGGCACAATTCCCCTAAAATACCTTCACTACTGTTAGCTCATTCATAAGCGCTGACGTCTATACTTTCCTTGCAAGCAGCAACTATATAAACCTAAATTCCCATCAACAACTTATTGGAGAAGTAATGAATTCTCAATCAAAACAACTCATTCGACTATTTTTCGTTGGTATTATCACTTGTCTGTTTATCGCCTCATTTTCTCATTCCCCCATTCAGACTACATATGCTCAAAGCGCTTCCATAGATGAACTTCGGGCACGGGTGACCGAAATAGGCGCTTACCAATTCACGGCCGACGTAGAACAAACGCTCATTCCCCGGCCAGTTCCCAGCATGATTGGCAAAACCAATGAGCGCCTGGACATGCGTATTGATGGGGATGTCACCCTGCCAGATGAAGCATATTTACAGATTCGCCTGGAAGGGGCCGGGTTAAACGTGCCCCCTTTGGGTATTGAGCAAAACGGGTCGGACGCTTTCCTGTTAAAAGATGGCGAACGTATTCAGGTTGAAAATCCGGCCGGTCTGGCTTCGCCAACGGCCGACTACCTATCTTACCTGGCAGCGGCCGAAAATTTGCAACAGATCAACCCGGAAACAGTTCCAGCTCCAGAAGGATTTACCCGGTATGTGTTCGATATTAACGGCCGTCAATATGCCGCCTATTTGCAAAAACAACTTCAAGACAACCAGCCCAACGATACCCCTCCCCAAACATCTATTTCCATTTCACCAGCCCTGCAAAAGATGAACGGCCGCGGTGAACTGTGGCTGGATGCCAACGGTCTGCCCCGCCGCCAGATCATTGACCTGGATATACCCGCCCTGACGTCTGAATACGATGCGCGCACACATATGGTGGTTGACTTTGCCTTTGGCGACACGGCCGCCACCCCCCTGCCCGATCAACTAGCCCCCCAGTCCGTGGAGACAACAGCAGATACACCTGTCCCCACTACCCCCCAATCTCCAATCCCCAATCTCCAATCTCCAATCTCTCCCACCGACTTTGTCATAGATATTGTTTTATTGCTGGCGGCTTCATTGCTGGCAGCGGCGCTCATAGTCGGCCGTCGCCGCCGAAACTTGTACACTGGCGTAGCCATCAGCGTTGTTTTCATCATGGTAGCCTCCCCTTTATTCCAAGTGATGGGTTTAAGCCATTTTTACAGCCAACAAACCCACGCCCAAACATTGCCCACCGTTCCCGAAGCATTGGGGGTCGCCCCGGCCGAAAAAACAGAAATGACACAAGAGACACGGCCGTTTACCAAAGTCTCTACCCCGGGAACGGCCGCCACCACGGCCACCCAATGCGGCACTGGAGATGCCAGCCTGGACAGCGACAATGACGGCTTAGACGATTTCAGCGAAACCTGTCTGGGCACAGACCCTTACTATGCCGACACCGACCGAGATCTTATTACCGACACCCTGGAAATCGGTGGCTTTCAATTTAACAACCTCACCTGGTACAGCGATCCGCTGCAAGCAGACAGCAACCAGGATGGGTTAGCCGACCTGTTTGAATGGCCGGCGCCCATCGGAGCCGCGCCTGAATGGGACCCTGACAATGACAACATCCCCAACTTGTGGGATGAAGACAACGATGGTGATGGCGTAGCCGACAATCTAGACCTGTCTCCCTTTTCCGTCTCCGTTTACAGCGACACATTCGCCATTTCCACCCAACGCGGCGACACCTACGACGGCTACCAATATATCCAGGTGCAGTTTCAGCCTGAAGATGAAACCCATCTCCGTTTCTCCACCAACGCCCTCGATTGGCCTTATGACGAAGAAGGGCAAATTACCGATCTGGACGATTCCACTGACGATTTATCACTTATTCCCATGCTGCGGATCACGACCAATCAGGAACCCGATCCAAGTCTGGCCAGCGATTACGGCATTACAGTTTTAGATAACGACGATGGCACGTTTGATTTGTATGTGCCCGCCACCTATATGGGCGACGGTGGCAAAATTACAGCCATGGAAGCCAAAGTAGCCTATGAATCGGCCGCTCTGGATGCAATTGAATGGCAGGATATACGTTTTATTTGGGTGGCCCAAATGACAATTGACCAGATGGTTTCTGGCAGCGGCATGAGCAGCGAAACCACCCCCATCCACATTTATGAGGAAGACAGTTTCCGCCTGACCGGCTGGCTGGTCACTAAATCATCCGATTTTGAAAATGCCGTTTTGGCAACTCCCAACACGCCCGAAGATGACCGTACTCTGTTTAACCTGCTCTTTGGCCTGAGTTCCACTTTTTTAAGCAACCAGACGCCTGATATTCAAACGATTGGTAGTCGCTTTAGTAATCCCAATACAGACCCAGTTTTAACCTGGGGCGTTCCGGCGGCAGATGTAGCCATTTCCTATACCAATACGCCCCTGGAACATACCGATGCCGGCTGGCTCGATCTCATCGCCCGCACTGGTAATCTCCTGACAGCAAACGGGTACGCCACCGACGGCCGTATGGCCTCCGTCATCATCGCCATGGAACAGGTTTCCGGTTCCGCCAGCATGGATGATGTAACATATACCAACGGCAACAATTTCGACATCAACCTGAGCGGCATTAGTCTGAACACGCAGCGCACACTGATGTTAGATACCCTGACCTACACCAGCGATGGCTGGGCTTCTATGACAGAAGATGAGATGTTAACGGCCGTCATCAACCGCTACCCCGATCTCACAACCATCCTGGCCGATTTACACTTAAATTACCCCGATTTAAGCGATGTTGATCTGTATGAAATGTTGGCCCTTTTTTATGCCTCCTGGTCCGTTGGTCAAAGCCGCACCCTCTCTATTGACGGCGTACAAACGGCCGACGACAACACCCCTGATCTCGAAGTCTACAATGCCATTTACCACCCCACAGAAACCGACCTGCCCGGCTACCTCATCGAAGCCGCCAATATTGGCGACAGCGGCAGCGGTCTAGTTATTGGCAATGATTTGTTTTCCACCTGGTCTTATATCAGTGAAGAAGAGGGGGACTTTGTACCCCCAGCCTTCCTTAGCTCCATCTTTGCCCTGGGACAACTGACATTTAACACCGATTCCAACAGTGTTGTGATAACGGCCGGTACGCGGGTTGCTTTTGCCGGCGCGGCCATCATCAACATCGCCTTCGCCACCTACCAAATCGGCTCCTTCCTCCTCAAAAGCGGTACTTCCTGGGCCAACTGGTTTCCACGCACGGCCGGAGGCATTGGATTCTCGGTTGTCACTACAGTCATCTCTCTGGCTATGATCTGGATCTCATTTGCCTTCACCACCGATTTTAGCAACCAGTTTGCTGTGCGCGAAGCTTTGGTCTACGCCATTGTGGCTACCATTATGGTTATTGCTATCGCCATCATCTCCTACACCGTGGTCGGTTCAATTTTGGTCGCCATCTTCTACATTACCGATATCATCCTCTATTTTGCCACAGATGGCGATGTACAGCTTTATAACACCGTCATCCAAAGCATCTCTGACTTTTTTTATTCGGCCGATCAACTCGTC
>JAAEOP010000685.1 GCA_024223125.1 Chloroflexota bacterium
CTTTTTCGTAGAATCAATACAATATCTCCGTCAGAAACAGTTGTTCTTGTACAAGATTTGGTATAAAGTGGTCGAGGTATTATCAAAAGTTGTGGATTGGCTATAGAAAAGAAAACGGCGTATCCTCCAAGGTAATAAACCAAAAATCGGGAAAACCCGAAAGGAGAATACACCTTGGAACATCTTATCACATCCACAACAGAAATCGAATCTTTACAATCAGAAACCATACTCAGCCTGGATCAACTGGCACAACGTGGGGCACGACGGATGCTGGAAGCGGCTTTGGCCGCAGAGGTAGAGGCATACATCCAACACCACCAAAAGGAACGAGATGAGGCCGGACATGCCCTGGTGGTTCGCAATGGCAAAAGCCAGGAACGTGCCATTCACAGCGGAGCTGGTGTCCTCAATATCCAAGCCCCTCGGGTAAACGACAAACGAGATGGGCGAAAATTCAGCAGTGCGATTCTACCGCCCTACATGCGGCGGACGCCTCGATTGGAAGAAGCAGTACCGATTTTATATTTGCGCGGCCTTTCCACTGGCGACTTTTCAGAGGCATTGGCCGCTTTGCTGGGAGAAGCAGTGAGTGGTTTTTCAGCCACAACAGTCACCAGATTGCTGTCCGTTTGGCAAGAGGAGCAACGTATCTGGCAAAAACGGCTGTTAGCTCATAAACAGTACGTTTACATCTGGGCAGATGGGGTTCATTTTAATGTACGTCTGGAAGAAGACCGCCTGGCTTGTTTGGTCATTATCGGTGTGCGGCCGGATGGCGTTAAAGAAGTGATTGCCATCGATGACGGCTATCGTGAATCAACCGAATCATGGCTGACACTCCTGCGAGATTTGAAAAGACGTGGGTTAAGCGCACCCAAACTGGCAATGGCTGATGGGGCACTTGGCTTTTGGTCGGCACTACGTCAGGTGTATCCCGAAACAGAAGAACAGCGTTGCTGGGTGCATAAAATTGCCAATATACTCGATAAGCTGCCCAAGCGATTGCAGCCTAAGGCCAAAGCGCAACTGCACGAAATCATGCGTGCCCCAGACCGTCAGGCGGCACTGGAAGAAATGGAACGCTTTCGGCATACGTTTGCCGACAAATATCCCAAAGCGGTGCAGGCGCTGACTAAAGATAAGGAACAGATGTTTACCTTCTTCAATTACCCAGCCGCC
>JAAEOP010000686.1 GCA_024223125.1 Chloroflexota bacterium
GCTGGAGAAAGTCACTGCCTACATTTTGAACGCTGGCTAACGCCGCTAGAAATGGTTGATTTTGTACACAAGATGGAAAGTGGTAGTGGAGATGTTTACGGCCGTAGGTTGAATAATTAGAACTCACGTGCTACTATAGAGCAACTTTTAACCTCTCAACTTGCCTGGAAATTGGATACGCACAAAACAAACTCCTCATTCCAATCTCCTAAATAAAGAAGACATGCTCATGAAACTTGGCGACGCAGTGCAAATTTCAATTGGCGTACCGAATTTATCTGAATCGGCCGCGTTTTACAAAACAGTTGGCTTTGAAAAAGTGGCCGAAAATGATCGGCCCTGGCCTTGGAAACAATATAGTGATGGGCAAAACCTCATTCTGCTAAATCAAGATGGGAAGCGGTATATTGGGTTAAACTACTTTTCGGCTAATGCCAGCGAACGGGTGCAACAAATTGAAGCTAAAGGTGTACAGTTTTTAATGAAGCAGGAGGAACACGGCTATTTACACATGGCAACCTTCTCCGATGAGGATGGGCTAATGGTCAGTCTCATCAATCAAGACCCATCTGGTATTATTCAACCGGCAGGTGAACCGCTCACCCACTGTGGCAAATTTGGTGAATTTGCACTTGGCGTAGCAGATTTTCAACGAGCCGCCCGATTCTGGCAACAATTCGGCTTTACCCAACTATATGCCAGCAGCGAACCCTACCCCTGGGGTATCTTCAGCGATGACATGATTGTAGTAGGTCTGCACCAGACCGATGAATTTCAGGGACCATGTATGACCTATTTTGCTCCTGACATGTCCCAGCGCATTGAGCAACTAACGGCCACCGGTCTGCACATTCAAGATGGTATTCTAAAAGCCCCGGCCGGGGAAACATTGCTCTTATTTGAAGGTGAAATTTAAGAAGCAAATCGGTAATTGTAGCTACGGTTTCATAACCGCAAACCAGAGGCACAATTGCGAAATCTCGGCGACAAACCAGTAGGAGAGAAAAATGAGTACAGCCGAACAACTCACTCAAGATTTTAGCGTCACAACCTGGATTATTAAGAAGCAAGCCGAAGGGCTGTCCAACGAAGAGATGACAATTCTGCCACCGTTTCGGGCCAACTGCTTTAATTGGGTATTGGGTCATATTGCCACTAACCGGGACAAAGTGTTAACACTTTTAGGAAAAGAAGCGCTATTTACACCGGAACAGGTCAATTTATACGAGCGTGGTTCAGAGCCAATGACGGATGGGGAGACGGCCGTACCGGGCGACAAACTCCTGACAGCCATTGACCAATCTAACGAACGCATCGCCACCGGTTTACAAAATACCCCTGTGGAAACTCTGACTGCGATATACAATAAAGAACGCAATCAAACGGTAGCCGAACGAATTGCCGGGCTACATTGGCATGAAACGTACCACACCGGCCAACTTGAACTCCTGCGCCAACTTGCCGGTAAAAATGACACCGTTATTCCGTAAAATCCAGGACAATTTTCGGGCGATCATCATTAAAATTAAACTCTGCTAGCTAATTGCCACTCATACACATGGTTTGATTGGGTAGCAAACGGCAAAAATTTTGTGTGTACAATACCTTACTTCCCTGGCAAACCTGGACCTCAAGTGCGCCAATATCGGCCGTTTCCACCCCACGCAGCAGATTACCGGCAGCAGTTTGAGACTTTCGACCAACCATCCATACTTTACACTAGGCAAGGTCACGGTGTAAAAGGTGCGGAGCCTAGAAGCGCCCAGGGCTGTCGGGGTTAGTTTATTTTCGCAATTGAATCGGCCTCAATGAAAAAGCTCCGTAACCAACAACACGATCTTTTGATCCCGCCGTATCCCCAGAATTACGCAAATCGGCCGTTACGGCCGTTAATCCTTCTTCTTTGGCCCGCAGCAACAATCCTTGAATGGGTAGACGACCGCACGCGCTTTCCTGGCCCAACATGTCAGGTTGTAACATTTCAATGGCTTTGGCGGTGGCCGCATCCAAGCGTTTGGCGGTGGCATAATCGTAATAATGGCTCAGGTCTGAACTGATGACGATGAGCGTTTCTGGGCCACCCCAAAGTCGCTCTAACACCTCAGCTACCTCCTGACCGGTTGTGCTGCCAGCTACCAGGGGCACAATGGCAAATTGTGAGGCGATGGTTTGTAGGAAAGGCAACATCACCTCCAAACCATGTTCCTGGATGTGGGCGGCATCGTTGACTTGTATTTGGGGTAACGGCCGTATCGCTTCAATCCCCTCTTTACCAACAGGCACAGCGCCCAAAGGCGTCTGAAAAACATCGGCGCTGACTGTAGCTAAACCACGCACCGTCATCGTGTGCGCCGGGCCAATGATAACCACGCGCCTTACCCAGGCCATTTGCCCCACTAGTGGCTTGAAGGCTGATCCGGCGATGGGGCCGGAGTAAATATAGCCAGCGTGGGGGGCAATGATCGCTTTGGGCGGTTGGGAAGTTGGGGTGAGAACGGCCGTGTCTAAAAACCGCTGCACCATCTCTTGTAAACGGGTTGACTCCGCAGGATAAAATGTACCGGAAACGGCCGATTGGCGAATTTTGCTCATGATACTCTCCTTGAATATACCATCTATAGTATACTGTAAAATATTTATAATTCGGTTTATTAATGGAGAGAACATGATGGCGCTGACGGATAGTTTTCCCACAACCTATTGGCATGAACTGGACAACGGCCGTATTCAATGTGACCTGTGCCCCCGCTACTGTAAATTAGCCGAAGGGCAGCGGGGGATGTGCTTTGTGCGGATGCGTGAAAATGACCAGATTGTATTGACAACTTACGGCCGTTCCTCTGGTTACTGCGTGGATCCCATCGAGAAAAAACCGCTCAATCACTTCCTGCCCGGTACGCCTATTCTCAGTTTTGGCACTGCCGGGTGCAACCTCTTCTGTAAATTCTGTCAAAATTGGGACATCAGCAAATCACGCCAGATTGATACCCTGGCCGACCAGGCATCACCGGAAACCATTGCCCGTGCAGCCGAGCAATTAGGCTGCCGCAGTGTGGCTTTTACTTACAATGATCCGGTTATCTTTATGGAGTATGCTAGAGACGTAGCCCAGGCTTGCCATGAACGGGGCATCAAATCGGTAGCCGTCACGGCCGGGTATATGTGTGCCGAACCGCGCCGCGAATTTTACCAATATATGAATGCAGCCAATGTAGATTTGAAAGGGTTCAGCGAAGATTTTTACAAAAAGTTGTGTGCCGGACAGTTGCAGCCGGTGTTGGATACGCTCGTCTATCTCAAACATGAAACGGCCGTCTGGTTTGAAATAACCAACCTCATTATCCCCGGCTGGAATGATTCTGAGGCTGAATTAGAGGAAATGACGCAGTGGGTGATACAGAATTTAGGGCCAGATGTGCCCATGCACTTTTCTGCTTTCCATCCCGATTATAAAATGCTGGATAAACCTCCCACACCGCCAGACACCCTTACCCGCGCCCGAAACATCGCTCGCAAAAATGGGGTGCGTTATGCCTACACCGGCAATATACATGATCGCAATGGCGACACCACATTTTGTCATGAATGTGGAGAAAAACTAATTGAACGGGATTGGTATGATTTACAAGCATATCGGTTAGAGAGGGACGGCCGTTGCCCATCATGTCGTTCTACTTGCGCCGGCGTGTTTGAGGCGGAGCCAGGTCATTGGGGTCGCCGCCGCCAGCCAGTGCGTTTAGAAGCTGTTTGAAAAACAGCCTCTTTCTCTTGACATAATCATTTGATATAAAAGCAATCTAACAGTTTGAGGGTGCTCCACCATATGCGCCAGAACTCATGCTGGGGCTACTGTTTTACCCTACGTTCGCTTAAATTGGCCCCGCAAATATGGGTAAAAACAGGTTGTCACTCCCATATGTTGCGATCTGGTAATTGTTGAATTTTCTGACATTGAAAAACCGATCCATATATGGATGTTGCTGTTCACTTTCCCCCATATGCAGGGGATGAATTTGCTTAACTTCAAAAATTTTAAGCGAAAGAAGGGTAAGGTGCTGTAAAATGGAAATTTCACGTTGATTGGCTAACGAATTTGCCGAGTTAGGGTAACTTTTCTGGTGGGGAAAACATTGGTATGCGTATCGTCGCGTTCATGGCAGCTTGCATAAACGGTATGTGGGTAAGTCGGATGGGTTGACGGCGGCGAAGTTGGAAGAAACGGCCGTTCGGCTTAACGAGATTTGATGACAGATGTCAGACTATGTGCATGTCTCGTTAGCCAGACGTAGAAGGTGGACAGTTGTTTTCGCCCCAAGAGCCAATGATAGCTGGCGATTACTCCTTTTCGGTAACATTATCTTTTGAGTGAACCATTCTGGTTCGGTAACATTATCATTTGATTTGACAGGGCATAACGTGGCAAGTCTGCAAGTGGGTGGGAAATTCCGAATCTCTTATCTCGGATTCAAAATGCGGGTCAGATAATAGACTTGCTGTTTGATAGGTCGCGCTTCCCATTCTTCTGCCAAGCGAGGTTGGCCGCCAAACTGGATGATGGCAGGAACAAGTTCCAGTTCGCGGACGCCGTCTTTATCCAGCCAGATGTTCATCACGGCCGTACTTGGATCGCCATCAATCTCAAACGCGAAATTGCCCAGTCCATAAATAATGACGCCGCCGTTGTAATACTCAATCCCCTGCAAAATATGGGCATGATGGCCGATGATAAGATCAGCGCCGGCGTCAATAGCTGCTTTGGCAATGGCGACCTGCTCCTCACCCGGTTCTTCAATATATTCAAAACCGCTGTGTAGAACAACGATGGTCAAATCTACCTGATCGGCTACGGCCGACACATCGGCCGCCACAAGTTCCGGTTCTCCCCAGGCCAAACCAGGCGTTGTGTCCGTCGCGTCCCACGTCGCCACATCAAAAGCGGAAGAGGCTTCTACGGGCACATTCACATACCCCAGAAAGGCCAGAGAGAGGCCGTTGACCTCAGTGACAAACGGCGTGTGGGCGGTATCCCGATTGGCGCCAGCGCCGATGGGAGCCACATTTTGCGCTTGCAACAAATCCAGCGCTTGCAGCAATGTTTCCGGACCATAGTCCATGCCATGATTGTTAGCTAAAGAAACAACATCAAACCCAGCCAGGGCCAACGCCTCGGCTGCCTGAGGCGGAGCGCGGAAAGGGTACGCTTTGGGCGCCGGTTCCCCTCCAACTCCCATAGACGATTCTACATTGCCAACAGTGATGTCGGCCACGCTCAGAACATCTACCACCTTAGCAAAAGGGTAGGCCAGCCGATCCTGGCTGAGATTGTAACCTAAACCGCGATCTAACATGATGTCGCCTACGGCCGCCAAGTGAACGACCGGTTCTGGAGCCAGGGCAGTTTGCAAGAGAGGTTGGAGTTGGGCAACGGCCGTGTCCATCCCTTCGGCCGTCTGCAAATACAATGTCGTTTGCAAAGGGTAAGCGGGATCATCAGGAGCCAGCCCATCTACTCGCAGCGCTTTTTGATCGGGCGTTATTTGCGACCAGGGTAGGACGCTTACAAGCTGGTGACCGTTAGCGATGATGTCTTGAGCGTCGGCCAGAGTGATGAACTCCCAATCAGTTATCCAGGGTAAGGTGAGAGCAAGCGGTTCTTGGAAGACAATTGTACCCGCCCCATTTTCAGATAAAGCCAGCTGTGTCTGACCATCGGCTAACAACATTTCCGGCGCTTCAAATACTTGCATCTGCCATGGCTGGCGGGGAGTGTTCAGTTGGCTGATGAGAGGGGCGACGGCCGTTTCCCATTCCGCTGAGACCGCCAGGATGATGGGCGGGTTGGGTGTGGGTGTGGAAGGGACGCTTGTTGGTTCGGCCGTTTGAGTTGGCAAAGGGGTGTTGGTGGGGATAACGGTTGCATACACTGTTGTAGGCAGTTTAGCGATGGGGAGGGTGGGGACGGCCGTGGGCAATTCCAAAGTCGGCATTGCCAGTTCACGGTCAACCTGTTGACACCCCATCAAAAAAACAACCCCAAACACCCCAAGAACTATCCGTGCTAAAATTCGTGTCATTCGTATGATTCGCCTCTTCATTCGTGATCAGGAACACAAGGTTCAATTGTCTGGTTGATTAATTGTAATTCTGCCAATGACAGCCCCATTTCTTTCAGTTGGGTTGCCATCTCTACACCCACATAGCGATAATGCCACGGTTCATAATAAAAGCCGGTCAGGTCTGTGGCTTCACGGGGATAGCTGAGGGTGAAGCCATATTTGTGGGCATTTTCCAACAGCCAGATACCTTCGCTGGTCATATAAAAGTAGGTGTGAAATTGCAACTTGGGGTCGCCGGTAAACTGGGGTAGTTCGAGTGAGCCAAAATCTATGGTTGTGCCCAGTTGGTGTTCGCTGTGGCCGGGCGGAGCGCTAAGATTGGTCGCCCAATCGGGAAATTCGTTGAGCCATTTGTCAAAAGCGATGGATTGGGCGCTGTAACTGCGGTAGCCGGATAGGATTTGCGGCCGTAAACCAACCGCCTCCATATCCGCAATCAACATCACAAGCGGTTCAACAATAATTGCCCGTACCTCAGTCGGATAACCCAATGTTACGTTGTTGCTGAAATAGTCTGCCAGGGGAACGAGGTCGGAAGGGGCAAAGTTGCGGCTGAGGCCATACGTTTTGGTGACGACAGCCAGGAGATCATTGTACGGTTTACGGCCGTCGCAAGGCCCAATTGGCGTGGCTGTTGGCGTGGCTGTGGGGGTGTTTGTAGCCGCCGGGGTTGGGGTGAAGGTAGTGGTTGGAAATGGGGTCGGCGTATTGGCCGGGGCGCTGCGGTTGGCTGATTTAATTGTAGGTGTGGCTGATAGGGGCACGGCCGTCACTGTTTCGGTTGGTGGTGGAGGTAGCGTGATGGGGGTAACGGCCGTTACCTGACCGGCGCATCCCACCAAGACCATGCTCAAAAAAGCAACCATCAACCAAAATAAAAAATCCTGTTGCATAGAAGCGTAATTGTAGCTCAGGTCAACAAACTGCCCAAAAGATCAGGTTGACAAAAGGCACCTGTTCCGAATACCATACGGAATAATCTATAAAATACAGGATAATATCAGATAAGTAATTGAATATTCAGAATGATAGACGATACAGACCGCCAAATCCTCATGTTATTGCAAGACAATGCCCGGCTTTCCAACGCGGCCGTAGCCGAACAGGTAGGGCTAACCGCCTCCACCGTTTTTGAACGCATCAAAAAATTGGAAAAGCGCGGCATCATCAAAAAGTACGTAGCCCTGGTAGACCCGGAAGCATTAGGGAAACCCATCACCGCCTTCATCCGTCTGACGGTAGGAACAACTCCGGATGAAGATTATGAAACCGTAAAAAAACAGTTGATCCAGATTTGCCGCACGGACCCAGATATTCAAGAGTGCCATACGGTGGCCGGGGAAGATTGCTATATTTTGAAGGTACGGATAGCCAATACGCAGCAATTAGAAAAACTGCTAGAGCGGATGCGTACTCAGGCAATGGTGATTCGTTCTACCAGCAATATCGTGCTTTCCACATTCAAGGAAGAAACGAAAATAAGTTCGGTAAGGTGACATGATGAATACGAGAAATTTTGTATTGCTAATTCTTTTGGCTGCCATGTGGGGGCCGTCGTTTTTGTTCATTAAGGTGGCGGTGGAGACAATTCCCCCGGTTACGTTGGTGTTTTTTCGGGTGTTACTAGCGGCCGTTTTGCTCTATTTATTTTTGAGATGGCAGCACGGCCGTCTTCCCCGCAGCCTAAATACCTGGAAACATCTGAGCATTGTGGCCCTAGTTCACAACGCCATCCCCTTTGTCTTGTTTGCCTGGGGAGAGCAGTATGTAGACAGCGCATTGGCTTCCATTTTGAACGGCTCCATTCCCCTGTTCACCATCTTGCTGGCTCATGTCTTTACCCAAGACGATCATTTAACCCCGGCCAAAATTGGGGGTGTATTGATTGGTTTTGCCGGGATGGTGGCCCTGGTTTTGCCCACGCTGCAAGATGGTGTTGAAGCGACAACATGGGGTGTATTGGCGCTGACGTTGGCGGCGTTTTTGTACGGGATAGCCATTGTCTACACGCGCCTGCATCTACGCGGTCTGCCGCCGTTGGTAGCCCCCACCGGCCAATTGATAATGGCTACTGTTTTTCTTTTTCCGGTGATGATGTTATTGGAGAAACCATATTTAGGGCTGGCGCCTTCGGTGCAATCGGTAGCGTCTTTAGTAGCCTTGTCGGTGTTGGGTACGGCCGTCGCCTTCATCCTCTATTATCGGCTCATTGAGCAGGCCGGGGCCAGCATGGTAAGCATGGTCGCGTATGTTATTCCTGTTTTTGGCATTATTCTAGGGGTTGTCATCCTAAATGAATCTTTGACCGTTAATATGGTCATTGGCGGCGGCTTAATCTTGGTTGGGGTGATGGTGGTGAATGGATTGTTTAACAGTTTACGTTTACCCAAATCTCTCCATAGCAAACGCAGCCATATTTAGCGACGACCGTTCCCCCAACGCCAGTTCAGCAATTAATTGACCGGTAATCGGCCCCATAGAAAGACCCAGCGTTCCATGACCAGCCGCAACAAGCAGATTATTGAAAGCGGCTGAACGGCCGATATAAGGCAAACCATCAGGAGAACACGGCCGCAAACCGCGCCAAATTTCCACAATTTCTTTCTCCTCAAGTCCGATCACATAATCATCCACAGCCCGCAGAAGGGCATTGACTCGGCGCTGGTTAATGGAAAGATCATATCCCGCCAATTCCAGCGTCCCGGCAAAGCGCAGGTGTGGCCCCATAGGGGTAACGACCACTTTAGATTCACCCAGGTACAGGTAGGTTTGTGGAGATGGCGACGGCCGTTTTATAGTCACACTGTACCCTTTGGCTGGCTGCATAGGCAGCTTTAGCCCCAGTTGGCGAACCAGCAAAGATGACCACACACCGGCTGTCAACACAACTTGCTTTGGCTGAAATGTGCCTCGTGTACTGTTCACGACCGTAATCCGATTCCCATCCGTTTCAAAACCTAACAGTTCCGTTTGTGTCAGCAGATTAACCCCCTCCGTTTGGGCCGCTTTTGCCAATCCCTTTACAAACAAATCCGGCGTCAGGTGAGCATCTTCTTTATAATAAATACCACCAACAACAGCCTGATGGGTCAATGGTTCCCGCTGCCGTACCTCATCCCCGGTTAAAAGTTTCATCTGCAAACCGTGCGTCTGCAAAGCGGCCGTTTCCTTTTGTCCGTGTTCAAAACCGGTAGACGTGCGATACAACATGAAACCGCCCGATTTTTCAAAATGGCAGGTCAGGTTTTCCTGCTCGATTATCGTCTGGTACAGGTCAAGGCTGGCACGTTGCAAATCCCGCAGCAAGGGAACAGCCCGGTCAAACGCCTTCCGGTTACTAAACGATTGGAAATGGCGCAGCCAGACCAATAAATCCATATCCAGGCGCGGCTTGATGTAAAAAGGACTTTCTGGGTCAAACAACCATTTGATACCCTGGGTCAGTACGCCAGGGGCCGGCAAAGGAACAGAATGGCAAGGACAAACCAGTCCGGCATTACCATAAGAGCTGCCAGCCGCTATCTCTGCCTTTTCAATAAGGGTGACAGAAACGCCTTTTCGCGCCAAAAAGTAGGCCGCAGTAACGCCAATGACGCCGCCGCCAATAATCAAGATGTCGCTCACGCTCTACTCCTCAACCACTTTCCCCCACCCGCCGCCGCCAGGGGTTTCTATGCGTAAAATATCGTTGGCTTGTAACGGCCGTGTAAATTTTCCCGGCAGCTTTTCTATCTCATTATTGCGGACGAGGCTGTTCTGCCCCGGCTGTCCTGGCTCGCCCCCCTGCAGCCCATAAGGCGCATGTTGGCGGCGTTCGCTGGTAACGGTGACGGTGACGGGAAGTAAAAAACGAATTGCTCGCAAAAGACCATCGCCGCCTTGATGACGGCCGTTTCCCCCCGACTCTTCTCTTAACCCATACCCCTCTACCCGCAACGGAAATTGATATTCCAAAGCTTCAATGGGCGTGTTCAGTGTGTTGCTCATATGGACATGCAATCCGCTGCCGCCATCTGTCTGTGGGCCAGCGCCGGCGCCACCTCCAATCGTTTCATAATAAGCAAAAGGAGTTGGGGAGATTGGAGATTGGTGCAACTCCGATGAAGTTGCTTGGGAGATTGTGCCGCCGAAAGTGAGATTGTTCATCGTCCCCTGGCTAGCGGCGGGAATGACATCGGGTAATGCCTGGGCTAAAGCGCCAAATACAACATCGGTAATGCGCTGCGAAGTTTCCACATTACCGGCAGCAACGGCGTGGGGCGGATGAGGGTCTAGCAGGGAACCGGGCGGGATCGTAACTGTGACCGGCGTGAAAGCGCCCTGGTTCATGGGCAAATCTATTTGCAGCAAAGCCAAAGCTACGCAGCGCACACAGTAGGCAACGGCCGAAACAGCAATAGCCGGCACAGCGTTGAGATTACCAGACACAGCCGCGGCCGTACCCCCGAAATCTACCTCCAATTGACTATTAGAAATAGTAATTGTCACTTGAATAGGAATAGGGTGACTATGAGATTGGCCGTCATCATCCAACACATCGCGGAAGGTGTAACGGCCGTCGGGCATTTGGCTAATGGCCGCTTCCAACAACGCCTGGGCATACTCAATAAGCGCCTCCACCTGGGCCAGGGATTCTTCTAAACCGTAACGGCCGATGATTTGTTGGAGTCGTTTTTCACCGGTGGCGTGGGCGGCTAACTGGGCCGCCAAATCGCCCGCCCGTTCCGTCGGGGTGCGTACATTACGCAAGATAAGCTGCCACACGGCCGTGTTTCGTTTGCCCCCTTCCACCAACTTGATAGGTGGAATAATAATCCCCTCCTGATAAATCTCAGTAGACAAAGGCATGGAACCGGGCGACATCCCTCCCACATCAGCATGGTGAGCGCGGCTGGCGATGAAGAATGATGGCTGACAGACAACGATCGGCGGTCGTCCGTCGTCCGTCGTTTCAACAAAAACGGGAGAGACAATTGTAATATCCGGCAGATGGTTGCCACCCTGGTATGGATCATTGACGATGACGACGTCGCCGGGGATGAAGGGGGCGCATTGTTGGATGGCGGCTTGCACGGAGGCAGGCATGGCTCCTAAATGAACAGGAATGTGGGCGGCTTGGGCCAGCATACGGCCGTCACCCAAAAATACGGCACAGCTAAAATCCAGCCGTTCTTTAATGTTGGGACTGTAGGCGGCTCGTTCCAGGGTTACACCCATCTCCTCGGCTACTGAGGCAAAGAGATTGTTAAATATAGAAAGAGAAGCAGAAGTTGGATTGGGCATAAGAATGTTGACGGTTGACGATTGACCGTCGTCCGTCATCCATCAACAAACACCGGCAAATTTCCCAAAGCAATGACATGAGACCAGTCGGCGTCTCCTTCGGTGAATACGGCGGCCGTGCGAACCACTTTTCCGCCTCCTTTTTTCACAATTGATTCCATGCCCTTCAACGTGCTGCCGGTGCTAATCACATCATCCACCAAAACCACCCGCTTTCCCTTAATAAAGGTGTGATCTTTTTCATCCAAGTAAAGGGTTTGTGGTTTACCGGTGGTAATGGAAACGGTAGAGGCGCTGATGGCGTCCCCCATGTAGCTTTTATATGTTTTACGCAGGACGATGTAAGGTAGCCCCATCAGGGCGCTCATTTCATAAATAAGGGGGATGCTTTTGGCTTCGGCCGTAACCAACACTTCGGCTTCATCATCTTTCAACTGTTCGGCCAGCGCGGCCGCGGCCGCTTTAACCACATAAGTATCGCCCAGCATATTAAAAATGGCTATACGCACACCAGGCGCAACTTCAAATAATGGAAAATGCCGAGTTAAACCGGCTATTTCAACAGTGTGAGTTTCCCGCTTTGTCATCATGTGATACGCTCCTCTTAGTTTGGTTTACATGGTAAAGTTTATCCGATTGATCAAATTTTGGCATTTGCTGGCAACAACGGATACAAGAGAGGTATTAACATGAAAGGTATTGTAGTGACACAAGCTCATGATCAACCGCTCCTGGTATGGGGAGATGCGCCCGACGTGACAATGGGATCAGAAGAAGTATTGGTGGCAGTGAAAGCAACGGCCGTCAACCGGGCAGATTTGTTGCAAGCTCAGGGCAATTACCCACCGCCGCCTGGAGCCAGTAAAATTTTGGGGTTGGAGATGGCGGGAGTGATTACGGCCGTCGGCGAAGAAGTAGAAACCTGGCAACCCGGTGACCGGGTATGCGCTTTACTACCTGGCGGCGGTTATGCTGAAAAAGCAGTTGTACCGGCCAATATGCTGTTGAAACTGCCGGATGAGTGGACGTTTGCCCAGGGTGCGGCCGTGCCTGAAGTCTGGTACACCGCTTACGTCAATCTTTTTTTGGAAGGCGATTTAGTGAAAGGGGAAACTGTTCTCCTACATGCCGGAGCAAGCGGTGTAGGTACGGCCGCCATCCAATTGGCTCGTTCTGTAGGGGCGACTATTTTTGTGACGGCCGGTACGCCCGAAAAACGGCAGCGCTGCCGGGAACTGGGCGCTGCATTAGCGATCAACTACAAAGAGCAAGACTTCCTGGAACAGGTCATGGCGGCCACAGATAATCAGGGGGTTGATCTGATTTTAGACCCTGTTGGTGGCGCTTACCTGGAACGAAATATCAAAGCGCTGCGCCAGTTTGGGCGGTTGGTAATTATTAGTTTGCTCAGCGGCCGCCGTGGGGAAATAGATATGGGGCCAATCCTACGCAATCGCCTAAAAATAGTGGGTTCCACTTTACGCAACCGCCCCCCTTCTCAAAAAGTTAGGATCACACGCCAGTTTAAGTCTGGTTTCTGGCACCAGTTCCACTCCGGCGAATTAGAGCCTGTCATAGATTCCATCTTTCCCATCCAACAAGCCCAAGCCGCCCACCAATATGTGGCCCAAAACAAAAACACCGGTAAAGTTGTACTTACTGTTCAGTAATCAGTTTTCAAATACGTATACTTGATAATCGGTCACTTCCCCAAGGTGCCCGGCACTTATAAACATCTCTGCTACTCCAGTAGACCTGAAATTAAGTGCCGGGCACCTGACCGCTTACTATACTTGAGTAAAACGATCACTGAAAACTGTACACTGCACACTGAAAACTGCTACAAGGGCAGTTCATTCCGGTAACGATGAAAGGCATCAGGACGCAAGAAGAAGAAAATGAAAAGGCCGCCAAAGAAGCCGCCAAGATGTGCCCAATGACCGACTGGAGATTCAATATCCAGCACTAATACTTCCAGAGCGCGAGGAACTTCCAGCAGGACAAAGTAAAGAATAACCAGATAAGCTCGCGGGGTAGGAAAATAAGCGTACAGGATGCTCTGGAATAGTCCTTTATATGAAAACATGATGTATCCGGCTATAAATAAAAATGAAAACAACATCCACAATCCATTCAGCCAATCCATATTAAAAATCGGCAAAAACCAATAGAGAAAAATGATACGAATACGCCCTTTGGGGAACAACATCAGATAAGCGGCCATGACGCCATATAAAGCGCCGCTGGCTCCAATGCCGGGTACATCGGAGTTTAGCCGGGTAACGGTGCTTACAATGTCGGCCGTTAAACCACAAACTAAATAAAATCCTAAAAAGCGCCAGGGGCCGCATACATCTTCCACCCGGCGGCCGAATACCCATAAAGCCAACATATTGCTCAACAAATGAAAAATGCCGCCATGCAAAAAGATATGGGTGATGGAAGAAATGGCCCCACCCCCTTGTTGGCTGACAACAAGCGTGGGAGTCGTGCCAAATAATTGGAAGGTCTGAAAATTATTGCCAACAGCCACCAATACCAAAATATTCACCAAAATGATGGCAATTGTCATAAACGGGAAGTTAGAATAACGGCTTTTTTCAGTGTCGTTGATTGGAAACATGCTAATTTGCTCAGTTAATGGTAGCGGAAATTGCTTCTTTGTAGACGACGAGACGGTTAATTGATGAAAGAATGATGACGGCGAAAGGGATGGTAATAAGTAGCAGCCCCAACCCAGTCATCAGTGAACGGGTAAATTTGTCGGTTAACCCATCCGAACCGAGAAGTTTTTGCCAGAAGGGATGGTGCGGTGTGCTGGCCGCGCCAACCACCAGAAAACTGCCAATGCCCACGCCAATGATGCCTGCGTAAAGAGCTAAAGGAATGTGCAATGGGTTTAAGCCACCATGGATGGTCATCATCAGGGTGTAGATAATGAGGGGGCCAACTGCCAGACGGATAAGGGTGGCTGTAGCGCCAGTGGTTTTGAGAACCCGTTCACCTTTAGCGGCCGTTTGTTGGACCTGTATTTGTTCTTTCAAGACACGAAGATATTTTTTGGCGATGTGGCGATCTGTGGAAATGGGTGCGTGCTTGGCAGCGTATTTGTAAGCAGCCATCGCTTCGGCCGGTTGGTTGTATTTTTCATACGCCTGACCCAGAACCAATTTATCTTCATGATCAATCTTAAGTTTTTGCAGCGTTTGAGCAGCTCGCTGATTTTGGGGGTTGAGGACGACGGCCGTTTCTAAGGCCACAATTTTCTCTTCCAGGCTAACAACAAGTTGGCTCAATCCCAGCCACCCTTTTTCATATTGAGGGTGTTCGCTGACGAGTTGTTGTAATAATTGACGCGCTTCGTGGCTGCGGCCGTTACGATACACCTGTACTGCTTCTTGATACAGAATGTTCGGGGTGACAACAACCTCGTCATCAAAAGGGTCAGAAGATGGCATAAATCGTTTTCTCTTCGTAAATAAACAATAATCGGTGAAAAGGATAGCACAGTTGCCCCTACATTTGAATGGGAAATTGATGGTAGGCTTGCCACTTGCAAACTTGCAACTCTAAGTTTTCTCACCAGATGATTCCTCTCGGCTGTCATCCTCCACTTTAGTCAAATCAGAAATCAACGTGCGTCCCTTTCTGAAGATTGAAGAAGGAGTTGTGGATAGCGTGTCCGATTCTGGTTCAGCGAAGGGGGGCAAATCAAACATTTTGCGCCAGGTATAGCTGCCCACCAATTTGATAGAAGCCATTACCGGCGCAGCCAAAATCATCCCCAAAACCCCGGCAATTGCCCCTCCCATAAACACGGCAACCATAACAACAATAGGGTTTAAGTCCAGCGCATCTCCCACAATACGTGGCACTAAGATGTTGTTTTCTAACTGCTGCACCAAAATCATGAAGCCCAACACCACGAATGCGTACTGCCATTGGGCCAGGTTAAAGATAGCATCCGGCTGGAAGAAGGCCACGATAACGGCCGCGACCGCGCTAATAACTGGCCCAATCACCGGAATAAATTCCAGCAGGCCAGCAATCAACCCCAACGCCAACGAATTTTGTACGCGCAAAACCGTCAGACCAATCCACACTACCAAGAAGATGATGAGGGCCAAGGCTACCTGACCGCGCAAATAGGCATTCCAGGTACGGCCGAATTCCCGCATCAATCGCTCGGCATCTTTACGGTAGCCGGGCACATGAGCCATTTCACCAACACGGTGACCCAGCAGCGGAATTTCGGCCGCAAAGTAAATAGAGATGACAAAGATAAAAAAGATGTTGCCCAGAAGCCGTAAAGTGGCTGTGGCTACCCGTTGGGCAATTTGCCCACTGCGACTCAACGTCGGTTCGGCCAACCCTAAAAGCTGGTCTTGAATAAGCTGCCAATCCAATGAGCGCAGGTCAAATTCAACCGTGCCAATGTTGAAAGGGCGCAGGTTAGTGACGATATCTTGGATCACGGCCGTCGTCCCCTCAATAAGCAGTGGCACTTCATTAATAAGTGAACGGCTTTGCTCAATAGCGGCAAATCCAATGGCAACCAACGCGCCAACAACCACAATTGCCAGAGCCAGATAAACCAGCAAAATGGCATGAACCCGTTTTAAGCCGGTGCGTTCATCCAACAGCAAAATGAACGGGTTTAGCAAATAAGCTAAAATGGCCGCAATAATTAACTGCTGCAATAATGCTTGAAATTTGTAAGCCACAATGACCAGCAGCAGCAGAGCTGCCACCGTCACAATGATCTTTGTACTACGAGACCAGAAAGGGGATTCATCTAATAGGGGTTGCGTGTTATTTTCTACTGGTTCACTCATGGTTAATCTCCAATTGTTTAAGGCAACTGTATTATAAACCCTTAACAGTCGTTCATAAACTATTGTCGTTAACTTAAGACCTCGCAGGTTTCCAAAATGATCTACGCCCCTCTGAGGTTTTGCGTTAAAACCTGCGAGGTCTTCGCTTAAGTTAACACTTATGGTTCATAAACAACTATCAGGCAAAATCTTAGCAGATAGAATGTTTTCGATTACAATTATGAAAATGTGGATGGTAGATAGTACAAGCTACCATCCACGACCCACTATTTACAAGGAGTTAAACATGCGTAAAAAAGTTATTCTCATTACCGGAGCGGCCGGTGAAATTGGGCAGGCGCTTATTAACACCTTTGCCGAAACGGAAAAATATGATTTGTTGACGTTGGATTTACACGATTTACCGTCAGAGGTACACGGCCGTTCTACCCACATACAAGGGGACATCCTCGACCATAAGCTGTTTGCACGCTTGGTGACAGAATATGAAATTGACACTGTTTTTCATCTGGCGGCTCTCCTTTCTACCCGCAGTGAATTTGCCCCCGAACTGGCCCATCAAGTCAATGTAGATGGAACCCTGAGTCTGTTGCAATTAGCGGCCGAACAATCACAACGGCGCGGCCAGCCGGTACGTTTCATCTTTCCCAGTTCCATTGCCGTCTATGGGCTGCCTGACCTGGAAACCAAATCCCGTGACTTTTTCGTGCGGGAATGGGATTGGAATTACCCCACCACCATGTATGGCTGCAACAAGTTGTACTGCGAGCAATTAGGTTCCTATTACAGTCAGCATTACCAGCAGTTAGCCCGCGCCCGACCGGTTATGCTGGACTTCCGCAGTGTGCGTTTTCCCGGTCTCATTAGCGCCTTCACCGTTCCCGCCGGCGGAACCAGTGATTATGGGCCGGAGATGCTGCACGCGGCCGCAAAAGGAGAACCCTATGCCTGTTTTGTACGTGAAGACAGCGCCATCCCCTTTATGGTAATGCCCGATGCCGTCACATCCTTGTTGCAATTGTGGGAAGCGCCATCAGAGAGTTTAAGTCGTCGTGTTTACAATGTCACCAGTTTTAGTTTATCGGCGACCGAGTTTCGAGATTGGGTATTGAAGGCATTTCCAAAGGCGGAGATTACCTTTGGACCTGATTTACAACGGCAGGGGATTGTAGATAGTTGGCCGGCCGGACTAAATGATCATGCTGCCCAACGAGATTGGAACTGGCAGCCGGCGTATGGGGTAGAACGGGCATTTATGGACTATTTGGTTCCCAACATTACCCGGCGGTATGCTCATTCTTCAGGATCATGATCGATGGGTGTCAGACCAACGACTTGTTTGATACGAGTTTCTGGGTCGCCGGTGATAATACGGGCGGCCCGTTCATTGCGAATGTAATTCCAAATCCAGACCAATGTGACCGTCAATTTACGGCCGAAACCAACAAGAAAAGCCATATGAAGGACACTCCAGGCCAGGAAACCAACAAAGCCGCCAAAATATATTTTGCCTACGGCCGTGACGCCTTTGCCTCGTCCGATAATAGCCATGGAACCCTTGTCAAAATAGCTGAATGACGGCCGTTCCGCCACCGACGTCCCTTGTAAATCCTGCTTAATAATCTCGGCCACAAATTTGCCCGACTGAATGGCGCCTTGAGCCACGCCAGGAACAGAGTTGCCCGTTTTGGCGTCAGTCGCCGCAGCCGCATCCCCAATGACAAAAACCTCTGGGTAATCAGGAATAGACAAGTCTGGCCCCACAATTATTCGGCCGGCCCGATCCATTTCCACATCCAGCGTCTTTGCCAGGGGAACGCCTTGCACCCCCGCCGCCCAAAATACATTACCGGCAAAGATACGCTCTTCGCCAACCATAACTCCCTCAACATCTACATGGGATACGCGGGTGTGTAAGCGAATTTCCACCCCCATTTCGGTCAAGTCTTTGTGGATACGTTGGCTGACAACATCAGGCATCGCTTTCACCAGCTGGTCGCCACCGTCTAAGAGGATGACACGGGTAGTAGTCGTATCAATGCGGCGAAAATCTTTAGGCAGTGTGCGTTTGGCAGCATCCATGATTGCTCCGGCCAATTCCACACCAGTTGGCCCGCCGCCCACAATGACAAAGGTTAACCGTGCCCGGCGAGCGGCTTCATCAGCTTCCCATTCAGCCTCTTCAAACGCCAGCAGGATGCGCCGCCGAATCTCATGCGCGTCGTCAATGGACTTAAGACCTGGCGCAAATGATTTGAACTCATCACGGCCGAAGTAGGCAGGTTGTACACCGGTAGCAATAACCAAATAATCGTAGCCAAATTCGCCCCGCTTTCCGATAACGACTTTTCGCTCCAGGTCAATTCCTTTCACTTCAGCCAGGGCAATGGTCACATTTTTCTGCTTATGGAGAATCTGGCGAATAGGGGCAGCGACGGCCGCCGGTTCCAATTCAGCCGTGGCTACCTGGTAAAGAAGCGGTTGGAACAGGTGATGATTGCGGCGATCTACGAGAAAGATGTCTACGGCCGCATTCTGCAACCCACGCGCTACATTGACGCCGCCAAGCCCGCCCCCAATCACTAAAACTGTCGGTTTCTTATCCATGTATTTGACCCATACTTGTATCGTGGGAGAGTTACTTTGTCACTATCTTCGATTGACGCGCAGCTACAATATTTGCCTCGACGCGGGCTGCCAAATCTGGGTCCAGTCCCGTATCAACGTTGTCTGCATCTCCCTCAGCTAAAATTGTCTCAAATTCCTCATCAGAAGCAGCGTCTAATGATTCGATCAGCATGTTAAACTGAGCGTGCTGTTTGGCGATCTCTTCCTTCGGTACAGGAATAGGACGATAAGCACGGGCAACATTTTGGGTGAGCGAATAGACAAGGTATTGGTTAAGTGAAACCCCTTCACTACCGGCCAATAATTCTAAGCGCTGGAATAATGTCTCTGGTAATCTTAATGTAAAACGACGCATAAACCACTCCTAAATTTATTGGGCTAATTCGTGCAGGAACGCTTGTGGTGAAAGCACAATCAATCCTAATTCCAAACGAGCCAGCAAAAAATCACGCATATTGTAAGTAACAATCCATGCTTTAGCATTCATAGCGCAGTCGATTAAAAACTCATCGCCAGGGTCAGGTGAACTGGGTCGCCAGAGATAGTGAGGTATGATAGATATGGCAACCTCTAGTAAAGATCCCAATGCTGGTTGTACTCGCTGCCACCTTTGCGGAGAGAGTTTTCGTGAGAGAACATCGTAATATTTATATTGTAATGCAAGCGATACACATGCTTGAAACAGACCGCTTTGCCAGGCGCGTAAGATGAGTGTGCTAACACTATTGCGCTTGGTCAGTCCTTCAAATAAGACATTGGTATCAATAACTGCACGGATCATAGTGTCATTATAGCATCGTATGCGACGCTAAATCAAACGGGAAAGAAATCATGAAAGAAATCTTATCAGACATCAACAAATGGCAAATGGAAAACCAGCCCATCGCCATAGCGACTGTGGTACAAACGTGGGGGTCAGCGCCGCGCAAAGCAGGGGCCAAGATGGCGGTGACGCCCAACGGCCGTATGGCTGGCTCTGTCTCCGGTGGTTGTGTGGAAGGGGCTGTGTTTGAAGAAGCAGTAGCCACACTAAAAAACAATAAACCAAAACTTCTCCATTTTGGCGTGGCCGATGAGACGGCCTGGGAAGTTGGGTTGGCCTGCGGGGGCACGATTGAGGTTTTTGTGGAATCCCTCAACGCCAATGCAACCGCCTTGATGGACAACCTCATCACCCATGACAAAGCGGGCGCTTCCATTACCATTATTCGGGGGCCGGAGGAGATGTTGGGGCAAAAATTGACGGTAGCGCGGGACGGCCGTCAGACAGGCACACTCGGTCCCGAACTAGACAATCTGGCGCTGACAGCCGAAAAGAAATTGCAATCCTCCCAACGGATACAGTTAACAGATGAAGTGGAAGTATTTATTGATGTGATGCGTCCGGCTCCTACACTGGTGATGGTTGGCGGGGTGCATATTGCCATCGCCCTGATCCAGTACGCCAAAGTGTTGGGTTACCACACTATCGTCGTAGACCCACGCCGCGCGTTTGGCAGTGAAGAACGTTTTCCCAATGTAGATAATTTGATTCAAGCATGGCCTAAAAAAGCGTTTGCCGAGATTGAATTGACGCCGGAAACGGCCGTCGCCCTCCTCACCCACGACCCCAAAATTGACGACCCGGCTCTGGAGGTTGTGTTAGAAAGCGATGTCTTCTACATCGGGGCATTAGGCAGCAAAAAGACCCATGCCAAACGAATCAAACGTTTGCAAGAAAAAGGGATTAGCGAGGGGCAGATCGGCCGTATTCACGCCCCCATTGGTCTGAACATTCACGCTGCTACCCCCGAAGAAATTGCCCTCTCTGTCATTGCGGAAATTGTTAAGACGTTCCGATCTGTCTGATAAACCAGCCCGTCCATCTGATTGCCGGTATCTTCCGCTATACTACACCCTATGACCCATCTGCAATTCGCCTTGCGTTTGCTGGGACCGTTTGAGATTCAACAACAGACGGGCAACGTACCAAAACTCGGCCGTAAAACACGCGCCCTGCTGGCATACCTGGCAGCCACCAGCAGCCAGCATACCCGGCGCAATTTAATGGAAATGTTTTGTCCTGAAGCGACCGACCCGGCCGCCGCCCTACGCTGGCATCTCAGCCGCATCCGACGCCAGTTAGACGGTGACATTCTCCTGACCCCGGCCGACAAAATCAAGTTAAACAGCGGGATAATCCAGTGCGATCATCATGAGTTTCAGCAAATCATGGCTAATCCAGCCAAACAAACTGTGGCCGACTTAAACCATGCGTTTCGTCAATATCGGGGCCGCTTTTTGGAGAAGCTTAATTTGCCCAACGCACCGACATTTGATATTTGGCTGCTGGGGGAACGCGCTCGTTACCGGCAGTTATTTGAAAATGGCTCCCATATTCTCATCAGCCGCCTGATCCAACAGCAGAAATATGATGCAGCTATACCGGTTGCCCAAGCTCTATTGCAAACCAATCCCTTACTGGAAATTGTGCAAACCCAATTGATCTGGCTGTATGCCCAGACCGGTCAACGGGACAGCGCTTTGAAGCAATTTGCCCAATGCAAAACATTATTGTGGCAAGAGCTGGCAGTTACGCCGGCGCCTGACTTGTTAGCTTTGCATGAAGCCATTGTCCACCATCAACCGTTGACGGCCGTGACAGATGAGACAGCGCCGGATGGGTCAGTTCGTTTGTCGGAAACGGCCGTTTCTGACTTTGTAGGCCGCTATACAGAACAAAGCCAACTACAAACAATCTGGCGAAACGGGGGTGGTATCGTATTGGTGGAAGCAGTAGCGGGTGGTGGAAAAACACGGTTAATCGAGGAGTTTCGGCGTGACCTGCCAGAGAATACAGTTCAACTCAGCGGACATAGCTACGAATCCACCCGCAATATTCCGTATCAGCCATGGCTGCCAATCTTGGAAAACTACCTTGCCAGCCAAAAGCAGGATCTCTTACAAAAGTTGGCCCCCCGTTGGCAGCAGCAGTTAGGTTCGCTTTTACCCGACCTTTATTCGTCGCCGGCCGCAACGCCCAACCAACAGCAGCTATTTCGAGCCATCACCCATTTATTAACAGAACTATCCGCCAGCCAGCCGACAGTTGTACTTCTGGAAGATTTGCAGTGGGCTGATGAAGCTTCCCTACAATTGTTTCAATTTATAGCCCAACAACGACCGCGAAGAACAGCCTCGTTCCTGCTCATCGGCACGTTCCGCAGCGAGGAGGTGGCCGACAACACAGCCTTGCCCACTTTGCTGCATGATTTGGGACGGGTAGCGGTGGCGCGGATGGCGTTACGGCCATTAACTGCCATCGAAGTGGAACAAATGATCACCCACTTATGGCGTCATTTACCTCCCGGCTTCAATGCCCCGCTCATGCGTGACACGCTCCTGCAATCTGCGGGTGGCAACCCTTTGTTTACCAGTGAAATCTTGCATGAATTGGTTTCGGCCGCCGCCTTACCGGAAATCCTACCCATTCCGCCCAGTCTGACCGCCTTAACCGCCCGACGCCTAAAGCAAATGCCAGCCAGCGGCCGTCAGGTGATCGAAAGTCTAGCCGTGTTAGATCGGCCGGCTCATTTTGACCTGGCGCAGCAGATAAGCGCTCGCACCGAGGAAGAAACATTGGTGGCCATCGAGATGGGGCTGCGTTGGCGGCTGTTGCAGCCGGATGAGAGAACGCAGGTAGATTTTAGTCATGATCTGTTTCGCACGGCCGTCATCGCCCAATTAAGTCCGGTACGTCGTACCATTTTGCACCGGCGTACCGCCCAAACATTAACCCAATGGGGAGCAGATGCAGCCACACTATCCCATCATTGGCAGCAGGCTGGCGACAAAAGCAACGAGGCAAAATATGCAGCCCTGGCCGGACAAGAAGCGGCCGCACTCTTTGCCAATGAGGAAGCGATACATTATTTTGAGCGCGTTGTAGCCATCCAGCCCACACCTGCCATCTGGCGGCAGTTAGGAGATGTGCAAAAACGAATCGGCCGCTGGGATAATGCCCAATCCGCTTACGAGCAAGCGCTTTTACTGACCGAAAACATGAATGTCGTCTATGAGCGGGCCAGCATAGACTTATCGTTGGGAAAACTCCTGATTGCTCGTGGGAATTATAAACCGGCCCATTTCCACTTAGACCAGGCTGAAACTGCCTTTCGACAGCACGACTGCCAACCTGAATTAGCCGATACATATAACAACCAGGCTATTATTGCTTACCGGCAAGGGAACTATGAGACAGCTCTGGCAAAATACAAAGCGGCCGTTCAAATTGACCAATCATTGGATGACAGAACGGGTATGGCTATTCGGTTCGGAAATATGGGGCTTGTTTACCTGGACCAAAACAAGTTAGATCAGGCGCAAGACCTCCTGGACCAATCCCTACAATTATCTCGCCAGTTGCGCAACCAGGAATATATTGCCAATCGTTTGGGTAATCTGGGTATCGTTGCCTCTGCCAAAGGTGATTATGATGGGGCGTTGCAATTGTATCAGCAAGCCATTGTGATTGACGAAGAGTTGGGGAATACACAATCAGTGGCCCGGCAC
>JAAEOP010000687.1 GCA_024223125.1 Chloroflexota bacterium
TGTTGATGCACCATACCCACCCCCACAGAAATGGCGTCGCTGGGGGAGTATACTGCTATCTTTTTCCCACCAATGAAGATTTCACCCTCTGTGGGCTGGTAAAGTCCGTAGAGAATGTTCATCAGGGTGGTTTTCCCGGCGCCATTTTCGCCCAACAACGCATGAATCTCACCCTTCATGAGAGTGAGATCAATATGATCATTGGCAAGAACCCCCGGAAATTGTTTGGTGATGCCGCGTAGCTCAAGAATTGGTTCCATTTGACACAACAATATTGTTAGAAACAGAAATTCAGGCATTTTTCCGTTTTCTAAAAATGCCCGTATACTTATTTTAGGGCTTACGCACTTTGGTGAAAAATAGCCCGAAAAATGGGTGTTGGGGGATGTTTCACATCCCCCAACACCCATTTTTCGGATGATTCTCTCACTGGCTGTGTAAGTCCTATTATTTATTAATTTTTCACTTATTTTTGCACTTTGTGATTTTACCATGATAGTGCAAAAAAACGGGATTAGCCAGCAGGCTAATCCCGTTTTGATGTGACAAATTAGCGCGGATTAGGGGGTTGTTGCAATATCGCCTGCAATGATCCCGGCTTCAACAGTTTCGAGTTCAGCTTTCAACTCGGCGGAAACCATGGAGTCCAAATTGTGGAAGGGGGCCAGGCCCACACCGCCATTTTCCAGCGTGCTAACGAACAGACCGCCGGAAAAAGTGCCTTCCAAAACCTGCTGGGTTGCATTGTATACGGCCACGTCCATGTTCTTCAGTACAGAGGTGAGAACGATGTCCTCATATTCGGAGGAACTGACGGTCCAGTCGGTGTCTACGCCGACAATGTAAACGTCGCCACGTTCTTGTGCGGCAGCCGCAGTGCCCAGCCCAACAGGGCCGGCAACCGGCATGATAATGTCGGCGCCTTCATCCATGAGCGATTCGCCCATTGCACGGCCATCATCGGTGCTTTCGAAGTTACCGGTGAACAGACCCGACTGTGCGGCTACGTCCCAGCCCAAAACTTCAACGCTGGTGCCGTGCTGTTCGTTGTAGTGTTGCACGCCCAAGGCGAAGCCGTCCATGAA
>JAAEOP010000688.1 GCA_024223125.1 Chloroflexota bacterium
AAGGCGATGTATCCGGCCCGGATGCACAGAGCGGCCTGCGGGTCACGCGGCTGTTCGAGCACAGACAGGCGGAGCGCAGCAGCATCCAGCACGGCGCCGGCTGCCGTTACCCAGGCGCGTTCCGGTTTGGGGGAGCGGAAGAAATTCAATGCGCTAAAGGTGGTGTGGCTTTCTTCGATTTCTGCAAACCAGGTTTCCCAGGTCTTCCACAATTCGCTCAGGTGATGCTCGCCACCGATACGATGCACCCGGGCGAGGATTTCGATGGCGGAGGGGGGTGTGCCGGCGTAGACTTCCAGTTTGGCGACGACGGTTTCGCGTTTGGAGAAGGCGGCGTACATGGTGGGCAGGTAGGCGATGAGCAGGGCGATGAGCATCAGGCCGATGGTGGCGTCGAGGAAGGAGAGGATTGTTTGCGTCAGGTTATGGACGGGGGAGAACCCCAGCGTGAGGAGCGATGACCCGCTGAGCAGGAAGGCCTCGTACCACGGGCGGATGCCAACGGCCCAGAACATGGCCATGAAGCCCAGCAGGGTGAGCGCGAGCCAGACGACCGGCAAAACGAGCAGGGCGATGGGGGTAAACATGGCCCATACCTGCTCTTGAGCGTCCCAGGAGCGGGCGAGCCGGGCGCGCAGGCGAAATAGTCGGCTAAGGGAGCGGAACATCGCACGCGTCAGCCAGACGTTCTCTCCACGCGGCACGACAAATGTGCGAACGGCCGAGTTGAGGGTGAACAGGGTGAGGGCAGCCCCAGCGAGGAATATAATGACTTCTAGCATGGTTTCCATTATGCGGCCCTTTTCCCGATAAACATGCCGATTTCTTTCTGGATATGGATGACGCCATCCCGCGCCAGCCGGGCAGCGATGAAGGCGTCAAACGCGGCCAGCCGAGGGCGTACTGTCTCCCCAAGCATCCCTGACAGGATGTACGCGACTAGCGGTACTTTTTCGGTCACGAGCAGGGCGTCTTCGTAGCGGTGCTGCTCGACTTGGGAAAAATGTGCTTCCAGTTCTGCGGCGCCGTTGTCCAATCGGAAAGGGATCATTTCCCACTCGTGTTTCGCGGCAGGGTCAAATTCTTCCACCAACGCCCAAATTTCGCGGAGATGGCTGCGCCCGGCAGTCATGGCGAACAGCCGCCCGCCGGGGCGCAGTACGCGGGCCAGTTCGGCCAGCGCCTGGGCGCGGTTGGGTACGTGGTAGAGCATGAAGTGCGCCATCACTGCGTCGAACTGCGCGTCGTGGAATGGCAGGGCTTGCGCGTCGGCCACTTTGAAGCGGAACTGCTTGTTCGCGCCCAGGCTGGCTTCTGCTTCTGCCACCATTCCCGGCGAGATGTCGGTGAAGGTGATTTGCCAGCCCGCGGGAATCTGGTACTGGTTCTCTTGCCACAGTGTCCCGGGGCCGCTGCCCACGGTTAAGATGTTTGCTTGGGCGGGCAGGTAGAACTGTGCGAACATCCACGGCATCAGCCCTTGTTTGTTCGTGCTAAATTGTTCGTGCAGGGCGATACGCGCTTTCAGGTTGCTGGCGTCTTTGTATTGTTCGCTGAGGTAGTTTTGGTCTTGTAGTTTGTGAGGGGGCATGGGGGCTGCCTTTTTAGCTGTTGATTCTTTGTGCAAAAAATAAGAACTTTATCCACAAAGGTTACGAAAGACACGAAGGGAAAAATCTGTAATCTTTGTTTCACTACCGGGCACTTTTTATAGAACACGGATTACACGGATTTTACGGATTTGCGCGGATAAAACCTCTGGGGGAGGGAACAAACGCGGGCGCAGCGTTTGCCAATGCGCGGTTTCTTGCGAAGTGAGCCAACGGCAGGCGTTTGCGCCCGCTTAAAATCTTGAAAACCCGTGTAAATCTGTTTCATCCGTCAAATCCATGTTCTATTGCGCCTGGTTTGTCCGGGTCAGGTTGATAGATTTTACCGCGAAGGTCGCGGAGAATGCGCAAAGCGGCGCAAAGAGAATCTGCGAAAAGCGTAGGCGTTCAGGCCATCGCCGACTAAACTCGGGGGCGTGGAGCCTGCGGCTGGACGTCCACCTCCGTGGACGGGTGCGGCGGGGACATTTTTTGCATCCACGCAAGTGGACGCATCCGCTCTACGGCTGTCGGCTGGAAGCTTTCAGGGGTGATTTTAGTCGCTCCTCCATCCCAAATGAACACAGTGCCGCAAAGACTCACGGACAATTTGAACCACTGAGGCCGCTGAAAGCGCTGAATCCCCTCAGTGGCCTCAGCGCTTTTCAGTGTTTTCAGCGGTTCAAATCCCTATCCATTCCAAACCAAACGAACGCAGAGCCGCAAAGGTGCAGAGACGCGGAGAAAATCCGATAACGTTTGTCTTTTGTATAAAGGTTTTTGTTCGGGTTTTGCATATCGATTGACGATAGTATCGAACGATGATACTATATTATTGTGATTGAGTCCTTCGCATCCAAAGAAACTGAAAAGATATTTCACGGTCGGGTCTCAAGAAAATTGCCCAGAGACATTCAGAAGACCGCCCGTCGCAAATTGTTGTATCTGTATGATGCTGAAGATATTCAAGACTTGCGAGCGCCTCCTGGGAATCGTCTCGAAAAACTTTCAGGCGATAGAACAGGACAATACAGTATTCGCATCAATGATCAATGGCGTATATGTTTCAAGTGGGCTGATGATGCCGCACAAGATGTAGAAATAGTAGATTATCACTCTTGAGAGCAATATTATGGAAGAGAGACTCCCCCCAATTCATCCCGGTGAAGTGTTGCTAGAAGATTTTATGAAACCGTTAGGTCTCAGCCAATATCGTCTGGCAAAAGATATTGGTGTGACACCGATCCGAATCAGCCAGATAGTAAATAGGAAAAGGTCCATCACTGTAGATACAGCGATGAGACTGGCGCGCTACTTTGGTACAAGTGCGACAGTTTGGTTGCGAATGCAAGTAAGATATGATCTTGAAGTCGCAGAAGATGAATTGAGTGAACGAATAAATCGCGAAGTAAAGGTGTACGAACAGCCTTTGGCAAGCACATGATTCAATGCCAAGGACTGCATAAGTTATCATCACCGAGGCCATCGCTGATCCCGCCGCCACCAAGCCAGGCTTACACATTAACTCTTCGCGGTCAAAAAGAACAAATCCCCACCCCGCCCCAAACAAACGCAGAGCCGCAAAGACTCACGAACAATTTGAACCACTGAGACCGCTGAAAGCGCGGAATCCCCTCAGTGGCCTCAGTGCTTTTCAATGTTTTCAGTGATTCAAATTCCTATCCCATTCCAAACCAAACGAACGCAGAGCCGCAAAGGTGCAGAGACGCGGAGAAAATCCGATAACGTTTGTCTTTTGTCCTGTTCTTTTGTATAATCGTTACATCACCCCCCTGAGGAACTGGGGGAATGGCAAATGCTGGCATCTGACCGGCAACCCGCGGCAAAAGAAGCGCAGGAAATATGGTTGCAAGCACGGTTTTTTGTCCGGGTTTTGCATCTTGCTTTGGGTTTTTATTGAGAAGTGGTTCTCGCGAGTATAGGGTTGAGTGGCACAAAATGCACAAAACTACATCAAAGAAAAGGTGGAACATACAGATGAAAACACGTAAAGGCTTCTTTTCAATTCTGGCTTTGCTTTCAATAATAACTTATGCAAATCGTAGTGGTTTAGCTTTAGCTGTTGGTACCAGTGTTCAAACTCCGAACGCGAACAATTCGATATTTTTACCAATAATTCTAAATCAAAAACCACCAGCCACCATACTTGTATCCGTATCTTCTGACGGCACACAAGGGAATGATGCCAGTGGTTCATTGGGTTTATCTATTTCAGCCGATGGTCGGTATGTAGCATTCGAGTCGCTCGCTAATAATCTAGTTCCAAATGATATCAATGACAAATGGGATGTATTTCTTCGAGATTTATTAACCGGGGAAATCGAGATTATTTCGTTAGCTTACGATGGCTCTCAGGGGAATAATGATTCAGGAAGAAATTTGATAATTTCATTAGACGGGCGATATGTAGTTTATGAATCGTGGGCCAGTAATTTGATTCCAAGTGATACCAATGAGTCGACAGACACATTTATTTATGATCGGATTTCCAGAACAACGACTCTTGTTTCTAAGTCTAGCAATGGAGAACAAGCTAATGAGGGTTCGTATCAACCAGCCATTTCTACCAATGGACGCTACGTGGCTTTCTATTCAGTTGCTAGCAACCTGGTTTCTGGGGACAGCAACGATACCTGGGATGTGTTCGTTCATGATATACATACAGGAACAACTGTACTCGTCTCAAAGACAAGTGAAGGCTTTCAAGGGAATGATACATCCACTAGTCCCTCCATGTCAGGAGATGGCCGTTATGTAGCTTTTGGCTCTTTAGCCAGCAATCTTGTGCTAAATGACACCAATCAGGCAAGTGATATATTTATCCACGATACGGAAACAGGGATAACAAAACGTGTGTCTTTGGCCTCAGATGGAACACAGGGAAATGGTTCTTCGTATGGGCCATCTTTATCTGCCGATGGGCGTTATGTAGCGTTCATGTCGTTTGCTGACAACCTTGTGGAAAATGATAAAAATAACTACGCAGACGTATTTGTTCATGATACACAAACTGGAACGACACAACTTGTTACAAAGTCTACTGATGGAGTGCAAGGCAGCGGTGGAATCGTTGGTCTCATTATATCGGCAGATGGTCGTTACATAGCATTTGGAACTATTTCTGCTGTTTTAGTGCCTGATGATACTAATGAGGCTATGGATGTTTTCATACATGATCGACTAACTGGAGTAACTGAATTGGTTTCAAAATCTAGTGATGGAACACTTGGTAATGCTTCAAGCGGAGCTTGGGAATTAGGGATATCTGCCAATGGTTGTTCTGTAGCATTTCATTCACACGCCACAAACCTTGTGGATGAGGACACGAATGGCACAACGGATGTTTTTGTTCGCGACTGTGGACGGTAGAATCATCTTTCAACACGATAGATCGCTCCATTACCATCACCAACCCCTCCACCACCCACAATATTGCCATCTACAAAAACACCCCCATCCCTAAGTCAAACTTAACATAAACCAATCCCACATTAAGTCTAACTTAGTCAACACGCTTTGAGATAAGTTAAACTTAACATAAACTAAGTCCACATTAAGTTTGACTTAGTCAAATGGCTTGTTGAGTTAGTCAACAAGCCATTCAACCTGGTCAATACACTTGTGGACAGTCTACAAGCAGTTTAGGGTATTGCACTGGTGCAGTTGAGCATAAATTGCTAATAGGTTATCAAGCTGAAGCACATTGGCACGCGAATTCACCCTGCTTTTATCGCTTCGCTTAGATTTCATCTGCGTGCATCTGCGCAATCTGCGTACAATCTTTAGAACTGAACAGAAACGGCAAAGCAAAGCCATCTTTTGACTTTCTCCGCGGCTCTGCGCCTTTGCGCCTCTGCGTTAACACAC
>JAAEOP010000689.1 GCA_024223125.1 Chloroflexota bacterium
CTAAGGAATGAGGATTAAATAATCCCATGAACTTTAATTTGTCATTCCCGCGAAGGCGGGAATCCACTCGACTAAAAAGATGGATACCTGCCTTCGCAGGTATGACAAGTTCGGGGTTTAATAAAATCCCCATTCCTAAGAAGATTTGGAGATGGAGGGCTGTGTATTTCCAGTCCTCATCTCTCTGCTTCTTACCCCTCACTTCCCTGCCGGGCTTTGTAAATAGGAGAGGCAGGGGTTGGCGTCTTGCCCTAGTGTGACCCGATAATCTACGGCGCTTGTTTCGTCGGTGACAGTGTAGATGTTGTTGGCTTCCTGGTGGAACAGCCAGCTTAACAGCCAATCGTAGGAGCCTTTGCGGTTGGGGCCGAAATATTCGATGCTTGTTTGGGGCGGGTCGGATTGGGTCGCAGGCGCGTACTGCGGCATAAACCCATACCAGGCCAGATTGTCGGCTATCTGCCGGTACATGATGTAGTCGGATGTCACCACTTCTACTGTTAGCGATGGGTGTTGGCTGCGGTTGAGGAGGGGGGGCTGCATGAGACGGTGTAGGGTTTCTGCGGCCGTTTCCCATTGCAATAACTGTACTGCTCCGCCAGTGGGCGAACGCCACGAAGTCAACGCCTCATACGGCAGCGTCAAATGTTGGATGCCATTTTGTTGGATAGTGGGGGCCAGGGCCGCCAGTTCTAGCATCAGCGGCAGGCTCATATCCGTTTCAATATTGTGCTGATAAGCGGCCCATAAATCGGGCAGTTGGGGCAGCAGCTCCCGACTCATGCCCTGGTTGAAAATGGCTTGTAGTACCCGCTGCTGGCGCAGACCGCGCTCAAAATCATTGGTCGTGCGCCGCGAGCGAGCAAACCACAGAGCCAGGTCGCCATCCATCTCGTGCAGTCCTGGTTCTAAAGTAAACTGTTCCCAACTTTCTTCTAGCGTGGGGTCTAATTCTGGGGAGATAAGCCGCCAATCGGTCAGAGAACAGTTCACCACCATCTCGATGCCGCCGATGGCGTCTACCGCTTCTTTGAAACCGTTGAAGCCGATGCGGGCGTAATAATCTACCGGAATTCCCAGATTGTATTCAATCGTATCCCGTATAAGGCCGCCACCTGCACCGGGGTAATCGGCGCCGTGACCGTGTGGCAGGGCCAGGTTGATGCGCGTCATGCGCCAGCCGGGAATGACAACGTACAGGTCGCGGGGTAAACTGAGCATGACGGCCGTTTTGCTTTGGCGGTCAATGGAAACGAGGATGAGGCTGTCGGTACGGCCGCCCTGCGGTGTCTCTACATCGTTGCCTAACAGGATGATGTTGGTGATGTGGTCTGGTTTGGCAAAGAGGGGCGCTGGCGGGGGAACGGCCGTGCCGGGTGGATGGGTGGTGGCATCTATGGTAGCGTATGGTTTGGGGGAGGGGATGAGGGTTGGTTGGGGCGTTGGGGTGATGAGGGAATGGGGTGATGAGGTGATGGGGGGCGGGGGTGAGGGGGTGACAGAGTGATTGGGTGTTGGGGTGATGAGGGGATTAGAGGTTGGGATGTTGGTTGGGGTTGTGGATGGGAGAACGGCCGTAGCTGTCGGAGTTTTGACTTTTGTTTGACCGCAAGCAACCAATGTTATTGCCAGCCAAATAATGCACCAACCTGACCATCGTTTCATGGGTGAGATATGTACACGGCCGTTAACAATCCATTTTTAAGATACTGGGAAAAACTGGGCAATAGAAATTTCACCTAACAATGTCTCTACACCATTGTCGTTAACTTAAGACCTCGCAGGTTTCCAAAATGATCTACGCCCCTCTGAGGTTTTGCGTTAAAACCTGCGAGGTCTTCGCTTAAGTTAACACTTATGGTCTCTACACTCATGGCTGTGGTCTCGTTAATAGATTGGCTCAATCTTCAAGATTGAACCAATCTTCGGACAGATGCTCAGGAAGTTAGCCTACTCTTTTGGTTCAACCCCCAAGGCTCGTAACTGCGCCGCTAACCGTTCGGCGCGTAACTGCATCTCGTCAGCTACCTGTTCTGCTTGCTCGGCTCGCTCACGTTCTTGTTTGGCTTGTTCTTGGGCTTGTGCGGTTTGTTCTTGGGCTTGTTTGGCTTGTTCTTGGGCTGCCTGCGCCGCTTCGGCTCCGGTGGGTAACAGTACGCCGTTTGCGTCGCGCCAACGCAGCCATACACCTTCTTTAGTTTCGTATACGCCTTCCCAGAAGACTAACTCCAGGCCAATCTTTTGTAGAAAGTTGTCGTCTTGGGGAACGTACTGGCTCACGTACAGTTCATAGACTTTTAAATCATCTGACTGGATAAGTTGCAACGGGTCATAAATTGCATAATAGGCGATCCGCATCTGGGCATAATCGTCCAATTTACGATCAGCTTCGCCCCCTTTTTTATTGGAGACAATCTCAACAACGACATCTGGTGGTTTACCGAATTCCCACATGAAGTAGGAGCGATTTTTTTTGGCGTACCAATCTTCGGCAATAGTTACATCCAGGCTTAAAAACATATCCGGCACCCGGGGTGGCTGGTGGACGGCGCTGAAAATGCCCACATTGGCGTCGGCTACAAAGGGGCGACCCGGCTGCCAGGAGGTATACAGCGTTTCCACCAGCAGACGTTGTTGTTTGGCTGAATAAATGTTATCTACTGGCTCATCATCCTCCGTGACAATGTGGCTGATGTCGGGCGGCTCGACGACCAGAGTTGGCTCGGCAATTATTTCGTTCATGGTATATACCTCTTTTATCCATCATGACTACAGACTACACCTGTTATTTATGGTAACTATTCAGGTGCCCGGCACTTCATTACCAAGTCTGCTAGAGTAGCACACTCGTTTATAAGCGCCGGGCACCTTGGGGGAGTGAATTGTACAACAGATCACGGCCGTTCCTCAACCCATCCCGACCGTTCAAAGCAACAGTTTGGCTAAATTACAGGTATGAACGTTGGGCCAGCCAGCGCCGGGTTAACTCGACCTGTACCCGCCAACGGC
>JAAEOP010000690.1 GCA_024223125.1 Chloroflexota bacterium
ACCTATTCCGGTCATCCAACCTGTTGTGCTGTGGCTGTGAAGAATATTGAAATTCTGGAGCGGGAGAATCTGGTGGACCGGGCCGCCACAATGGGGCAGCGCTTGCTTGAGGGGTTACAAACGTTGCTGGAATTTCCTGGCGTGGGCGAAGTCCGTGGCCTGGGTTTGATGTGTGCAGTTGAATTTGTAGCCGACCGCGAAACCAAAGCACCCGCCGGTATCGGCGCCCAGATTCAAAATGCCTGCATAGACCGGGGGTTATTCAGCCGGGCTGTGGGAGATATTCTCGAGCTGGCACCGCCACTCATTATCAACGAAGATGAGGTGGATAAGATAGTCGAAATAATTCGAGAGGCGATAATTTCTGTGACGTAGAAGGCAAGGCTCAGTAGATCCAATTTGTGTCGCTCCCAGCCGGTTTGTAACCGGTGCCGAGGGTTACTCGCCATATTATGGCGCACCCTCTCAGAGCATGAAACATAGCTCTACTGACACGTATTGTTTAGGAGCTGCCTTATCCGGGTGTGGCCATCTCCAACGATTTGGCTTCTAACGGAGTAGAGCCTATTTGAGCTTGATGCTGCTCGACCCGAGTTCGCAAATTTTCCGGCCATTGCAATATGTCTTCGGATGGATATATGTTAAGTGGGGGACCATTTTGTTGGAGTAGGTCTTTTGTGCGGCATTTGAGAATTTTTCGAGCCACGGCCAAGCCGGAAGCGGTTACGCCGGCGACGCCATGGCCGCTGGTCGTGCTGGCGCCACACATCAACAGGCCCTCAAATTCTGTTTGGTAGGGAAAAGCCAGCGGCCCAATTTGGGATGTTCGTTTGTCAATGCCGTACAGATTGCCTTG
>JAAEOP010000691.1 GCA_024223125.1 Chloroflexota bacterium
CGTCTTTGACCGAACCCAGCCCAACCGATTATTGATTGAAATCAATTACGAGGTACGCGCCACGAATAGCCGCGCAAACTTGGTTTATCCCTTCTATATTGAGCATGGCCAATACTAAGGATTGGGAATTAAATAAACTGTCCCGATTCAAGCCGCAAATCAGGTCAATATAACGTACAAATGGAATCAGTAGATCCAATTTGTATCGCTCCTAGCCGGTTTGTAACCGGCGTTGGGGGTTACAAACCCCCTCTGAGCTAGAAATTTGGATGTACTGGGAATAGTTATTTAGTCCTTAGCCCTAATCAGGTAAACAACCAATGGGAAATCCAGCAACGATTATCACAATTAGCGCTGCCAGTATAGAAAATGCGGAGTAGCGTATGCAAGCACCCAAAATAGACAAACGCACTTATGCCCAGCTTGTGGCCCAGACAGAAGTGCTGGCCAGCCAATTTACCACCCAAACAATACCGTTACCGAAAAACACCCCCTTAGCGGATCGGGATTTCGAACTTCAACTCTCTGGCCGAGTCCTGGCCCAGGATATTGTGGTGCTGGCAAAAAAAGGGCACAAGGTTACGGAGACATTAGCTTGGCAGATTAGCGATATCTTGGGGCCCGACACCCCTATTCAGATCATATCTGAAACGGGTCGAGCGACCACGGCACGTACCCCCATCGATCCACTCACCGGTCATACTTTAGCCCAAGATATTGCCGTACCCCATTCCGTGGTGGATACTTATGGGTCGATTAGGATTAGCCCCCTATTCCTCAAAGACCGCGTCCTTAACAAAGACGACGCTAAAAGGCTCTCTGAAACACTCGGCTTGGAGGCGGTGGAAATCTATGTCGGTCGGCGTCCAGCCTCTACCAAGGAAGTAGACCCGACACCGGCGGAACTCACGAACCAAGTCTTGACAAAAGATATTATTGGCTTTCTTGAAACAGGTACCACAATCACGCCAATCTTAGCCCAGCAGATCAGCGACCTTCTAGGCCCCGGCGCAGCGGTTCGGGTGAAGTCGGATGATGCGGAGGAAAAAAATCCCAAAACCGTCCGCAC
>JAAEOP010000692.1 GCA_024223125.1 Chloroflexota bacterium
AGGGCGGTGGTCATCGCTTCTTGCTCGTTAAGGGCATAAATCTGCTGAACGGCATCCAGGTCTTTGTTTTCAATGGCTTGTTTAAGGGCAAAAGCATCGGCCAACTCGGTGTTGCCCTCTAACAAGGCGTTAAAGCGATCCTGATTTGCCCCCCCCAAGTATCGCTCAAGATGAAACCGTAGGGAGTACCCATCCACCTCTTCTGGCGTCAGCCCAAATTGATCAATCGGCTTGTCGTAAGAGTTATAGCTCTGAAAAAATTCGGCAAAAGCTTGTTCAACCCCGGCTGGGTCAGGATGATTGCGCAGAATATTTGCAACAAATTCAGGATCGCCGCCGCCCACATGCACTTGATTGAACAAAGCCAGAGCATCGGCTTTAAGAACATCTCCGGCTTTAATTGCCTCATACTGGTCAACTTCTACCCCCCGCAGGCTTTCTTTCATAAAGGTATCAAAATCAGTGTCAAAGGCGGTGCTAAATGCTTTTTCAACGGCCGGCCAGCCTTCCGGGGGCAGGTTTTGTAACATTTCAAAGGCTTGCTGCGGGTCACGATACCCTTCTAAGGTGGCCCCCACTTGAGTCATGATCTCAAAGGCCACCAGATCGGCTTGAACGGTTACATTGGTTTCAAGAGCAGCCAATTCTTGAGCTTGAGCCAACTCTTCCGGGCTCTGTCCGCTAAAGGTTGGCCCGGCGGCCATGCCAGCATTAACATTGCCGGGGTTCATGAAAGCCGCATCGGGGTCGTGGACTGGGCCGCTATAATTGGGGCCGCCCGCCATGCCCAGATTAGGATTGCCGGGGTTAACCACCGCCGCATTAAGGTTATTTGCGGGCAATGAGGGGCTTACGCCTCCGGTTTGGGGCCCGGCTTGATTGGCTGGCGTATTCCCGGACAAGGCTTGTGGATCAACCGATGGCACTTGACCTTGAGCATAAGCTCCGGCCAGACCCTGATAGCGGGCTGTTTCTGTTAGTTGCCCCCCGCTAAGGGGCGTTGCGGTGGCAGGCGTTGCCGCTGTGGGGAATGCAGACGAGG
>JAAEOP010000693.1 GCA_024223125.1 Chloroflexota bacterium
CCGGGAAACGGCCGTTGGTAATACAATCACAATCAAAAAGGGAGAATTTGAAATGAAAACACAAGCAAGAGTAGTTATTATTGGTGGCGGTATGATGGGAGTGGGATTACTTTACCATCTGGCCGAAGAAGGCTGGGACGATATTGTTCTGGTAGAAAAAGGGGAACTGACCTCCGGGTCAACTTGGCACGCTGCAGGACAATGCCCCAGCTTTATTGCCGATTACAATATGGCCAAAGTACATCATCATAGCAATACCCTATACCCAAAACTGGAAGAAATGACAGGGCAGGCAACCGGATGGCACGGCTGTGGCGGCATTCGTTTTGCCACCACAAAAGAGGAGTTGGACTATTTTCATCTGGTGGCCGGTATCTCCAAAAACATCGGCATTCGCATGGAAATTATCAGCCCTGAAGAGATTCGCCGCATCAACCCCTTTGTAACCACCGAAGGGGTTTTGGCTGGAGCCTGGACATTGGATGATGGGCATGTTGATCCCACAAGCTGCTGTAATGCAATGGCAATTGGGGCGCGCAATATGGGTGCAACCATTGTGCGCCACAATCGAGTGACAGGCATTAATATTCGACCCAACGGCGAATTTGAGGTACTGACAGAACAGGGCAACATCATTTGCCAACATGTGGTCAACGCCGGCGGCTGCTACGCCGACCGTATCGGTGCTTGGTTAGGGGTAAATGTGCCGATGACCAATATGAAACATCAATACTTGGTGACGGAACCCCTGAAAGATTTTACTGAACGGGATGAAGAAATGCCCGTCATGCGCGATCCATACCCTTCAGCCTACTATCGTCAGGAGCAATATTCTGGCCTGATTGGCTTATATGAACGCAGCCACACCCGTGAGGCGTGGGCGGACAGTGGAGGCCCCGCTTGGGAATCAGAAAACGAGCTATTTGCAGCTGAGTATGAGCCGATTATGCCCTGGTTGGAACGGGTGATGGAGCGTGTGCCGCTCTTTGCCGATATAGGCATCATGCGAGTCATCAATGGTGCTATTGCCCATTCTCCAGACGGCAATCCTCTGGTTGGCCCGGCTGCTGGTGTGCGAAACTTCTGGCTTAGCTGTAGCTCCAGCATTGGGATTGCTCAAGGTGCGGGCTGCGGCAAATATTTGGCTCAGTGGATGGTGCATGGAGATGCAGAAATCAATATGGCCAGTATGGA